>NZ_AP019697.1:1140000-1332500 GCF_007164725.1 Dialister hominis | reverse complement strand
CGAAAAGAAAGGTGAGAATCCTTTCCACCGAAAGCCCGAGGGTTCCTGAGCAACGATCGTCGTCTCAGGGTAAGTCGGGACCTAAGCCGAGGCACAGACGCATAGGCGATGGACAACAGGTTGAAATTCCTGTACCGGATGGAGTCATTTGAGCAATGGAGTGACGCAGGAGGGCACATGATCGCGCGACTGGAAGAGCGCGTCCAAGTGCGTATGTTGAATCGGAGGCAAATCCCCGATTCTGAAAGCAGAGACATGATGGGGAGTTATAAGCGATTATGACGAACTCATGGATCCCACACTGCCAAGAAAAACTTCTAGCGAGACGAAATCCGCCCGTACCGTAAACCGACACAGGTAGGCGGGGAGAGAATCCTAAGGTGCGCGGGAAAACCCTCGTTAAGGAACTCGGCAAATTGCATCCGTAACTTCGGGAGAAGGATGGCCCTGAGTAGGCGAAGTGCAGAAACGCACGGAACAGAAAAGGGTGGCAGAAAAGAGGCCCAAGCAACTGTTTACCAAAAACACAGGTGCCTGCGAAAGCGAAAGCTGAAGTATAGGTGCTGACGCCTGCCCGGTGCTGGAAGGTTAAGGAGAGAGGTTAGCGCAAGCGAAGCTTTGAACTGAAGCCCCAGTGAACGGCGGCCGTAACTATAACGGTCCTAAGGTAGCGAAATTCCTTGTCGGGTAAGTTCCGACCCGCATGAAAGGCGTAATGATTTGGGCGCTGTCTCAACGAGGGGCCCGGTGAAATTGAAATACCTGTGAAGATGCAGGTTACCCGCGACTGGACAGAAAGACCCCATGGAGCTTTACTGCAGCTTGAGATTGAATCCCGGTGGCAGACGCACAGGATAGGTGGGAGGCTTTGAGATAGTGACTTTGGTTGCTATGGAGCCGACGTTGGGATACCACCCTTCTGTTGCTGGGATTCTAACGCGAAGATTAACAACCTTGCGGACCATCTCAGGTAGGCGGTTTGACTGGGGCGGTCGCCTCCGAAAGAGTAACGGAGGCGCCCAAAGGTTCCCTCAGGCCGGACAGAAACCGGCCGAAGAGTGCAAAGGCAGAAGGGAGCTTGACTGCGAGACAGACAAGTCGAGCAGAGACGAAAGTCGGGCTTAGTGATCCGGTGGTACTGCGTGGAAAGGCCATCGCTCAACGGATAAAAGCTACCCTGGGGATAACAGGCTAATCTCTCCCAAGAGTTCATATCGACGGGGAGGTTTGGCACCTCGATGTCGGCTCATCACATCCTGGAGCTGGAGTAGGTTCCAAGGGTTGGGCTGTTCGCCCATTAAAGTGGTACGCGAGCTGGGTTCAAAACGTCGTGAGACAGTTTGGTTCATATCCATCGCGGGCGCAAGAAGTTTGAGGGAGGCTGCTCCTAGTACGAGAGGACCGGAGTGGACGGATCAACGGTGTACCAGTTGTCACGCCAGTGGCACGGCTGGAAAGCCGCATCCGGAAAGGATAAACGCTGAAAGCATCTAAGCGTGAAGCCCGTCCCAAGATGAGACTTCTCATCAGCAATGAGTAAGACCCCTTAAAGACGATGAGGTTGATAGGCTGTGAGTGGAAGAGCCGCGAGGCTTGGAGCGACGCAGTACTAATAGGTCGAGGTCTTAACTTAATTTCACAAAAGCACGACCGGCTTGAAAGAGCCTTCGGAACTTCTTCTGTATAGTTTTGAGAGAACAGACTCTCAGATTCAGTGGCGATAGCTGTGAGGATACACCCGTACCCATGCCGAACACGGTAGTTAAGCTCACAAACGCCGAAAGTACTTGGCTGGAAGCGGCCTGGGAGGATAGGAAGCTGCTGATTAACTAGAAAATAGCACTTACTTAATTGTAAGTGCTATTTTTATTTGTGCAGATACCTGCTGTGTCATCTCGGCTGGGATGGCTGGGAGGAACAAGCAGAGCTGATTAAGAAAGAAGGACGTCAATCATTGCGATTGGCGTTTTTTTATTTTGTTAGAATACCTGCTACCTCATCTTGGCTGGAATGGCGAACAACAAGTATCGCTGATTAATAGAAAGGATGTCAATCGTTTTGATTGGCGTTTTTATTTTATCTATACTATTATGTTCAGATACATCTCGGCCGATACGGTGAACAACGGGCCGAGATGATCCAAGGAAACTATCCAGCAATTATGACAGAATAAGTTATTACTTTATTCAAAACACAACAAAATGTCTTTGAATGATTGTCTTTTAGGTTGCTTTATTATATAAGTTAAATGATAATTATTATATATAGACATAGGAGTGCAGTTGTTTTTATCTGCTTTAGGACACTTTCTACTTTGTACTGCACTCGGACAGTGATCATTTTATCAGCGTGCATCTGGGAGAGCTTTTATGAATAAATTTTTAGCAAAGAATAAAGTTAATCTTGAAAAGATGTTTTTAGTTATCTTTTTGTATATATATATGATCACATTTTTAGCGTATATCCTGACTGATCATTTTTATTCTTATGGATTTAATATTGGAGTCTTATATTCTGCACTTCTTTTTGCTTTTGCATGGTGGATCTGCGGATTTAGACGGAATTTTCTTATTGCATATCTCGGGATGATGTTTTTTCTCTGCAGCGGAATTCTAATTAAATTATTTGATCATATCATCGTAATGGCGTTAGATATTTTTGTAAACATTTCTCTAGCGAGTATAATCTGGATATCTATCCTCCTTATAGGCTTCTGCATTAATAATATTGCAGCTATTTTGTGAAAATGCAGCGTAGGGCGTGTAATTGCTGGTCTGTGGATTATTTTCAGCCTTATACCTTTTGCTTTATCTAATTTGCTGTTTTGGATATATTATATTGTCAGCCATCATTATTTACGTTCCGATATTATTTTAGCGGTCTATCAGACAAATTTAAAAGAAGCTATAGACTATTTATTGACTCAAAATATATTTAGCCTGCTCTTTGCTTTTCTAGGATTTTTATTGGTTACGTAGTGCGTATAATCTGTATCAGCATGCGAAAACGTATTGAATTTGCTTCGCGCCGGTATCTATGGGGGTCGTTAATTCTTACAATTTTTCTTTTGTTTTTAGGTGTGAAGGTAACATATTCATTTGTCGGGTACGAACCCGTGCGTATTATGGATTCCTTCAAGAATTCGGTTAAAAGATATACCTCTTTCGCTAAAAACCGACAGGAAAGGATGCAGTATTTATATAACTTAGGTACACTCTCAGTGCTTCCAGAGCATAAAGGGATCTATGTACTTGTCATTGGTGAGTCAACAGCAAGAGATCATATGTCCGTTTATGGATATCGTTTTGATACGACGCCCTGGATGTCTCAATTTGTTAAAGAGCCAGGCACCATCTGTTTTAAAAAAGCATATTCAAATTATGTGACTACGGTTCCCGTCTTGACCTATGCATTGACGGATAAGAATCAGTATAATTCTGTATCTATGGCACAGGCCTATTCATTGATAGAAGTTGCTGCCGCGGCGGGATTTGATACTTACTGGATCAGTAATCAGGAGCGCTATGGTATTTTTGATACACCTATAGCTGAAATCGCATCTATGGCCAATCATCAGATTTGGTTGAATGGCGATGTTGGTGAATATATACGCTCAAATTATTATGATGAGGAGTTGGCAGATCAGACTCCAGACCTCAAAAATGCAGACAATGCTCTGATTGTATACCATCTTATGGGCTGTCATCAGTTATATACAGAACGTTATCCCTTTAAGTATCAAAAGTTTGATCGTAAGGTTAGCAAAACCAGCGAATATGATAATGCTATACTTTATACGGACTATGTGGTGAGCAGGCTGTATGACCTTGTCAAGGACAATCCTAATTTCCAGGGATTTATATATTTTTCTGATCATGGGGAAGAACCTGATGATGGGACGGCTCATGAACCGACTAAGTTTTCCAATCAAATGACACGTATTCCTCTCATTGCTCATTTTTCAGAAAGATATAGGGAAAATCACTCTTATTTATTCTCTCCTTTGATCGATCAAAGGAGTTCATATTGGACTAATGATCTTCTGTACAACTTTATGGTAGAGATTATGGGTATTCAGGGCGCACCTATGGAAGAATCGAATCTTACCCTCGGGAATATTGCATAT
The DNA here is from genome assembly GCF_007164725.1 of Dialister hominis. NCBI lineage: Bacteria > Bacillati > Bacillota > Negativicutes > Veillonellales > Veillonellaceae > Dialister > Dialister hominis. The sequence continues at coordinate 1,328,374 of NZ_AP019697.1, read as the reverse complement.
GACAGAACAAAGGATAATTCTTTGACAATGCATGGTGAGAGGAGAATAGAATCCTAAGTGAAGGTATATTAAAATCTTAATGAAATCAATGTATTCTCAATGTGTGAGAATTTTTGAAAGATTAAGAAGTACAAGGCGTTGGCTGATTACAAGTCAACGTCTTTTTCATTTTCCATTTATACGTTATCGAATACTGCTTTTCGATAAAAAATAGAAGGGTAACCGTATTTTACTAAACTCATTCAGATTATATAATTTTTCTTTTGTTTTCTTCCGGATTCGCCACTTATCGAACATTATTAAGATTTTATAATTTGGATACATAAGTGACTTATGGTATAATAAAAGATATTAATATATCGCTATAGATTTATCTATAACGAGTTTAGGGAGAACAGCTCAACTAGGCTTAATCTCTCTTTTGCTGTGTTTATTAATCAGAATGGATTGATGAAGTGCAGTTATTATAAATTATTGTTTTTTGACTGGAGGCGGTTCCATTGGATGATTCTCGTAAATTCCCATTCCGTTCCACTTTTAATTCATGGGTCACGATACCCGGAATTATAGTGATATTGGCAGTTGTGATTGCATGTGCTGCTTTCCCGGGATCTTCAGGTTACTATCTCAATGAAGCAAAACAATGGATTACCAAATCTTGGGGCTGGCTCTTTATTCTTGGCGTATCCTGCTTTGTTATTTTTCTCCTTCTCCTCTGCGTCAGCAAATTAGGGGATATACGTCTGGGAGATGATGATGAAGAACCTGAGTATCCGTTTTTATCCTGGATTGCAATGCTCTTCGCTGCCGGAATGGGAATCGGACTTATGTACTTTGGCGTAGCCGAACCAATTTCTCACTATGCCCTTCCTCTTGATCCTAACCTGTCTCAGGGGGCTCGTGCTGAAACTGCCATGCTCAATACATTTTTCCATTGGGGGATACACGCTTGGGCAATCTATGGTGTACTTGGACTGGCATTGGCGTATTTTGGTTTCCGCTATCATTTGCCGCTGACCGTAAGAAGTGGTTTTTATCCACTGCTTAAGAATCGTCTGGATGGTGCTCTCGGCCGTATTATTGATATAACTGCACTTTGCTGTACGATTTTCGGTATTACAACAACATTGGGATTCGGCGCTCTGCAGCTTGGAGCAGGATTGAAGCAGATTGGCTTCATTTCTCATATTGATATGCCCCAGCTGATTGTCATCATAATTGTTTCGATATCGTTTTCGATTTTATCTGCGATATCAGGAGTTGGTAAGGGTGTTCGCCATTTAAGTGAAATTAATCTGCTTTTAGCACTTGGACTGCTGCTTTTTGTCCTGCTTGCGGGGCCTTCCATGATGATTATGAGTGATTTCACGCAGAATCTTGGCGAGTATATCCATAATATTATTCCTTTGAGTTTCAGGACATTTGCCTATGATCCTGAAAATGAAGGATGGTTCACTTCCTGGACGGTCGTTTACTGGGCATGGTGGATTGCCTGGGCGCCATTTGTCGGCATGTTCATTGCAAAGATTTCCAGAGGGCGTACGATTCGTGAGTTTGTCCTTGGGGTCTTGTTCGTTCCGACTTTGTTCAATCTGCTTTGGATGACTATTTTTGGGAATAGTGCCATCTGGGTGGATTTGCAGACCAATGGCTCTATTTCTGCAATTTCAGGCGAGACAGAAGCTTTGCTCTTCGCTTTCCTGAATCATCTTCCGCTGGGTAGTGTGACATCTTTCATTTCTGTTGTCATCATTGCATTATTTTTTGTAACTTCGGCTGACTCTGGTATTTTTGTTATCAATACCATTGCTTCCTATGGCAAATCCGGATTCCCTAAATGGCAGAGTATTTTCTGGGGCGCATCTTTAGCTCTTCTGGCTATTGTCCTTTTATATTCCGGCGGTCTTGGGGCACTGCAGGCGATGACGATGGTTATGGCGCTTCCGTTCCTGGTTGTCATGATTGTTCTTTGCTTCTGCTTGTGGGACGGTCTTTTAGTCGATAACGGATATTTCAGCCGCGGGCTTTCTGTTTGTACTTCCTACTGGACGGGCTCCTTGTGGAAGGAAAGGCTTCATTCTATGTCTAGAAAACCAGATCTCGTGAATGCCAGAAAGTTTATCAGGGAAGTGGCTGTACCGGCTTTTGAAGAACTGGCAGATGAGATGAAAAAGTATGGAGTAGAAGCTACGGTTGAGTATGATTCTGAATCGCTGCTTCCTAAAGCGGAGTTTATTATTAAGCAGGATTCTATTAGAAATTTCAAGTATGGTATTGATTGCGAAATCCATAATGTTTCTGATTTTGCCATCAAAAATGACTCCATGCCTCAAGTTGATAGTGAAGTTGTTTATGTTCCCATGAGTTATTTTGAGGATGGCAGAACCGGGTATCCTGTCCGCTATATGAAGAAAGATGAGATTATTGTTGATATATTGAGACAATATGATAGATTTACAAAACTGGTTTCTGATAAAAAACATAAACTTTTCATCTTCGATACAGAAGATTAATCAGATGGTTTCAGAAATACAGTTTATTAAATAAGAGAAGGTCCTGGATTGGCAGCGTCAATCGGGGCCTTTTCTTATTTACGGAATACTTCACTGATATTTGTTATTCTGATAAGTTTTCGTTGTATAATAAAAAATATTGTAACAAAGTTTTGTTTATTGGGAGACGGTCATGGATTATTTCTTAATTGCTTATGGAGCGCTTTTGCTGGCGATGTCCTTTTTCTTTGGAAAGTATGGATCCCTGTGGATTGATAGGTTATACCTCAAAAATCATTCGATTTTATCATTTCCTGATGCAGTAGGAAGCAGGGCCAGGTACAGAGTAAAGCTGCTGACGCTGCTGTTTTTCCTGACCGGCATCAGACTCTTCTTCGTTTCACAGGGAATTATTTTAGTTTTGGCACTTGCACTTTGCGGATTGCTGCTTTTGATCATTGCAACAGATTTTGAGCAGTACTGCATTTTTAATGACATGATCATTCCTTTAGCAGCGGGAGGAGTACTTTGCTGCGCGCTGTTTCTACCCATAGCCATTGATCATCTGATTGCTGCAGCGGCAGGAGGTGTGCTGTTTCTCATCATTGCAATATTGTCCCGTGGGGCACTGGGCGGCGGAGACATCAAGCTCATCGCCTGCCTTGGCCTTTGGCTGGGAACCGATGCCCTGTTTGCGGTATCCATGATTGGGATTATTCTGGGCGGCTTGGTGGCGCTCCTGCTTCTTCTGACGGGGAAGAAGAAACGGAAGTCCGCCTTTGCCTATGGACCCTATTTTGCATTGACCACAATTGCGCTGTTTTTGGTTCGGGGATTATAAGTTTATCATTTAATTGCATACTGAAAAGAGGACGTTCCGATGTTTAGCAGGATTTTTAGGGGACAGAAGGGCGCTTTTCTTGTTCTGACAGCCATTCTTGTTCCTGTCATATTTCTTTTTACCTGCCTGGCGGCAGACCTGGGCAAAGGCTGGGCCTATCAGTCCAAGCTCCAGAACGGGACCGATGCTGCTGTGCTGGCAGGGGCCTATGTGTATAAAGTGAACCAGGACCAGGGAAATACCCGCACCCGTATGGAAGAGTATATGAATTCCAATATGGGCAGGGACGGTTATAAGATTGACCGGATCCGGTACCGCTATAAAGAGGGGGATCCTACCAAAGGGACCCTTATTTCCCTCTATGACAGCGCCGAGGTTCCTACCAACTTTATCCGTATCATCGGCCGGGATTCCATGCATGTGTCCGTGGTTTCCACAGCAAAGGTGACTCCCGATGAGAAGGGGAGCAGCGGTATTTTCGACTATGCCATTTATGGGGGCCATAAAGGTAAACCCCATAATATGGCTTGGGACAATTCCTATCCCTGGGATCAGAATGCCCTGTACTTCAACCATCCCTATCTTCATATCAAGGGAAAGGTTCACGCCGATGGACCCATTTATCTGACGAATAACGTGATCAATGGACGCAGGGCTTTTATGGTTGATCCCGGAAACTTTACCACCTCCATAGCCAATGACCGGGACCTGTGGTCCAATTTTTCGGATAACTACTGGGATCATGTCAATGAAACTGAGGGGCAAGGTCTTTATACCCACGATGATTGGATCCGGTCTCCCTACAGCTGGGCCCAGGGGCAGTATACCTGGCGCCATTATATGCGTCTTGGCTTTGATGATGGCACGGCAGCAGGACGGGACGTGGTGGCTTCAGAAAACTATGTGGCCCAGTCCGGTGCCAGGGATATTTCCCTGAGTCCCAGCAATTCCAATACCAGTGGTATCTACAGCCTGGTAGAAAAGTACAGGAACAGCAGCGATGAGTCGGTTTATGTGCGGACTGACGGTCATTACAGTGATACGAACCGCGGAGGTGATGGTTTTAATGATTACCGGGAATATAAGGTAATCATCGTGGACGGCGATATTGCTATTAACCCCAATAATTACCAGAGCCAGTCCGATTCCGATTACATGATCATCATTTCCCTCCATGGCAATGTGACCATTGCTCCTTCGGGAGATAAACCGCTTCGTGCCCTTGTTTATGCACCCCAGGGAGATGTGACCCTTTATGCAGGGGCAGGGCTCGTAGGAAGCATCGTGGCCCAGTCAGTACAGGCCCAGTCCGATGTGACCTGGAAGGACTTCGGCTTCAGCGGCGGCTCCGGATCTTCCGGCAGCAGTGGTGCAGAAGGGGGCGTGACCCTCTATAAAGACGATGACAGCAGCTATACAGACGCCTGAGTGAATAAAAATGAAAAAGCAGATAGGTTTTATTGGTGATGCCGGTAGACCTATCTGCTTTTTAGATGATGTGCCTGAAGTTTGATATAATATGGGTATAGCACTGCTTTCTAATACAATATATACTATGAAATGGGTATAATAAAATAAAGATTGTTATGAGTCAGACAAGGAGGGGAAAATGATGAAAAAGAAAAACGGACAGCGAGGTGCATTCCTTGTTTTAGCCGCTGTCATTATCCCTTTTATTTTCATATGTGCTGGCTTTGCAGCCGACTTTGGAAAAGCCTGGGCCGTTAGAGCTAAACTTCAAAATGCAGCAGATGCTGCCGTCTTGGCTGGGGCTTATCAGTATTCTAGTAATGATCAGGGCAATGTAGAGAAGTTGATTCGAACCTATTTATCCCAAAATAGTGGCGGGCTTACTTATAGCTATGATAAAAATAGAGATCAGAGGAATGGTATTTTTTACCGGGAACCTAAAGATGGTGACCAATCCAAAGGGATCCTATTGACTTTACATGCCAGTGCAGAAGTGCCGACCAGTTTTTTGGCAATGTTTGATGTCAATACTCTTCATGTGGGTGTTTATTCTACGGCCAAGATTGTCAAATCTACTCCAAGTAATAGTGATGATGTTTTTGGCTATGCAATCATGGGGACAGGTACATCTGATGAGATAAGACGTTTTAATGAGTGGAATCGCTATTCTGTTCAGTTCAGTACGAATGGCACACATATTGATGGAAAAATTTATGCAAGAGAAAATTTTGCTCTCTATGGCAAAGATAATGGAGTTATTATTAAAGATGGGTCCCAATTTAGTACTTCACAGAAAGATGATAATGTTCTTTGGCCATTTGGAAATAATGAATGGGATCCTGAGCTAAGGAAAAACTATACGCTGAAATGGCGCTTACATGACCAGAATGGTAATGACATAACGGCGAATGGCCATTATGTTGATCCTATTGATATTACCCTCTCTAAGGATAACCCAAAAACAAAGAATATTTATGATTTTATTCAAGAACAAAAGAAAAATCATGGAGTTATTACGGCGGGGAATATGGGCGATCACGGAATTACGGCAGACCGCTCGAAAAACGATGGAGTGTATATTGCTATTGATAATTCCAGCCCCGATTGGAGCTATAATTTTGGAGATTGGCGCACATATAAGACCATAATTGCATACGGGAATATCCATATAATAAATAATACGTTTGAAAATCTTAGCTCCAATGACCATCTTACTGTAGTTTCACTTCATGGAAATATAACAATTGATGGTTACCCCCCTCATAAACTTGTAAAGGGACTGTTTTATGCACCTAATGGATATATTGATTTGAAGACTGATACAAACTTTGAAGGAAGTATGGTAGCTAAACAAGTTATGGTACATCAAGGATCAGGATATAATATCAAATGGGATCGATTCGATTTTGCTGGAGATAATTCATCGTCCGGTAATACCGGTGGAACCGGATCAATAACTTTACATTCTGATGGAGACAGTCAATACGAGTCTCTCCCATAGTAAAAAGCACACATCATTTAGTATTAAAGTGATGTGTGCTTCTTTTTACCTCTGATTATATTTATATATCCGGTAATGTTTTTCTACGTTCTCCCCATTCTGTTTTTCCAGTGTTTCGTCTGTATCGGAGTCATAGAGGAGAGTATAGTTCGGATCTTTTAAAAGGTACGTATAGAGGGGATCTATGTCGGAAGTGAGAAGATGGGTGAAGTGATAGGAAGCGAGGAAGTCCCTGTAATCCAGCCGGCCGTACAGGAGGCTTACGTATTCGTGGAATACATTTTTCTGATGGTTCAGCTTTGGGATAAATACTTCGGCCCTTGTATCCATGTAGCAGGGGATGCCGCGGAATTCTGCATAGGGACCATCGTTGTAGCCCGTCCATAGCTGGATGGGCTTTCCGGCACTGTCTTCTTCAATGATATCCACGCTCTTTTTCAAGGCCGGATCCACCATGGCTGTATTGAAATAAATAAAGAAGATAGGGAAAAGAAGAAGAATGACAAAAGAAGCAAACAAGCTTCGGCTGTTGGTATACAGAGACATGGCATCAGAACGCTGCTTCCATAAAATGAAAGCACAGGCCAGGGAAAAGAAGACCAGTATGGTGACGATGATATAAACCGGAATGGCCTTACCGGAAGGTATTGTATTCCTGGCAAATATGCCTATGACCCCAATACATGTGGCCATTCCCATAAGGAGCATGGGAGGCCAGGTTCGTTTCCAGGTGCGGTTAGAGGCATTAGAGGAAGTATCTTTTGTACGCAGGATAGAAGCCAGGGGAAAAATGCCTGCAATGAGGAAGAGGAAGATACTTCGGATAGCCATCATAGCCATGAGCCCTGTACCGGCAAATAGCAGTATATGCCGGAGAGGAAGGGGATGTCTGGCATATACGATGGTAAGAAGAATGATAACCGGTACTATGACTGAGGTAAAAGATTGCAGATCGATGACAAGAGGATGCATCTCAATCACTAAATTATTAATATCCCTATATCCATAGGAATGGAAAGCATAGGTCATGGCTTCCGTGCCATAGGGATTGATGAAGCCGGCGGCGATAATTGGCACAAAGAGAGCTAATACGTATTTCCAATGCCAGTGGAAGGTATGGGTAAACCAGGGGAGTCGATTCCCCAGCAGCGCTTCTGCCAGATAGGGCAGGAGAAATACAGAGAACATGGGCCACATGGCAGCATGGGCATTGATGAGGATTACAGAAAACGCAAAGAAGAGAACATATAAAAGGAGGGGTGGCCTATCTTTACCTTTGAAACGTTCCAATACATAAATTTCACTGAGGAAGATGAGGCTGGACAACGTTTGGGGACGTTGACAGAAGAAGGGAGCCATCAGAATACCTGTGGCAATAGTAAGTAGTCTGGATACTTTTATATTTTTATGATCCGTCAGTTGGAGCAAATGATAGTAAATAAAGAGAATGATTCCGCCACAAATCCAACTGAATGCCAGCATCCCATTCATATGGGCCAAAGTATATATTTTCCACAGTATTACATCGAAAAGCCACTGTTGCATGACGAAGTGAAAATTCTCATGGATTGTAAAAGGCTCTGTGTGGGGAATGCCGTAATTTTCTATGTATCGTCCTGAATTCAGGAGGAACCAGCCATCATTGTCAAAGCGGGATGTAAAAGCGAAGAGAATACAAATTACGGTTAGGAAAAACAGGATAGTAGATAATTTATTTCTCACTGTTCCGATCCTCCTCTTTGATTTCCTGGTAGTCGGACTCCGTATTCACGTTCCACAGGGAAGATTTATCGGTACTCTGATTCTGTATCAGTTCCACTGCCCGGATGGCGGTAAGCATGGAATGGTCCATGTTGTTGTAGCGGTGCTGGCCATTCCGGCCGATGCAGTACAGGTTGGAAATGGTATCCAGAGACTGCTGGAGCCTTGGAAAATCCTTGTAGCTTCCGTAGTAGGCAGGGTATGCCTTCTTCATGTGCACCACATGGCCCTCTTTCACGGCCCCCTTGCGGAGAACGTGAATTTTTACAAGTTCCTGTTCTGCAAAGCGGAGAAAATCCTCGTCTTTCATGGACCAGAGGTCATCCCCTTCCTGGCAGAAGTATTCAAGGCCGATCCAGACGGTGTGTAGGGAATCCTTCACCATGTAGGGAGACCAGTTATTGAAAATCTGGAGGCGTCCGATTTTGACTTCCGGCTCCTGAATATAGATCCAGCAGTCTGGCACTATATTATTCAGTGTCCTGTGATGGGTGTGGTTCTGTAGTTCCAGCCGGTCCACCAGAAGACCGGCTGTCATGAAATCACGGTAGGGAAGAGTCTGGGCGGTTTCTTTATCTTTCTCGTCAAGCCATCCTTCCGGCAGGGCTGCTGCCAGGTCTTTGACAGCCATGCTGGAAAGAACGTAGTCTGCTTTTACCTTTTGAGTCTTGCCCTTGCCATCCCTGTACAGTACGGCTGTTATATTTTTATCCTCTCCACCGGTGAAGCCGATGGTGTCTGCATTCATTCGGATTTCACCGCCCAGCCCCAGGACCTCATCCCGGAGGCATTCGTAAAACTCACCGGGGCCGTACTTGGGGTAGGAGAATCTTTCGATGAGGGAGGTTTCCACTTTTTTCTGCTGCAGGTGAAGGGCCCGCTGGAAGAAATCTTTCAGCACCGCACCGATGGAGATGCCTTTGATTCGCTGGCTGCCCCAGTCGGCGGAGAGGTTCTTGGGGGACTTTCCCCACACCTTTTCTGTGTATCCCTCGAAAAAGGTCTGGTACAGCTTTTCCCCAAACCGGTTCACCATGAAGTCTTCCAACGTCTTTTCCGGTCTTTTGTGGAAGCAGGCGTGAAGGTAGGAGAGTCCCATGGAGGTCATGCGGAAAAGCCCTAGGTTCCGGATGGTGGTGGGGTTCAGAGATACGGGGTAATCGAAGAATTTGTGAAGGTAAAGAATCCGGGATACCCGCTGGCGGTTCAGAAATACGATGTCTTCCGTTTCCGGATCCCTTCCGGCGGGGTCCAGGTCCGGAGTCCTTCCCAGCAGGCGGTCGTCCAGGGCAGGGGCAGAGGCTTTGGGCATGATGGAGTCCCATAGCTCCTGGACCTCCCGGCTCTTGGTGAAAAAACGATGGCCCCCGATATCCATGCGGTTGCCATCAAAATTGACGGTGCGGGACAGGCCGCCTACGATACTGTCCTTTTCCAGAATAATCGGATGAATATCTGTATGTACCAATAATTCATAGGCTGCCGTTAGCCCTGCCGGGCCGGCACCAATAATGACTGCAGTTTTCATTGGGTGAATTCCTTTATCTATTGACTGTGGATATAATGTCTAATTGCTCTATTTATTATAATAGAACATGGCGGCGCCGTCATGTAGTTTTTGGAGGCTTCGCCAGGGCTATGCCTGCGGCAAGGCTATGTATTCGAAAGGACGGTGACTGGTGCCAGGGCTCAGGGAAGGAAATTTGTGTATTGGGCCTGCGGCCCGGGCATCGGCCTGCCGGCCGGGGCGTTGTCCTGCGGACAGGGCTGTGACTGCGTCAAGGCTAAGGCTGCCGCCTGGGCTTAAGGAAGAAAATATGTATTCAGGGCCTACGGCCCAAGCAATAGTTTGGCTGCTGGGGGCTCGGGGAAGAATTTTTAATGAGACTTCATTTCAGTAGAAATGACACTGTCCACTCCACGTCATCTCGAGCGGTGGTTAGCGTCGTAATGACTCAGCGCTTAAGAATAGCTACAGCTTCGATGAGTCGAGAGCCTGCTAACATAATGTCAAGCCTTTTTTTGTAAATTTTTTTTGGCTCTGTTTGCTACACGCCAAAAGCCCACCATTTCAGGTGGGGATAATTTAGCTTATATTAATTTCTACAGTAATTCATCCTAATGCCGCTAAACTGGCTCTTACTCCATCTTGGACTACATTGGGCCATGTGAGACTAAATCAGATAAAGGCATGGAAAACTGCCCTGACCTGATTTAGATTACATGATTCACCCAATCCGGGCTGTATGTTTTTTTACGCAGTTTGGGATACATTTGCCTGGCCTGCTGGTGCCTTATCCTGAATAAACGATGGATTCTGTTTATTTTGCATATAATCACGTACTGTACCGTAATAAATTCTCAGAAATTTATTTGCACCAGCTGTCATATAGACAAGGTATTTCTTGCCTTCACTGCGTTTTTTCACTATAAAGTCATATACCCGGTCTCCCTGTGGTTTTCTGGCCAGCTTTGAGGTCATAACCAGATATAATGCCCGTCGGAGCTCAGGTGACCCGATTTTAGTGGCTCGAGAGCTTTTCGGCTTGTCGTCGCCGGATTCATGCTTTTTGGGGTCAACACCGGCGAACGCAGTTATCTGGCTGCGCTTGTTGAATCTGGTAACATCTCCCAATTCCCCCATGATGATGGGACCCGTCACCTCACCGACACCATCCATCTTCATGACTACCGGATATTCCGGGAGCTGTGATGCCAGCTGGTTCATATGCTTCTTGGTATTTTGGATAGTCTCCAAGAGGTCATTAATCGCATTGACTGCTATCTGTATAGTTTTCTTTATATATGTGCTCTTGGGCATTGCAACCAGTGCTTTTTTGGCCCAGTCCATGATGTCCTCAGCTTTATCTTCACTGAATTCATAACCATGTTTCTGACACCATTTACAATACCGGTTAGAAAATGCATTCATAGACATTTTTCTGATGCAGTCAACATGCCACCAGGTATTCACAAAATCTACCCATTTCAAGTGCCCATTCTGATTGGTATTACTTGAAAACAGCCTGTTCACTCCTGGGCAAGTGAGGTCGGTAAGAGACAGCAGATTATTAGTAAATGTCACACATTCATCAGTATATAGTTTGTACTGCCGCTCACATTCTTTGAGGCATTCCCTTTTAGAATCCATCTGATTAAAGGGCCTTCTATCCTTATTCCAGTATTGAATTCCATAGCTTGCAATTTTCTGCGCATCTACCGGGTCTGTCTTCGGTTTACGAAGGGAATCGTCATGGAAGTCGGCAAGAAGCTTCGGATTCACCGCATACACAGTATATCCGTCCTTGTAAAGACCATTCGCAAGGCCGAGGTGGTATCGACCGGTACATTCCATGTAGATTCTCAATGTGCCATTAGCCTTGTACCTGTCGAGCTTTCTCTCCAAAGACTTCAGATCCGGTATGTCATGATTAATCGTAAACGGTTTCGACGGAGACTTGTCTCCTGTACGAAAAAAAGAAACCGTGCTATGTCCTTTTGAAACATCGATACCTACAGACACTTTCACAGTTTCATTACATTTAGATAATTCCATTACAATGCGCCTCTTTACTACAAAAGAACAATGTACAGACTCCAGCAATTCCCTGATGCTTATCCTATCTACTAAGGTACACGAACTTGATCATAAGACGACCAGATCCGCCTGCTTAAAACGGACGCTGTACCAGGATGCTGGAAGACGGGCTCTCGAACGAACGGTAATGTTCCAGATCTCTCCAGTCCATCCATTGCATCTCTATTGTACAGCTTCAACAACAAGGTAGTTAAGAGCTGCTAGCTGGACATCTCCTAACCGTATTCCATTGTAGTAGATCTCCCTGATTATCGTCTATAACGTTTTTACAACTCCAATGCCAGGGTAAAGGCTGTATTCCCGAACGTAAGAATGATTTCTCTAAAAAGCAGATTTGAGATTTGAGTGAAGAGAGTTGAGGTCCCGCCGCTTCGCGGCTGCTGTTCTCCTCCCTCTTTTCTCTTCGTTCTTCACTTCCCAAAGCCCTGTTTTCTCAACTGCAAAAAAGATTTCTCCACTCCTCTAAGCTTTAGGGACTTTAAACAACAGAGCCATCAGGCAGAGCCCTGTCGTCAGATATAGCCCTTGTCAAAGTCCGTAGCCAGTGGTATGGCGGAAGCTGGAATATAAAATTCTACCTTGAGCATTGGCGTACGCCATAGCCATGCCGCCAGGCAGAGCCCTGTCGTTAGACACAGCCCTGGTCGCAGGCCACAGCCATGCTATCGTATATTTGATACATTTGCAGTTTTAACGATTGGGAATCAACGGCATATTCATTCCACGACAAAAAGCCCAAAGGAGCTAGCTCGTTGCTGTGACACAACCCATAAAGAATCACAGCCCATCCATGGAAATGGATGTCGTCCTTCAGGCTTTCCGCCTCAGATATTCTGCACAATGCAATACACAACTATATTGAATCTTGGAGTCTCTCCTCCCGGGCGGTTGGAGATTCTCAGCGCTTCGAACGGGTTTTCATCCCGGAGCTCTTATGGATTCATCTATGCGAGATGGCTTGCAGCATTGGCAGGGGCCGGGTATTTTTTTGAGGCCTCTCCCCGGGCCTGCCGTTGCTCTCATCTATAACGATTATATATGATTAAAAGAAATAAGTAGGCGGATTGTATAATTAAGTTGAACACTTAAAAATCCATAGCGAACCCTTGTGGTAAAATGTAGTTGCACAAAAAACACAACCACAAAGGAGAATCGCTATGGATCAAAATCATTTTACCACGGATACGTTACGCAAAAAAGGGGCTCATTTAACTTTTGAGGAACGAGTCATTATCCAAACGCGTCTCCGCGACAAGCAATCGTATCGGAGCATAGCCCGTGAGATTGGGTGCTGTGTCAATACGGTACGCAACGAGGTGAAGCGTGGCAAGGTTCTTTGCTATAACGGCAAGGTGGAACGCTATCGCGCAGCAGACGGGCAAAGCACCTATGAGGCGCATCGCGAAAACTGTGGTCGCAAATGCGACGCCATAGCAAAGGGAGCATTCCTCGACTATGTGCAGAAGAGACTTCAGGAACATCACTGGTCGCTCGATGCCTGCTTTGGCAGGGCACTGGTTACGGGAGAATTTCAACGTGGCGAGATGGTCTGTACGAAAACCCTGTACAACTATGTCACGCTGGGGCTCCTAGGAAAAATCAAGAGTATTGACCTGCCCTTGCGCGTCAAGCGAAAAAACGCCAGAAAGCGGGTTCGTGAGCGTAAGAAGAAGTTCGGCCGCAGTATAGATGAGCGCGATCCTTCTGTGGATGAGCGTCAGGATTTCGGGCATTGGGAGTGTGACCTTGTACTGGGATCTCGCTCAAAGGACGAAGTACTGCTGACCCTGGTTGAGCGCAAGACACGCTGTTCCCTCATCAGAAAACTGCCCAACAAGGAAAGTGCCTCTGTAATAGCAGCCTTCAGAAAATTGAAGGATGGAATGTTCCGCGGCTGTTTCAGCCGAGTGTTCCTCAGCATTACGACAGACAATGGCAGTGAGTTTTCCAGCCTGTCGGAGCTAGAGAAACTAAGTCACACACGGATCTATTATGCGCATCCGTACTGCTCCGGCGACAAAGGTACGAATGAGAATCACAACGGCTTATTCCGTCGATTTCTTCCCAAAGGGAAGAAAATCCAGGATTACCCAGTGGAACACATTTCCAGAGTAGAGTGCTGGGCCAACACCCTGCCAAGAAAAATACTCGGCTATAAGACACCCGAGGAGTGTTTTAGGGAAGAAATGCTTGCAGCACTTACTGCATAAAGGTTCGCCGGGTGTTCAACTTATTATTGCAATTCGGGTCTTTATCTTTGTTCCCCAGTACAATCAAATGCTGGCATCTTACGGGAAAGAGACGGCAGATGAACTTTTGAGAGAAGTCACTTCAAGAATCAATTCAGTTTTCGGCAGGAGCGGGCCGGTCGGAAGAATCAATGGAGGAGAGTTTATCCTTCTCTTCCATTATGAGGACCAGGGGGCTGTTTCGGATATGAGCCGGAAACTGAAAGAAGAAATTTCCCATATTGATCATGTGAAAAATATTCCGTGCAAAGTGGATGCAAATACACTGATTACATATGGATCAGATAAGATTGCAGCCGGTAAATTGATGGAACAGGCTATTGGCATTATCAGGAGCGGCGGTGCTGAAATTTCCGTCGATGACTGGGTCAATAAAGGCGAACTGTTCGATCGTATTCCCATTCCTTACGTCCTGCTTGATGTTCCGATTGGAAATGATGGAATGATTTCAGGCATCATCTGCCGTTACAAGAATACGGCATATGAGAAGATGATGGGAATCCATAATAAGACTGAATTGGAAAAACGCTTTTCTGATCTTCTGGATACGCCGGATTATACCTGGCGGCAGCGTTTGTATGAAGCCGCTTACGAAGGAAGGACCGTTTTCAATCAGAAGTACTTCCCTGAAGAAGGAGAATGGCTGGACTATCTGTTTTTCAGGGGGCCTAGAAGAGGCACCTGTTCAGCAATGATTCTTCACCGGGACAAGAGTACCGTGCAGGCAGCACCCAGAGTACTCAATTATTCAACGGATCATCTGGTCAATTACCTGATGGATATCCTCATCAAAGGCGAGAATTATGGCACAGCGATTGGAAGTGTTCTCAAGGAAATAGGAATTATCATTTCCGCAGACCGCGTTTTCATCGGAAACATACAGAATCAGTCAGTTTCCTATCCTTTCAGCTGGTGCAGAGAAGGTCTTGCATCGATTAAGAATCTGGGATTTACAGGTGCTGATTTTGATGAATATGTCGAGATGAGGAAGCATCTCCTTGAGAAGAATGACAGCATTGCGATTTCCGATATTGATGATATCAAGGAGACTGACCGGGTAACGTATCAGTTCCTGAAAGCGCACGATGTGCATTCTATTGCTGAAGTTCCTATTTTCCGTGATAATCATTTATATGGCTTCCTTGGCGTAATCAATTACGACAGGGAAAATGGAGTCGATGTCAGGTACATGCTGGAAAAAGTGGCTGGTTACCTGGACCTCAAGGCAAGAAACCAGGAACTGATGGATACACTGAAATATATGTCGGGCAATAATCTGCTGACCGGACTCCATAACAGGAACGCAATGAGCAAGAAGGTAGAGGAGCTCAAGCTCCATCGGACGCCGGTTGGAATTATATATGCCGATCTGAATAATCTTAAAGCAACAAATGATACATACGGGCATGATGCAGGGGATCTCCGGCTGAAGGAAATCGCTGACATCATGAAGGAAATCTTCGATCTTGACGATATATACCGCCTTGGCGGCGATGAATTCATTATCATCATGGATAATGTGAAGAAACTGGACAAGATGGATAAACTTAGGAAATTCAAAAAGGTCATCCGGAATCGTTCCGTGGATGTTGCCATTGGTTTTGAATGGGTGGAGAATGCATCTGAGTTTGATTTTGGCATGAAATCTGCCGATAAAAAGATGTATCGCAACAAGAAGAAATATTACAAAACACACAAACTGACAGAACGGGGAGATGAAAGAGCTGCTGCAAGGTAATTCCGCAGCGGGAACAGCTGATGCATGCAAACGGCAGGTTCTCTAAATGATGATTTGTGCCGGCCATGATTTCATGATTTGTTATGTACCATGTAATTCCTGTACGGAACTCGGATTATAGAAAGGGGAGTTACTGATGGAGCTGAAAGAAGAAAATTTTAGAAAGATAGCGGATGATCTTCCTTTTGGACTTTACATTGTAGAGCCGGACCGTACGATCGTTTACTGGAATAAGGAAGCGGAACAGATTACAGGATATAAAAGAGAGGAAATGGTGGGCAAGCACTGTCCGCAGTCAGGATTGTTCCATATGGATGAAGAGGGACGAAGCCTTTGCCAATTCTTCTGCCCGCTCCTTGCTACTGTCGAATCGGGAGAAAAATCAAAAGCAAGAGTTACTTTTCTTCATAAGAACGGATACCGCATCTTGATTGATACATATTTTGTGCCGCTTAAGGATGAAAATGGGGAAACGAAGCATGTAGCAGAAATTTTTGAGGTAGTGGGCCCGGTGGAAGCAGATTCCCGTCTCGTTGAAAATCTGCATGAGATCGCATTCCATGACTCCCTGACAGAGCTTCCGAACCGCTTGTACATGGAATCCATACTGAAGGTCAGGTTCTATGAGTACCACAAATTATTCCGCCCGTTTGCCGTGATGTTTATGGATATTGACCATTTCCATGACTTTAATATAAAATATGGCCATGTTGCCGGAGATATGATGCTGAAATCATTTGCTGACAGCATTAAAGAGAATGTCCGGCACGAAGATGTGATCGGACGCTGGGGCGGCGAGGAGTTTGTCGGTGTATGCCCTGTTCCTTATGAAAAGGATGCCGTTCCGATTGCAAACCGCTTGCGGGATGTAGTCAATCAGGCGTATATTATTAAAGACGGAAATAAGCTTTCTGTTACAGTTTCTATTGGCGTGACCTTTGTCAGAGAAGAAGATACCTTAAAATCCATTGTCGACAGGGCAGACCGTTTGTTGTTCAAGGCAAAGCAGGCAGGGAGAGATCGGATTATGATTGATGCTGATGTGCCTCTTGTCGGGAAGATTGAGCGCGCAGACATCAGATGATGACAGAAATAATAGTGACCGCAGATATTCTGCGGTCATTTGTTATTCCAGAAGAAACGGGACAGGAAGCAAAAATTTGCTTATAGGGGACATTAGAATGCGTTTTTTGTGGAAATTAATCAAGTGGCTCGTCGGTCTTGCACTTATCCTTTTTCTGGCGGCGGGGCTTTATGCGGGAAATGTAGCGTATGAAGAGCTTTTCTCCGCGCCCTGGGATCAGATTCTTGGAATAGAGAATCGTAAAGGAGAACTTGACCGGATCCATTCACTGGAGGCGAGAAATGGCTGGCAGAGGGTCGAAGTCCATTCAAAGGATGGGACGAAACTTGTCGGGACGTATATTCCGGGAGAATCAGGAACCCGGAATACGGTGATACTTCTCCATGGTTTGTATCAGAACCGCACGATGTGCATTCCTTATGCCAATATTTACCGCAGGATGGGATACAATGTCCTGCTGGCCGATCTTCGCGGGCATGGAGAAAGTGAAGGCGGCCATACAGACTGGGGCATCCATGATGTAGAGGATATGAATGCATGGGTTTCGCTTCTTAGAAGCAAAAATCCGCAGATGCAGATCGGGTTCCATGGTGTTTCCTTAGGCGCTGCCATGGCGCTCATCTACAGTGCAAGCGATGAAGGAAAGCAAATGAAATTCTATGTGGCCGACAGCTCTTACGGGGATCTTTTAGATCTTGGAAGAGACAAGCTTATGAAGTATACGGGGGATGACAGATTGGTCCTCGGCATGGACGTATTGAATCCATTCTTCCAGGCAGCCTTATACATGCACACGGGCAAGCTTTTATCTGATATCGATCCGGTAAACAGAGTCCAGCACATGACATCTCCGGTGCTTTTCCTTCATGGCGCGAAAGACCAGCTCGTACCGCCTGAAGTAGCAGAACTTCTTTTAGCAGATTCGTCCAGCACGAACAAAAAACTTTATATATTCCAGGGAGCGTCACATACGATGGAAATGTCTGCAAATGGGCCGGCTTATCGCGAATATGTCACAGATTTCATTAAAAATACCTGATAGACTGTCAAAAGCTGTGATAAAATAAAGAAAAGTATCGTAGTTTCCGCGAGGTGATGGATAATGGATAATCAGGAAATTTCAAAGAGTGCAATGGAAGCGGCTGCTGAAACGATTCAGGTATTGAAGGGAACGGTAGAGAGCCTCCAGATGAATCTGGATCAGGAAAGAGATGCCATCGATGGACTTCATTTGACCATCGATTCACTGGAAAAAGAAAATGAAAAACTGCAGGAACGCGTATTCCAGCTGGAAGCTGAAATGAATCAGCCTAAGGTTGAGACACCTGCAGAAGGTATTGATATTGCAAAGAATCTTGAAAAGAAACTAGGATTTTATTACAAGGATCTTAAAGCAGTCGACGGAAAGAATCTGACTGCTGAAGACAGCGAAACATTGTACAATATTCTTGATTACACATTCAAAGCGCTCCGGAAAGCAGGGCTGAAATTCTAAAATAAAAGGGGATGTGACAAAATTCATCCCAACAAAAAGGGCTCTGCCCCGGATCATTTGGTCCGGGGCAGAGCCTTTCGTGTTATAATTTTTTACAATGAAAAATAACAACACTAGCAATCATTTTACCGCAGAACAAGGCATTTTGCCAATGTTTCCCTCTGAGATTCTCAATGTCGATGATCCTGTTTTAATGTATGACAGATTTATGGAGGAAATCGATCTTAAAAAGTACCTTCGTTACATACCGACGCGTGGCGCTGGCAGACCCAGGTATAATCCCGTCAACATGCTGAAAACGATCATCTATGGTTTCGCAGAAGAAGGATATTGCTCTTTTAGAAAACTTGAAGATAATTGCAGGGTTAATATCAGATATATGTACCTGATGAATTATGAAGCCCCATCCTATCGGACATTCTGTCATTTCGTGAAGGGCTTTCTTAAGTATTCTCTCAAGGATATCTTTTATTCAATTACGAAAGAACTCTGCGGCAAACTCAACGTGGATTTGCAGCATATATATATTGACGGTTCCAAGTTTGAAGCGAACGCAAATAAATACAGCTGGGTATGGAAGAAATCCGCTGAAAAATCCCGCTACAAGCTTTTTGCCAAGATTACCAGCCTTTTTGAGTTACTCAATGATGATCTTAAGTATGACCATATGAGTGTAAACATCAATACAGAATACGCTCCGGACTATCTGCGTCTGGTATTGGATAAATTAAAAGAAATCTGGCAGATTGATGAGACGGCCTTTGTTCATGGAAGCGGGCATCGCAAGTCCGATCATCAACGCAAGTATGAGCAGCTTAAGGCATATACATCAAAACTTGAAGAATATGTTGAGAAGATACAGATATGCGGTACTTCCAGAAACAGTTATTCGAAGACCGATACGGATGCAACATTCATGCGAATCAAGTCGGACTACATGGGAAATGATCAGCTTCTGCCTGCATACAATGTCCAAATAGGTGTTGCCGATGAATTTATTGCCGTAATTGATGTTAACCAGTATCGTTCAGATATGGATTGCTTCGTACCGCTGATGGAGGAATTCCACGAAGTCTATGGGGCTTATCCTAAGTATCCTGTGGCAGATGCAGGATATGGATCTTTCAACAATTACATCTATTGCGAGCAGCACGGTATGGAAAAGTATATGAAATTCCCCATGTACAAGAAAGAAACGAAAGACAAGAAATACCATACCAATCCGTTTCGGCCAATAAACTTTAGAGTTGATGAGAATGGAACCATCCGTTGTCCAAATGACAGGGCTTTCAAATTTATCTATAGACATCTGGTCAGAGGGAACTTATACGGCAGGCAGGAGGAAGTATTTGAATGCGAAGACTGCCAAGGATGCCCGCTGGCAGAGCAATGTAAAAAGACCCCGAAGAACAAAAGAATCTCATTGAGCAGAGAACGGAATAACATGTACCAGGAGGTTCAGGATAATCTGGAAAGCATCCATGGAGCCCTGCTAAGAATGAACCGGTCAATCCAGGCTGAAGGAACTTTTGGAATCATGAAACATGACAGATGGTACAAAAGAATCGTCAGAAAAGGGATAGATTCTGTAAAAGCCGAGTTATACCTGGTAGCACTTGGCTATAATTTAAGGAAATACATCACAAAAATAATGCGTATAAGGATTGCCGCCTAAGACAATATAATTAAAAGTCTTATGGGGGTAAGGGGGCTTACGCGCATTTTTACGTAAAAGGCTTACAGCAGAGCTAAAAATGATGAAATAAAGACGCAAAAAAGAGGCTGCAACAAAATGATTAACCATTTTGTCACAGCCCCTTTTTTATTTCAATTTTGTTGTCTGGGCGTAGAAGAAAAGGTATTGCTGGAGGATTCCAGCATTTTCACCAAAAGAAGGGAATGGGTTTTCTCCCTGGTAGAATGTATCGATGACCCGGGAAATCCATACATCAACGGGGGCAAAAGATGTCCGTCCGTATCCGAAGAGTGCTGTGCATCCTGCTACTTTAATGCCGACACCCGGGAAATCCATCAGCGCCTTCAAAAGATCTTCGTCATCGAGTGTACCTATCTTTTTCATTATACCGGGAGTTTTAACAGCCGCTTTCACAGTATCGTATATATAAGGAGCTCTGTATCCTAAGGAGCAGGATTTGAGCTCTTCTAACGAAAGCTTTGATAATTCCTTTGGCATTGGGAATGTATAAATGATTTCATAGGGTGTCTTTACAGGTTTTCCTGCGGCCTTTGCAAGCGCTTCGACAGCCGAACGGATAGCAGGAATGGATTTTCTTTGCGAGATGATGAAAGTAATGAGCGTTTCCCATGGATCCTGACGGAGAATCCGGATGCCACTGCTGTAGGAAGCTGCCTTGTACAGGCATGGATCTGATTCCGGAAGAGCCTCCCTTATGGATTTGTAATTCCTGTTCCAGTCAAAGTAAGGCTTCCATGTATGATTCCACTGATACCGGCTGCAGGAAATGTCATACTTTGTCTCTGTAAGCGGCTTCATGTAAAGTACATGGGAGCCTGTGATAAAGCGGTAACCATATTCAGTTTGAACGACACGGAAGCACTGTCCGCTTCTCATGATCTTATCAGCATCGAAATCGTCTTTGATAGTAACGATCATATATCCTCCTGATGAAACTGTTTTCCTTATTATACAGGAATCAAAGGGAAAGGGTCCTCTAAAAGAAAAAAAGAATAATAAAAATTCTGTTTGTTTATTTTGTTTATATTTCTGCTTCAGGTGATAAAATAGAGGAAAATGAGGTACAAGGATTGTGATTATGGGAGGGATTTTATGAAAATCAAGAAAATCTGCGCGGCTCTTGCATTGGGCGGGCTTGTCCTGGCGTTGACCGCCTGCGGAAACTCGGGAAGTTCTTCAAGCAAAGCGGCCTCTGCCGTGCAGCCAACTTCGCAGAACGGGAAGTATGTGCCAAATCCGACAGGGAAGCCTATGTCCGAAGACCTGAAGGACCAGCTAGAAAGCCTTCATGAAAAGGAAGCAAAATCTATTGATACGATCAAAGAGCTGCCTGCCGGATCCAATAAGGGAAAGAAAATCATGATCGCTTACTTTACGTGGGGCGGCATAACGGGCGAAGTCGCTCATTCCATCCAGCAGAAAATTGGCGGCGATATTTATGAAATCAAGAGAGATCCGGACTATTCCAAGGAATATAATGCTGTCCTGAAGGAAGCAGCCGCAGAAACAGACAGCAATGCACGTCCCAAGCTTGCCGGAATACAGCCTGATTTGAAGCAGTATGATGTACTGGTTCTGGGGTATCCGGCATGGTGGTTTACAGCACCGATGGTCATCCCGTCATTCCTTGAACAGCAGGATCTGAAAGGGAAGCTGATTGTTCCATTCATGTGTTCCTACAGCAGTCCAATCGAGGTGACTATACCGGCCATTGCAGCCGCAGCGCCTGGCGCTAAGATTTTCCAGGGGCTGACACTTGATGCAAATACTTCGTACAATGTCATTGACCCGTGGCTCACAAAAGCAGGTCTTATGTAATTAATTAAGCAAAAGCCGTTGTCCATATGAGGATGGCGGCTTTTTTGATTGAAATCGATAAAGATGCAATAATAGATGATTTTCCCTTTTGGCAATATGGTACAATAAAAAATATATTGAAGTATTACTGAAGGGAGGGGCTGTTTTGGGAAAACAAGTACTATTGATTAATGATCTTCCCGGATACGGCGAAGTAGCGCTGGCTGCCATGATGCCTATTCTTACCCATATGGGGCATCATATTTATAATCTGCCGACAGCTCTGGTCTCAAATACCCTGGATTATGGGAAGTTTGAAATCCTGGACACGACGGATTATATGATCCATACGCTTGATGTCTGGAGAACGCTTAATTTCTCCTTCGATGCCGTTTCTACCGGCTTTATCGTAACGGAGAAGCAGGCGGAGATGATCCGGGAGTACTGCGTGGAAGAACGCAAAAAAGGAACACTGATATTTGTAGATCCGATTATGGGAGATGAAGGGCATCTGTATAACGGGCTTACGGATCAGACAGTTGCAGGGCTCAGAAATTTGATTTCCGCAGCAGACTTCATGGTCCCCAATTATACGGAGGCATCTTTCCTGGCAGGAGTGCCTTACAAGGAAGAGGGGACGACAGAGCCTGAAATCAAAGACCTTCTGCTTCGTCTTCATGAGATCAGCAGGGGATCCGTTATTATAACAAGCGCAAAAGTAGATGGAAAGAATGCAGTAGCAGGCTATGACGCAAAGCTTGATAAGTTTTTCCTCATCCATTTTTCACTGATTCCCATGCGCTTCCCAGGGACCGGCGATATTTTTTCTGCCGTGTTCATGGGCGGAGTGCTTCATGGAAAAACGATGAAGGATGCTGCGTCGCATGCCATGGATACCGTACGCAGAATGATAGAAAAGAATTTAGGAAGCAGGGAACCTTTTAAAGGAATTCCGATTGAAACATGTCTGGAGGTTTTGGACTAATGGCTAGAAGACCGAAAATCAAGATTACCTATATTGACAGATTGGGAAAATGCCCCTGCCACAGGGGACACCGTCCGGGAGATTCCTGGGATTTTGATAAGGACAGAGGAGAAATCTGCTCCATGGTCATGCATGTGGCATTTCCATACATAGATATCCTGAGGTACGGCGGAGAGATTCCCCAGCCGGGACAGAAAAAAGGGACAGCCATTTTCTGCTGCCCTGATGTAGAAACCATCAATGTATTCAAAATCGAACGAATCGATGAAGAGAAAGAGGACTAATCAGTCTTTTCTGAAAGTTGTATAAGTGAGAATGGGTGTGGACATCATGGAACAGATGAAATTCATCCGCAGGCTTCCTGAACCAATGGAAATGAAGCAGGAAATTCCATTGAAGCCGGAATATGCAGAATTGAAGGAGAGAAGAGATAAAGAGCTTGCAGACATCATGACAGGGAAGGATGACAGATTCTTACTGATCATCGGCCCCTGCTCAGCAGATAATGAAACTGCCGTGCTCGATTACTGTGAGCGTCTTGCCAAAGCGGCAGATGAAGTCAAGGACAAATTATTCATTGTTCCAAGAGTATACACGAATAAGCCGCGCACGATAGGCAAGGGTTACAAAGGCATGCTTCATCAGCCCGATCCGGAAGGAAAGGAAAACATGATGGAAGGAATCAAAGCTATCCGCTGCATGCATGTCCGTGTCATTGAAAATACAGGATTTACCTGTGCTGAGGAAATCCTCTATCCGGAAAATCACAGATATCTCTCCGATCTACTGGCATATGGAGCCATCGGGGCGCGCTCTGTCGAGGATCAGCTTCACAGGATGATTGCAAGCGGCGTGGGGATTCCGGTCGGCATGAAGAATCCGACATCTGGCGATCTTTCTGTCATGATGAATTCCATTGAAGCCGCTCAGAATGAGCAGGATTTCCTTTTCCATGGGTGGGAAGTGCATACGACGGGAAATCCCCTGGCGCATGCTATCCTCCGCGGATATGTCAATCACTTCGGGACAAGCATGCCCAACTATCATTATGAAAACTTGCAGCATGTGATGGAAATGTACAATGAAAGATCACTGGAAAATCCTGCCATCGTTGTGGACTGCAACCATTCCAATTCCGGCAAGAAGTACATGGAGCAGATCCGTATTGCCAGAGATGTCATGGCAAGCAGAGCTTATTCTCCGGATATTCATCATCTGGTCAAAGGGCTTATGATCGAGAGCTACATCGAAGACGGAAGCCAGAAAATCGGAGAAGGGATTTATGGCAAGTCCATTACCGATCCATGCCTTGGATGGGCAAAGAGCTATGAATTGATCCTGAATCTGGCGGATCAGGTATAATACAATAAAAAAGGTTCTTCACGCTTTTTTGTGGGATAAAAATAATAACATATAAAATTGGCATTGAAAAAGAGCATCATCTACTCCAAAATGTAAGTTGCCTAAAACTACGCACGGAGGTCGAATAATGCTCTTTTATTACCATAATGAAATCACTTTTAATTGTCAATATTATCGCACAGAAAATATCATTAACCATCCAAATCCTCATTGCCATACCCGAGTTACCAGTCTACGGACTGCCAGAGATTTTTCCTGTCCGCACTGTCACTCCCGTATGTATAGTTATGGGGCTTTTTCTGTACTCATCAAGGATTTTCCAGATCTTCCTAAGCAAAAGAAGTATATAGAGTTCTCGGGGCACAGATTCCGCTGCACATCCTGCGGGGAGGCCATAACGGAAGATATCCCCTGCCAATGCCCTTTCACACGCGTTACTTGGGATATGGCCTTGTGGATTATCCACCTGCTTAAGTGTCATACATCCATTTCTGCCATTTCGGCCATGCTCTCTGTACATTGGAGTACCATACAGAAAATACAAAAGCATATCATGGATAAGGCGTTGGCTGCCTTTGAAACCTGCCTGAAGAAAAGTAACTATCGCCCACGGTATTTGGCCGTAGATGAGTTCGCTATCCATAAGGGCCATCGCTATGCCACCTGCGTTATGGATTTGGAAACGGGATTCATCTTGTGGGCCGGCCTGGGCCGCTCCATGGCAGATTTTGAGCACTTCTTTAAGAGCATTGGCCTTTCGCTTCTTTCCAGGCTAAAAGCGGTGGCCATGGATATGAACGCATCCTTTAACAGGCTGTTCCAGAAATATTGTCCGAAGGTCCCCATCGTTTATGACCGGTACCATATGCAGGCACAGTTTGGGCGTGATGTTATGGGAGCCGTGCGCCTGGAGGAAGCACAAAAGCATAGGCAGGAAGCAGAAGCATTAAAGGAATATACGAAAGAAACTAATAATCCAGAGCTCCAGAAGATGGCCAGGGAAAAGAGCCATGAAGAAAGGAAGCTTTATACCGAATTAAAGAAATCCCGATGGATACTGTTAAAGAAGGACGACCACCTGAATGAAAGGCAGAAAACTCATCTGTTGGATATCCTGAGCGAGCATAGGGATTTGGCGATTTGTTATGCCATGAAGCAGGAGATGACTCGTCTGTTCACATTGACTGACTATGAAGAAGCTCTCGCCGGATGGACAAAATGGATTCAGGCTGGACTGGAGAGCGGGATCCCTGCCCTGGTAAAGTTTGCCCGGCAAAAGCAGAAGCGAATCAAGGGACTGGCTGCTCATGCCCTGTATCCTATCAATACGGGGAAGCTTGAAGGATTCAATAATAAGATCAAGGTACTAAAAAGAATCGGATATGGGTACCGAAACATGGATTATTTCTTTACCCTTATCCGATTCCATTCTTTACCTAAAAATTATTCATCCCCCAAATTTCCGTGAAGAGCCATAAAAAAGGCTGTAAAAAACGATTTTCCGCTTTTCACAGCCTCTTTTTAGTTTTCAGATTAGAGTTTCAGTGCTCTTGCAAAGTGTTCTTTCAGGACCTTAATGGACTTCTGGAATTCTTCATTTTCTTCATCTGTCAGGTGGAGTTCAATGATGTCCTCTACACCGTCCTTACCGATCTTGACCGGAACGGAAGCAAAGCTGTCCTTGATTCCATACGGGCCGTCGAGGTAGACGGAGCAGGGGAGAATCTTGTGCTCATCATGGTAAATGGCACGGACAAGCTCAGCTGTTGCAGAAGAAACACCGAATTCAGTGCAGCCTTTCATGGAATTTTCCCAGGTGCCTTCTTCATGAACCTTGCGGAGAATTTCATCCTTGGAATCCATGTGGTAAACGTCCGGCTTTTCAGCAAGAAGTTCATCAATCGGCTTGCCTGCTACCGTGACGTGGCTCCACGGAATCATGCTCGAATCCCCGTGTTCGCCTAAGAGGTAAGCTGTGAGGGAACGGCGGTTGATTTTAAGCTGCGTGGAGAGCTGCATCTGCAGGCGGGCGGAGTCCAAAGCTGTGCCCGAGCCTATGATTTTCTGCTTTGGCCAGTCAAGCTTGTACTGCAGGTATTCGGCAATAATATCGCATGGGTTGGAAATGGAAATAATGATGCCGTCAAATCCGGATTTTTCAATGATCGGGAGGAATTCCTTGCTCGTATCGACGGCGCTGTTCATCATGTCGAGGCGGTTCTGTCCCTGAAGGCGCGGCCTGCCGGATGCATTGATGAGGATATCCGCATCTTTCATATCATCGACTGTGCCTGCATAGGCTTCGAAATGATGCGGCTGGTAACTTACGGCATCAAGCAGATCCAAAGATTCGCCTGTTGCCTTGTCATGATTGATATCATAGAAAACGACTTCGTCTGCAAGTCCCTGGACTGCAAACTGAAGGGCTAAGTGGGAGCCTACGTTGCCGGCTCCGATGATTCCGATTTTTCTGGTTTTGATTGACATAAGATTCTCTTCTCCTTTACTCCAAACGAACCAGATGGGCTGATTCAGGGTACATACCATTCTCCTGTACGAATCGTTATCAATACATAGAATACAATTATCTGTTTAATAGATAATTACAGTTATTATACTACAAGAAATTTGCGATGTATATTCCTGAAATAAAGGCAGTGAAACGAAATTTCTGAATTTCCAAGAAGCTGTAGGAAACTGATGCCTCCTTGATGTATAATATAAATGTATATGTTTTTTATTATTGAGGTGCAAAATGACTGATTTAGAAGAAATACAGAGACGCCGTACATTTGCCATTATTTCACATCCGGATGCCGGTAAAACGACATTGACGGAAAAACTTCTGCTTTACGGGGGTGCTATTCACCTGGCAGGCTCCGTAAAAGCAAGGAAAACAGCCAGATATGCAGTGTCTGACTGGATGGAAATTGAAAAGCAGCGCGGTATTTCTGTAACGAGTTCCGTACTGCAGTTTGACTATGCAGGATGCAGAATCAATATTCTGGATACGCCAGGGCATGCGGATTTCTCTGAAGATACATATCGTACACTGATGGCCGTCGACTCGGCTGTCATGGTCATCGACGTTGCAAAAGGTGTCGAAGCGCAGACAAAGAAACTTTTCAAAGTTTGCTCTGACAGAGGCATCCCGATTTTTACATTCGTCAATAAAATCGACCACTTTGGCAAGAATCCATTTGATCTGATGGCTGAAATCGAGGACGTCCTTGGCATCCGTTCCTGCCCGATGAACTGGCCGATTGGCGTAAACGGCAATTACACAGGGATTTATGACAGGGAGACAGAAATGTGCCACCTGTTCCTGAAGGACAATGCCCACGGCGTCAAGAAGCTCGAAGTTATCTCCGGCAAGATTGATGACGAAGCAATCAAATCGAATCTGACTCCGGAAATCATTGAATCTCTCGAAAGTGATCTGGAACTTCTTGATGAAGCCGGCGATCCTTTTGATGAAGAAAAAGTAAAGAAAGGGGAACTGACACCGATGTTCTTTGGCTCGGCCATGACGAACTTCGGCGTGCAGCCGTTCCTTGAAAAATACCTGCAGCTTGCTCCGCCTCCGGAACCTAGAAAAACGCTGGAAGGTTCGATTTCCCCGGAAGATCCATCCTTCTCCGCTTTCGTTTTCAAAATCCAGGCGAATATGGATCCCAAGCATCACGACAGAGTCGCATTCATGCGCATCTGCTCCGGCATTTTCGAAAAGGGCGCAAGCGTCCTTCACCGCCAGAGCGGCAAGATGCTCCGCCTGTCCCAGCCGCAGCAGTTCCTTGCCACGGAAAGACAGACCGTCGAAAAAGCATACCCGGGTGATATCATCGGTATTTTTGATACAGGCGAACTTGGTGTGGGAGATACAGTCTGTGAGAAGAAGCATCCTGTCACATTCATTGATTTCCCTGTATTCCCGCCGGAACTCTTTGCCCGGATTTCCCCGGAAAGCAGCATGAAGAGAAAGCAGTTCCTGAACGGCGTAGGACAGCTTGCCCAGGAAGGCGCCATTCAGGTTTACAAGCAGCCGTATATCATGGAATCCTTCATTATCGGTGCTGTCGGCCAGCTCCAGTTTGAAGTCATGAAGTACCGTCTTGA
Source organism: Dialister hominis (assembly GCF_007164725.1). Lineage (NCBI taxonomy): Bacteria > Bacillati > Bacillota > Negativicutes > Veillonellales > Veillonellaceae > Dialister > Dialister hominis. The sequence goes on along the minus strand of NZ_AP019697.1, from coordinate 1,300,168 downwards.
AAATGAATACAATGTAACTGTAAATCTGGATCTTATGGAATATACGACAGCCCGCTGGACGGAAGGCGATGTTCCGCCGGAAGAACTGATTGGCATCGACAATGCACTTGTCGTATACGACAGAAGGGAACGTCCGGTATACCTGCTTCCAAATGCATGGCAGGCAGGATGGCTCGAACAGAGAAATCCGAAGGTCAAATTCCTTGAAAGCCCGCCTGTAGGAGTGGCAGAACTGGAAGGAAACTGATCAAGGCGGATCGAATAAAAAAAGGAGCAGTGGAATGCAGCAATGCATGATCCACGGCTCCTTTTTTTATTGAAATTGAGAGAATTCACGCTTTAGCGCCTATATCTGAAATAAAAATATATACAGGCTCATTAAAATTATATATAATATACCAAAACGCTGAAACAGAGAATGATAGATATGAACTAAACGGGGCGGTGAGTATGGCAAGAAGAAAAGGTTTGAAACAGTGGGACAAAATATCAACAGAAGGCTGGATGACGCTTTTAGGCGATAATGCTGTCATGAGCCAGCTGATGATGAGAATATTCTCCAAGCTCTACTATACCCCGGATTATACAGACAATGCGAAGAATATTGCAGAAGCTCTTTATATGGAATACCGTGCCCTGAATGCAGGCGTCGGCTGGGCAGGAAACAAGATCAAGAGCCTGTATGAAGAAGGAAAGCTGGCTAAGAACAGCGAGGCTGATGGAGCGGAAGAAACAGGCAGCGAAGACGCTGCCGGCGAAGGGGCTCTAAAAGCAGATGCCGCACCTAAGAAAAGAGCCCCCTGGGAGTATGTCTTTGATGGTTCTGAAAGTGAAGACGGCACTTATTTCTGGATTTTGAAACCGGAAGCCGTCCGTGCTTACCGCGAACTTGTTGAAGCCGATATCTGGGGCGGAGAAGCTATCCGAAGATTCCTCGATGAGGACGTATCAGCGGCCGGAGTGGAAGGAAATCTTTTTTCAAAGCCATCTGAAACAACAGTAGGAAGAATCCGCCGCTATCTTGATGAAGAGCATACCTTTCACCGCAAATCCTTTGGTGAACATCCGAGGTGCACCGTTTGCGGAGCAGAAAGACTTTCTTTATTGAGAGCCGTTCCCTACGGAGATGATGACTTCAACCATAAGGGGCTCGTCTTCTGCCCGACGCATGGGTCACTGTTTGCAGCGCATTTGATTACATTTAATGACAGGGGAGAACTCCTGATATCCGACCGCCTGACAGATAAGGAGAAATCTCTTTTCAATCTGACAGAAGGCATGCAGGCAGTAAACCCGTTCAGCCGCCGCAGGATGGCTGTACATAGAAGAATTTTTAATCAGGAAGGCAGGAAGCACAAATGATTTTATCCGGAAGAGAAATCGTTCGGCATATGGGTGAGGAAATAATCATTGATCCGTTTGATCCCAAAAAGGTAAATCCCAACAGTTACAATCTGACACTGTCCGATGAGCTTATGGTTTATGACAATCATGAGCTGGATATGAAAAAGAAGAATACCGGACACCTCCTCCATATACCGGAAGAAGGAATTCTTCTTGAACCAAACAAGCTCTACCTGGGAAGAACAAGAGAATATACAAAGACGAAGTGCTTTGTGCCGATGCTGGAAGGAAGATCTTCTATCGGACGGCTTGGTCTCTTCATCCACGTTACGGCAGGGTTCGGCGATGTAGGATTCTCAGGCTACTGGACACTTGAAATGTTCTGCGTGCAGCCGATCCGCATCTATGCAGGAGTAGAGATCTGCCAGATCTATTTCCATACGGTTCTTGGCGAAGCTGATACGTATGATCAGGGAAAATATCAAAATAATACAGGAATTCAGCCCAGCCTCCTTTACAAAGATTTCGAAAAGTAGTATTATCAGAATAACTTTATAGCACATAAAGCAAAGAAGCTTGCAGCAGATGTACGGTTCCCGTATGTCTCGCTGCTTTTTTATTTCTCTGCAGTGCACAAATGTTTCCGGAGGCACAAGAGCAAACTACAGCACCAGTGCTTTCTAAGAGAACCAAGGAGGTCGACAGTTATGAAAAAGGCAATGAAGAAATTGATGGTAGCAGGTGTCCTTTGCATGGCAGGTGCTGCATTCCTGGCAGGCTGCGGAAGCGATAGTTCTTCTGGCGGCAAACAGTTCCTGAACATCGCAACCGGCGGTACAGCCGGCACCTATTATCCTCTGGGCGGCGCATTAGCTGAAATCCTGAACCAGAACATCAAAGGGATGAACGCTTCCGCACAGTCCACCGGCGCATCCGTAGCTAACGTCAATATGCTGAAAGACGGATCCGTTGATATCGCTTTCATCCAGAACGATATTGCTTACTACGCAGCAAATGGCAAGGAAATGTTCAAAGACAATAAAGTGGATTCCCTCCGCGGTCTTGCAGCTCTCTATCCGGAAACAATTCAGTTCGTTACAACCCAGGACAAGGGAATTAAGACAATTGCCGACCTGAAAGGCAAGAAAGTAGCAGTCGGCGCATCCGGCTCCGGTGCTGAAGCCAATGCACGCCAGATTCTGGAAGCTTATGGAATCACATACAATGATATTGATGTACAGTACCTCTCCTTCGGCGAAGCAGTCGATGCTCTGAAGGATGGCAACGTTGATGCAGGCGTCGTTGTAGCAGGCTTCCCGACAGCAGCTGTACAGGACCTTGCTGCTAACAAATCTGCTGCTATCGTTGATATCGATCCGAAGATTTCTGATCAGCTGATGCAGAAATATCCATACTACACCAAGATGGTCATTCCGAAGGGCACTTATCCTGGACAGACAGAAGACGTCAATACTGTAGCTGTTAAGTGCGTCATCGTCGGAACAACAAAACTCAGCGATGAAATGGGCGGAGAAATCGTCAAAGCTCTCTACACGCATCTCGACCGCATGAAAGCAGCTCACGCCGTAGGCAAGTACATTACGAAGGACACCGCTCTGGAAGGTATGTCCATTCAGATGAACGCCGGTGCTGAAAAGTATCTGAAGTCTAACTAAAGGGTCATCTCATTACGCCGATTCTTTAAAAAGGAAGGAGGGGGAACGGACTCTGCAGGGCAGGGTCCGTTCTCACTTTAATGAGAAAGCAGAAAAATGGGAAATTAGAAACAGTCCTGATTGTTTTCGGGCTGATTATCTGTCTGGTTATTGCTGTCGGAGGATGGATTATCCGGCAGCCATACCTGTTCGGACAAACCTCGGACGGATTTATCATCAGGCAGAGAGTGGAAGCAGGAACACCCGTAACGCTGGTTTATAGACATTCCGTACAGAAGACGATGATTTATGAATATCTGGAAGTCAATAAAGCAACGGAAGGATTCGTCCTGAAGTCCACCAAGTACCAATCGCTGGGAGTTGGCCTGCCATTCTCACAGGGAGATGGTGATTTCAGGGAAGAAGACGGCTGGTTCATCATGGATAACATGAACCGCAATTTCCCGGAATTATCGATTAGAAATGGTGTAACCAATGAAGAGAAGGTCTATGTGGGAGATAAGGAATATGAGCTGTCAAAGCTGATGCCTCTGGGAAAAGAACTTCATCTCTACGTAGCGCCTCTTTACAAAGGTTGGTATATGAAAAAAGAAATTAGGAGCTGATAATCTTGGATGAATTAAAGAAAAATGGGACGAATCCGCCGAATGATACAGAACCCATAAACGGGGAGCTCACAGATGAACTCCAAAAGAAGCTCAAGGAATTGGATAAGGAATCCAATACCGTAGAGTACTCTGGCATCTTCGGGAAAATCATTGCAGCAATCTGCATTTGCTTCTCCCTCTTCCAGATCTACACAGGGATTTTTGGTACATTAGATGCCATGATCCAGAGATGTATCCACTTGTCGTTCGGTCTCTGCCTGGTGTACCTGCTCTGCCCGACAAAGAAGGAATGGATCAAAGACGGGAAATTCCACTGGCTTGATGTGGGACTTGCCATTCTGGCCATGGTTCCGCCGGTATACATCCTTGTCAATTACCAGCAGCTCATCCTCCGCGCCGGCACCGTAACGCCACTTGATACGGTCATTGGCACGCTGGGGATTGTCATGGTCATTGAAGCAGCAAGACGTATCGTCGGACTGCCGATTGTCATCGTCGTACTGTGCTTCCTGGGATTCGGCTTTTTTGGGCCGTACATGCCCGGACCATTGGCACACAGGGGACTTTCCCTGCAGCAGATGGTCGGACACCTCTTCTTTACGACGGAAGGCGTATTCGGTATTCCGCTGGGCGTATCCTCAACATTTATTTTCCTGTTTATCCTCTTTGGTGCATTCCTGGAAAAGACAGGCCTTGGCAAATTCTTCATTGATATTGCGAACGCCATTGCAGGCTGGGCATCCGGTGGTCCGGCAAAAGTTGCCGTACTTTCCTCTGCTCTCCAGGGCACCATTTCCGGATCTTCCGTTGCAAACGTTGTAGGTTCCGGCTCCTTCACCATTCCGATGATGAAGAAACTGGGTTACCATAAGAACTTTGCAGGCGCCGTAGAAGCTGCCGCTTCCACAGGCGGCCAGCTGATGCCTCCTATCATGGGCGCAGCTGCATTCCTGATGGCTGAATTCGTTGGTATTCCTTACATGGAAGTCGTTAAAGCGGCTGTCGTACCAGCTATCCTTTACTTCCTTGGCGTTTTCCTTGGCGTTCATTTTGAAGCAAAGAAACACCATCTGGAAGGAACGCCCAGAAGCGAACTTCCGCCATGGGGCAAAATCATGAAAGAAGAAGGCCATCTGGCTATTCCGCTGATTGCCATCATCGGGCTTCTTGCTTCCGGCTATACACCAATGAAAGCAGCTCTTGCAGGTATCTTCATTTCCATTGCAACAGCTATGCTTAGAAAAAATACCCGCATGAGCTTCTATGACATTGTAGACGGCCTCATCAAGGGTGCCAGAGGCGCTTTAGGCGTACTCGTAGCGTGCGCCGCTGCAGGTATGATCATCGGCGTTGTTACAAAGACAGGTGTCGGCCTGAAACTGGCTTCCGCACTCGTTACTGTTGCTGCAGGCAACTTCATGCTTCTCCTGTTCTGCACCATGCTCACTTCCCTGATCCTCGGGATGGGCGTTCCGACAACAGCAAACTACGTTATTACATCCACAATCGCTGCTCCAGCCCTGATTCAGCTTGGCGTTCCTACGCTGGCAGCGCACATGTTCGTATTCTACTTCGGTATCATTGCGGATATCACTCCGCCGGTTGCTCTGGCAGCATATGCTGGCTCTGCAATTTCAGGAGGTGACCCGCTGAAAACGGGCGTGAATGCATCAAAGCTGGGCATAGCCGCGTTTATCATTCCATATGTATTCGTTCTGTCTCCGCAGCTGCTTGGCATAGGAGCCACCTTTACGAGTGTTCTCATGACGACGACAACTGCCATCATCGGCATGATTGGTATTTCGGGAGCTATGATCGGCCAGTTCTATACCAGGGCAAATGTATTTGAACGTTTGATTCTGGCTGCAGGCGGCCTCTGCCTGATTGATCCTCATGGCCTGACAGATCTCATCGGCGTTGCACTTCTTGTAGGCGTAGGCGTCATGCAGTGGTTCAGAAGTAAAAAAGAAAAAGCATAAAAGCATAATAAAAAGCGTGTCCAATGCGGCACGCTTTTTATTATGCTCTGTTGATGATGAACTATTTTTCTTCTGTCTCGGAAGGCTCGCTGCTTTCCTGCGTGGTCTTATCCTTCTGGAGGAGCTCTTCATTTTCATTCCAGGGGAAATGGATATGAGGCGCCACACTGTTGAAGAAGTGCGGGAAATGAACGGTATCATCCCTTGCGTCCTTAGGTACGAAGACGGGAAGGCAGGCTGGAAGAATTTCAAGGTCAATAGGAAATTTTGGCCCCTTGTCGCCGTCAACGTTTGTCCAAAGTACATCATTTTCGTCAATGGAAATATGAGCCTTCTTCAAGCTGACAACGGTGACGAAGTCAGGACCCATCTGAATGCCTGCCAGAAGCTTTGGCGCCTGGCGGATGGCAAGAAGCCATTCGAAATCATGGAACAGGCAGAGCTTTATGACGCCCTTGTTCCTGTCTTCCGGCGGGATCAGGTTGCGGAAGCTCCCTGCTGAGTCAGTCAGCATGGCCGCAATTAAAGGAGAGGAGACCTGAATGACAGTGCCGTCGTCTTCTTCAATTCTGAAGTGATACGATTTCTGGCGGTTCAGGACCTGCATTCCCTTCATGAAGTAGGCAAGAGAACCAAAGAGTGTCTTTTCTTTGATGGTGACTTCTCCTACGGCTTCCGATAAGAGGCCTGCAGCAACGACATTGATGAAGTAGCGGTCATTTATCTTGCCGACGTCGATATTCGTTTTTACAGCCGTTTCAAGCATCCGTATAGCACCTTTTGGCGAGCGGGGGATGTGAAGGGCACGCGCCAGATCATTTACCGTACCGAAAGGGATGAATCCAAAGGCGGATTTCCCTCCAACAGGAACCATTCCGTTGATGGTTTCATTGATTGTGCCGTCGCCTCCCATGCAGATGATGTCATGGCCTTTTTTAGCGGCAATTTCAGCAAAATGTGTGGCATCTCCCGGTTTTTCCGTGAGCTTTATGGTAATGTCCTCAAACCGTTTTGACAGCACGGAGTGCAGCAAGGGTATGTACTTGGGGGCACGCTCACGCCCTGAAGTAGGGTTGACGATGACAGTACACTGTCCTGATTTTTCCATAAATTTACTCTCCCGAATGACTGCGGTCCCAATTCCGCAGTTTGTTGATCTTATGCTTATTATATCAAATCATCATGGATTGTTGATACAAACATTTTACAAAAGGTCATTTCCCGGAAGTAAAATGCAGGGGCAGATATGGATTGTCTTACTCAAGATATAGCCTTATAATTCAAATAAGCTAAATTATCTCTTGACCCAATATAGAAAGATCTTCACGGAGGTTAGTTATGAAAGAACTTATTGTCAGGCAGTATATTGCAGATGCATTTACTGACACCGTTTTTAAAGGGAATCCTGCAGCCATTTGCCTGCTCCAGAATTGGATTTCTGATGAAATGATGCAAAATATCGCCAAAGAAAATCGCTTGTCAGAGACAGCATTTACTGTCAAAAAAGATCAGGATTATGAACTTAGATGGTTCACACCGGGCGGCGAAATAGATCTTTGCGGTCATGCTACCTTGGGAACGGCTTACATCCTCTTCAATTTTATAGAAAAGGATAGGGAAGATATCGTATTTCATACGATGAGCGGCAATCTGACTATCCATAGGAATGGGGATATTTATGAAATGGACATGCCGGCTTATGAGCTGAAAGAAATCCCGGTGACCGATGAGATGGAAAAGGCTGTCGGCATCCGTCCCAAAGAAGCCTGGATGGGCCGCGATCTGGTATGCGTTTTAGACAATGAAGAGGATGTCGTCCATGCAAAAATTGATCAGGAGGCAGTCCTGAAGCTGGATGGACTCTTACTGCATATCACTGCTAAAGGGAAAAGTTATGACTGCGTAACCAGGAGCTTTGCGCCGAAACTTTTAGTTGATGAAGATCCAGTCTGTGGCTCTGGCCATTGTCATGTCATACCTCTGTGGGCAGAAAAGCTTGGGAAAGGTAAATTGACAGCATGGCAGGCTTCCGAGAGAAGCGGTGTCCTTTACTGCCAGATGAAAGGGAAGCGGGTTATTCTTGGCGGTAAAGCGGCAATTTATTCAGAAGGATATATCCACATCCCTGAAGAATAAGGATTCCCTTTTATACGGGAATAAGCCGTGACGAGCGGTACGTGCATTGTATTTCATTTTTCCTTTGCTGATGCTGCGGTTGCTGCTAAAAAAGCATCTCATGTAATCTTTCCATGTTTTTTATTCAGTTCCCCAATTTTCCCAAATAAACTCTGCCAGGTGGGAAGGATAAGATGAAATGCTTCATCTGCTGTAAAGGGGAATCATTCTCGAACTTCATAAGGTACTTTATTGTCAGGCTGGATTGCAATAGTAGATTATATAGCAAAAATAAGAACTGAATAATAGTATACATTATAAATGTTTTACTCTAACATGATAAAGAAAGTTTAAGATAAAAAAGCTTGACAAGGCAAAATAATCAGATTATGATATACACATTCAAACAATCAAACAGCCAGAACAAGCGATGAGCAAGACAAAAGGTCTGTTGCAGTGTTCCTCAGAGAGCCGGTGTATGGTGCAAACCGGTGGACAGCAATATTCATAATATCCCTTGCGAGCTCTGGATCCGAAAAAAGTAGGAGCCGGCGTTCATTCACGTTACGAATAGATTGCTAAGTATAATGTAGGGTGGTACCGCGATACGTCGCCCCTATCTTCGTAGGGAGATAGGGCTTTTTTTGTACCTGTTCCATAGTATTTAGCACATGAGTGATAAACCGGAGTGGTACCGCGCAATGCGCCCCCGCAGGCAATATTTTTATGTCTGCGGGGTTTTGTTTTACTTCATCGGTTGGAAGGCTGGGATTAAAAAGTATTTTGAGAGGAAGAGGGAGACATTATGCAGAAGAAATGGTTCAAGGGAATGGCTGCTGTCATGGCAGCAGCAGCACTGGCCGGTGCATTTGCAGGATGCGGCGGAGACAAGAAAGCTGCCCAGAGCGGCGCAGCAGGACAGACAGTTAAATTCGGATTTGTAACTGCATATACAGGCCCCGGCGCAGCTTACGGCCAGGCTATGAAGGAAGGCGTTGATCTCGCTGTCGAAGAAATCAACAAAGATCCGAAGACAAAGATGAAGATCGATCTCGTAACTTACGATACCAAGCTGAACAAGGCAGAAGCAATCAATGCTGTCAAGAAGTGCATTGAACAGGATAAAGTCCTCGCTATTGAAGGTCCGATGACATCTGGCGAAATGTTTGCTGCAGGTCCCGTTGCCCAGCAGTCCAAGGTCGTTGCCTTTGGTACCGGCACCACAGCTCCTGGCATCACCGATCTTGGCGACTACATTTTCCGTAATGCTATCCCAGGCAAACTCGCAATTCCGGTTACTGTACAGAAAGCTTATGACAAGCTTGGCTTCAAGACCGTTGCTGTCATGTACTCCAACAACAATGACCAGATGGTCGGCGAAAACAAGATTTATCAGGACGTATTCAAGCAGCTGGGCGTCAATGTCGTAGATACTGAAACTTTCGCTGATAAAGATACAGACTTCTCTGCACAGCTGACAAAGATTCAGGCAGCTAATCCGGATGTCATCGCTATTGCAGGCCTCTATCAGGAAGGCGCTCTCATCGTCAAGAAAGCTCGTGAAATGGGAATGACCCAGCCGATCATCGGCAACAACGGCTTCAACAGCCCTGCATATATCCAGCAGGCAGGCGATGCTGCTAACGGCACACTTGTAGCTACCCCGTGGAACCCGGAACGCAAGAGCGACAAGGCTCAGGCATTCCGCAAGGCATATGTTGCCAAGTACGGACATGAACCAGATCAGTTCGCTGCTCAGGCTTACGATGCTATGTACGTTATGCACCAGGCTGCTGAACAGTCCGGCACAACAACAGACCGCAAGAAATTCCGTGATACACTGGCTAAGATCAAAGACTTCGAAGGCGCTACCGGCAAATTCCAGTTTGACGAACACCGCGATCCGAAGATGGATCTGGACGTTCTGCAGGTCAAAGACGGAAAGTGGGTACCGTTCGCTTAACAGGTCAGGAACTCCCTTTTCTGAAATAATCCATGAAAGAAGCACTGGAGGATGACTCCGGTGCTTTTTTCATGGAAATTTTCAAAAAAACTGGACTATTGAAAGAACCGAACCGATATTCTATAATAGAAAGACGGAATATTTATTTGGTGAAAATAAGTTTGGCGCTGGAAATGAGAAAAACGTACATATGCATTGATTTGAAGAGCTTTTATGCTTCTGTAGAGTGCGTAGCCCGCGGCCTTGATCCCTTTTCTTCCAACCTGGTTGTCGCAGATCCCGGAAGGGGACATGGCGCACTCTGCCTGGCGGTAAGCCCTGCCATGAAGACGAGAGGAGTCAGAAACCGCTGCCGTCTTTTTGAAATTCCTCCGGAAATGAAGTACATCGCGGCGCTTCCCCGGATGAGACAGTATATGGAGGTATCTTCTGATATCTACGAAAATTACCTGAAAATCTTCAGAAGGGAAGATATATATGCATATTCCATTGATGAATGCTTCATTGACGTCACATCCTATCTGCCACTGTATCGTATGAACGGGCGACGCATGGCGCTTTTTCTGATGAAATCCATCTTTGTGAAAACAGGCATCAGTTCTTCAGCCGGGATCGGAAGCAATATGTTTCTGGCAAAGGTCGCAATGGATGTCCTGGCAAAGCACAATGCCGAACGTGCGGCAGTCCTTGATGAAGACAGTTTTAAAGAGGAAATCTGGCATCACAGGCCCATCACGGATATTTGGGGAATCGGAACACATATGGCGACAAGACTGGCTAAATACGGCATCTTTGATCTGTATGGCATCACGAAAGTCAATGAATCGCTTCTCTATAAGGAGTTCGGGAAGAGGGCAGAGTACCTGATCGATCATGCATATGGGAGGGAACCCTGCACCATTTCGGATATCCATAGTTACACGCCGGCTGCGAGGTCTCTTTCCAACGGGCAGGTACTGTTTAAGGATTATGATTATGAAAGTGCAAGGCTTCTTACAGGTGAAATGGCAGAAGTCCTTATCCAGCAGCTTTTAGAAAAGAATCTGGTGGCGGAGGGGATATCCCTTCATGTCGGATATTCAGGAAATGAAAGGAGAGGAAACGGAGGCAGCAGGAAACTGGAGACACCTACGGATATACCTAAGGATATATGGGCGGCATTTGACCGGCTGTATGTAGAAAAAGTCAGGGAAGAGATCCCGATAAGGACAGTCAGCCTATGCCTGGAAAATGTCAGGAAAGCAGAAGAGGTGCCAAGGATTATGTCTTTATTCAGAAGCAGTGAGGAGGAGGACAGGGACAAAGAGCTGGAACGGGTGATGATCCAGGTAAAAAGAGAATTTGGGAAAAATGCGCTGCTCCGCGGTTTCAATTATGCGCCGGGAGCCATGCAGCAGACAAGAAACGGACTGGTAGGAGGACATCATGAGTGATAAGAAAAGAGCCGTGCAGTTTCTTCCCTTTAACGGACTGCGCGGATATGATGAAATGATCAGGAAAAAACGGAAGATAAAGGAACCAAAGAAGGAAATATCAGAAAGAAGGGGAGCCTTTCTTGACCTGATGATCAGAAGCATGAGCAGGGGAGATTTGATCCGTTGCATCTTCTATAAAGAAGATCATTATGAGGAAGAAAGCGGAATTGCTTCAAAAGTTGATGAAATAAAAAAAGAAATCGTAGTGAATGACAAAACGATTCCTTTTTCAGACATATGGGAACTCCATGACTGGGGAAGGGCAAAATAAAAGAGGCTGTGGCAAAATGATTGCACATTTTGTCACAGCCTCTTTTTGATTTAAACAATCCTCAGAGCGTTTGGAATCCTTACCGTACCCAGATGCTCAGACATATCCATGTAGAACTCTACATCCGCATAAAACGTGTCCATGACCTCGTTGAACGGGACATGATAGTCTTTGCTGAAGGAATATTCCAGATAGTAGGGAGCCCATCCTGCCTTCATAAAGAAGAATTTCATGGGATTGATTCCTTCCGCCGGCTGAAGATTTGCTGCATCAAGAAGTTCTTCTCCTGTTACTTCCCTGAATCCGAAATAGGATATAATGGAAAGGACGAGAAGACGCAGCTTGTAATCCTTTTCCAGCAAATTCAATACATCCATATTGATTGTGAGCTTGCCTGCAATTTTTCGGATTTCCGCTTCCTTTGCCAGATATTCTTCCTCTGTCAAATCAATGGAAAATCCATCCTTTAATTCATGAAGCAGACCTTTCTTTTCTGAAACGGCATCAGTACTCATCGTGACAGCCTCCTTTGGAAAATATGAGAGATCGCGAAATGATGACTTCCTTGTATTCTCTTACCCTCATCGTAACATAACGGGAGAAAAGTGGCAAATGAATGGCAGTGATAAGGAATCAATAAAAAATCCTGCAGGGCCGTACCCCGCAGGATTTCTTATTCAGCATTATAGAGCATGTGCCTGCATAGCAGACTTCAGATCCTTATTTCTGTTCAGCAGCTTTTTTAGCTTCGATTTCCAGATCGTAGGATTTCTGGATACGTACATAGTTTTCTCTGCGCTGGAGGGCATCTCTTTCGGTCTTTTCGAAGAGTGCTTCTGCTTCTTCAGGGAAGAGTTTTGCCAGGGAGGAGTAACGGACTTCGCCCATGAGGTATTCTCTGAAGTTGCCCTTCGGTTCACGGCTGTCGAGATGGAACGGGTTCTTTCCTTCTTCGAGAAGAGTCGGGTTGTAGCGCCAGTTGCACCAGTAACCGCATTCTACAGCGCGTTTCTCTTCAGCAGAGGACATGCCCATTCCGGCTTTCAGGCCGTGGTTGATGCATGGAGAGTATGCAATGATCAGGGACGGTCCCGGATATGCTTCTGCTTCTGCAATAGCCTTGAATGCCTGGTTCATGTCAGCGCCAAGAGCAATCTGAGCTACATAGATGTATCCATAGGAAACAGCAATCATGCCGAGATCTTTCTTCTTTGTCTTCTTGCCGGAAGCTGCAAATTTTGCAATGGCAGCAGCCGGTGTGGACTTGGAGGACTGTCCGCCGGTGTTGGAGTAAACTTCGGTATCGAGAACGAGGACATTGACGTCTTCGCCGGATGCAAGAACCTGATCGAGGCCGCCGAAGCCGATATCATAAGCCCAGCCGTCGCCGCCGAAGATCCACTGGCTCTTCTTGATGAAGTGGTCTTTCAGTTCAAGGAGATCCTTGTATTCCGGATGAGCGGAGACTTCTGCTTCCAGAGCGCTTTCAAGTGTTTCAGCGCGGAGACGTGTGCCTGCGCCTACATCCTTCTTGTCAAGCCATTCTTCCATAGCTTCTTTGACATCGCCGGTTGCGGAAGGAAGAGCATTTGTAATTCTCTGAACAAGGCGGTCACGGAGTTTCTGTTCGCCGAGGTGCATGCCAAGACCGTATTCAGCGTTGTCTTCGAAGAGGGAGTTAGCCCATGCAGGACCCTGTCCGCGAAGGTTCTTTGTATATGGCATGGACGGGGAGCTTGCACCGTAAATGGAGGAGCAGCCTGTAGCATTGGCAATGACCATGCGATCACCGAACAGTCTGGTTACCATATTGATATAAGGTGTTTCGCCGCATCCTGCGCAAGCGCCGGAGAATTCGAAGTAGGTCGGTTCAAAGGCAGTGCCTCTGGCGGTTGTCTTTCCGATCGGGTTCGTTCTTTCCGGAAGATTCATTGCATAATCCCAGAGATTCTGCTTGGAAATCTGGGTATCAAGCGGTTTCATGACAAGAGCTTTCTTCGGAGCCGGGCATACGTTAGCGCAGATGCCGCAGCCATAGCAGTCTTCCTGATCGATAATGATGCGGAACTTGAGGCCTTTGACTGGTCCTCTGAATTCCTTGACGATGAATCCTTCAGGAGCAGCTTCTTCTTCTTCTTCTGTAACGAGTACAGGACGGATTGTTGCATGTGGGCAGACGATAGCGCACTGGTTGCATTCGATGCAGTTTTCAGCAATCCATTCAGGAACGTTGATAGCAGCGGTCGGGCGTTCATACTTGGAAGTGCCGGACGGGAATGTGCCGTCTTCCATGCCGGTGAAGGTGGAAACAGGGAGATCATCGCCTTCCTGACGGTTCATGACATCGCAGACGTTCTTTACGAAATCAGGACGTTCTACTCTGGCAATGGAGCCTCCGGTTGTTGCGTGAGCCCATTCTTCAGGAACCGGTACTTCAACAATGCCCTGCATGCCTGCATCAACAGCGCGGTTGTTCATGTCAACGACATCCTGGCCCTTCTTGCCGTAGGAGTGTTCGTTGGATTCCTTCAGGTATCTGATGCTGTCTTCATCAGGAATGATGTGGGTCAGATGGAAGAATGCAGACTGCATGATCATGTTGATGCGTCCGCCAAGGCCGATTTCCTTTGCAATTTCAAATGCATCGATGATGTAGAATTTTGCGTGGAGAGCAGCGAGTTTTCTCTTCATGCCGACCGGGAGGACTCTGTCGAGATCTTCTTTTCTCCATGTGGAGTTCAGGAGGAAGATGCCGCCTGGCTTGAGTCCGCGGAGAAGGTCATACTTGTAAATGTAGGATGGGCGGTGGCAGGCAATGTAGTCTGCTTTGCTGATCAGGTATGGTCTTCTGATCGGATCCGGTCCGAAACGGAGGTGGGAGATTGTTACGCCGCCGGATTTCTTGGAATCATAAGCGAAGTAGCCCTGTGCATAGAGGTCAGTGTGGTCGCCGATGATCTTGATGGCGCTCTTGTTTGCGCCGACGGTGCCGTCAGAACCGAAGCCCCAGAATTTGCAGGATACAAGCTTGCTTGGCATTTCCGGTACAGGAACCGGTGCCAGAGAGAGGTTTGTCACATCGTCGTTGATGGACAGTGTAAAGTTGTGGCGCGGTGTTTCTTCCTTGAGGTGTTCATAGACAGCCATGATGTCTTCCGGAACAACGTCCTTGGAACCAAGGCCGTAACGTCCGCCGCATACCTTGATGGAACGGCCGGAAGAAGCGATGGCGCTGACAACGTCAAGATACAGCGGTTCGCCGATGGCGCCCGGTTCTCTTGTCCTGTCGAGGACAGCAATCTTCTTGACTGTATCCGGAATCTGGGACAGGAAATGCTTGACGGAGAACGGACGGAAGAGGTGGACGTTCAGTACGCCTACCTTTTCGCCATGTGCATTAAGGGCGTCTGTGACATCTTTGCAGATATCCGTGACAGAGCCGATGGCAATGACGATGCGGTCAGCATCCGGAGCACCATAGTAGTCAAAGAGGTGATATTCTCTGCCGGTGATAGCGCTGATCTTGTCCATGTAGCCCTGAACGATGTCAGGAAGTGCATTGTAATAGGGGTTTGCGGATTCGCAGTGCTGGAAGTAGACATCCGGATTTTCTGCTGTGCCGCGGATGACCGGGTGATTCGGGTTCAGAGCTCTTGCTCTGAAATCAGCCAGTGCTTCCTGATCGATGAGAGGAGCCAGTTCATCATAATCCAGGACTTCAATCTTCTGGATTTCATGGCTTGTACGGAAACCATCGAAGAAGTTGATGAAAGGAACGCGGCCTTTGATGGCAGCCAGATGAGCGACGCCGGAAAGATCCATGATTTCCTGTGCGTTAGCTTCAGCCAGCATAGCGCAGCCGGTAGCTCTTGCACTCATGACATCCTGATGATCGCCAAAAATGGACAAAGCATGGTTGGCCAGTGCACGGGCAGCGATATGGAAAACGCCCGGAAGAAGTTCGCCAGCTACTTTATACATGTTTGGAAGCATGAGGAGCATGCCCTGCGATGCTGTATAGGTAGTAGTCAGCGCACCGCTCTGCAGAGAGCCGTGGAATGCGCCGGATGCGCCGCCTTCGGACTGCATTTCAACAACATGTACGGTGTCGCCGAAAATGTTTTTCTTTCCGTGTGCGGACCATTCGTCTACCACTTCAGCCATCGGAGAAGAAGGGGTAATTGGATAAATAGCAGCTACTTCTGTGAAAGCGTAGGAAATATACGCAGCAGCTGTATTGCCATCCATTGTTTTTACTTTTCTCACAAATAAACACTCCTTTTTCTTTACAGAAAAATCTGGGCTTTCAGACTTTTCCTAAAATGCCCTCAAGAGGGACATATGCACAATGGAAGCAGCAGATGAAGCAGAAAAGAGCTTGAAAGGCCCTGGTGATGGATCATTTCACTCATTCGTGAACACATGCCTTTTTTATACTCTGAAAAACAACCTCAAGCCGCTGATTCTCTTGCAAGAACCCTGAAAATTATGTACAATGATTTTATGATAAATTTGCATAGGTATCCAGCGTTTTACTCAGCCAGAGTTATGCAAAACATTGCGCTTTTTCAGGGTGCATCTAGCAGAGGTAGATACATTATTATTATAAGATAAACTCAATTATTCCACAAGAAGAATTGGCCCCGGGCGCATGCATTCAATTGCTTTCCTATGATAAAGAAAAGCATATACGGAAACAGGAGGAATATGCCATGGACTATCGTCACCTGAAGTATTTTATGGAAGTGGCGGAGCAGAAGAGCTTCAGCAAGGCGGCCAGAAATTTGCACATTTCACAGTCTGCAATCAGCCGTATGATCAAATCACTTGAAGAAGAGCTGGGGGTTACGCTCTTTATCAGAAATGCGAAGACTGTAGAAATCACAGCTCCTGGAACCATCTTCCTGAACTATGCTAAGCGCTGCTTGTTTGTTTTTGAACATTTGAAATCAGACTTTGAAAACGAATTCAATCTGAAGCAGGATACGATTGAGATCGGACTTCCGCCTATTACGGATGCCCATGTATTCGCAAAGCTTCTGGGTGAATTCAAGAAAACATATCCGCAGATTGCCATCAAATTGTATGAACATGGTTCCAAAGTCATTGAATCATCCGTTCAGGAAGGCGTCATTGATGTAGGCATCATCTGCACCATCCCGAATAAGGATTTTGAATCTTTCTTCCTTTCTGAAGATGAGATGTGCGTCGTCATGCCAAAGGGCTATCCGCTGGAAGAACACAAGGAAGTCCCGATGAAACTTCTGGCAGACTATCCGCTCGTTCTTTACCGTGATGATTTCAATCTTCATGACGACATTCTTGCCAACTGCAAGAAGATCGGATTCACTCCGAAGGTTGTATTTGAAACCAGCCAGCGTGAATTGATGCTGCAGACCGTCATGAGCGGACTTGGCGTTGCCATCCTTCCTTCCCGCCTTTGCCCGGCAAACAGCGAAGACAGCAAGGTTGTCACCCGTGTCATGACAGAACCGCGCATGACGCATCATCTCTATGCGATCTGGAAGAAAGGCCGCTACCTGTCCAGAGCAGCCCGTTTATGGATCAAATTCACCAAGGATCATCTGACACTTCTGAATGTAGATACAAAACTGGATGAAGGCATAAAGGAATAAAGTATCCGTGAGCAATTGGAAAGCTAAAATCGGCTGGAAGGATAAGAAGTATTTATACCTTGCACTGATCGCCCTGACGGGAATGACGATTTACCAGCAGGTTCTGATTACGGATCTGCAGACAAGGATGATGAATATAGAAGCCTCCCGCTATGATGATCAATTGAATGATATCCGCTGGGAAGCAGAAAAAGCGCTGGAAGAAAACAAGGAACAGCAGAAGGATATTCTTCACCTGCAAAAACACAGCTCAGAAGACCGTTTCCATATTATGGAAATGCAGTGGGATATGTACGGCAAGGGAGATCAATAAAATTCCCCGGCAGACTGCATGGCAGGATGCCGGGAATTTTTATTTTCAAAGCAGGGGAAAAAGTGCTGAATGGAGCGGTTTGACCGCATCCTAAAGAGTTCTTTAATTACGCTTGACAAATTTAGCATTAATGGGTATACTATTCAAGTAACTTACGTGCGGCCCGGTGGTGTAGTGGTCTAACATGCCGCCCTGTCACGGCGGAGATCGTCAGTTCAAATCTGATCCGGGTCGCCAGCGCGGAAGTAGCTCAGTGGTAGAGCACAACCTTGCCAAGGTTGGGGTCGCGGGTTCGAGTCCCGTTTTCCGCTCCATATGGCGGCATAGCCAAGCGGTAAGGCAGAGGTCTGCAAAACCTTTATCCCCAGTTCGATTCTGGGTGCCGCCTCCATATTTTTTTAAAGTTACCTGCCGGGGTGGCGGAACTGGCAGACGCAAGGGACTTAAAATCCCTCGAATCGTAAGATTCGTACCGGTTCGATTCCGGTCCTCGGCACCAATTAAGAATCAAACAGGCCGGAGCTTTGTGCTCCGGCCCTTTTAATTTATAAAAACATTTATCAGAGGTAATTATCATGGCAAAAAAAGGAAAAAAGACCAATGTGATGAGAATTCTGGATAAAGAAAAAATTGATTATGACACAAAGTCCTACGACTACACAGAAGAGGATCTTTCCGGCGTTCATGCAGCTGCTGCATTAGGCTATGATGCAGATATGGTATTCAAGACGATCGTTACCAAGGGAGACAAGACAGGTCCGGTTGTTTTCTGCCTTCCTTCTGAAAAGGAAATCGATTTGAAAGCAGCGGCCCGTGTAAGTGGAAACAAGAGTGTCGAAATGATTCATGTCAAGGAACTTCCGGGTCTGACGGGGTATATCCGGGGCGGATGCTCACCGATTGGAATGAAGAAAGAATTTCCTACATATATTGATGAAAGCTGCTATAACCATGAAAGGATCAGCATCAGCGCAGGCCAGAGAGGCCGCCAGGTACTGATTGCACCAAAAGATCTCGTAGAATTGATTCATGCGGAGGCAGCCGATCTGACACAGAAATAAAATACGGAAGCTTTATGAAAATCTGTTTTGGCGGTAAAAAAGCTGTGATGAAATGATCGTACATTTTGTCACAGCTTTTTATTGCCGTAAAATCGATGGTATTTTGTATACGAACTCCAGGGACGTAAAGGGGACAGACGGGGCCGCAGGGTCTTTAGGCCATACAAGAGGAAGAATTTGTCCGGAATAGTACTCAGTATAAAAATAAGTAAACTAAATCAAAATGAAAGAAATTTATTATATACATGTTATAAATGATAAAATTTCTATAAAGCGATATAATAAAGATGTAAGAAAAAGGATGCTGTGAACAGCTATTCCTGGAAACACGATATCCAGGAAACGGCTGCTGCACAGACAGAACGGAAGCGGAATCCGATTGATTTAACACTTTCTTTCTCTTCCCTCGCGGCCGTAATTGTTTTTATCCCATCCTTTTCTTGTTACGGGCGCGGGATGTATCCGGATTCCGATTCTTGAAAAAAAGACCTCTTTTGAGGTCCTTTTTCGTAAGTGAATAAAACTGCAGGCATAAAAGGTTTCTTCCTTTCTGGAATGATATAATAAAGGAAAAAGCAGTGCCGGCAAGGAGGGAAATTATGTTTATTTCAGGAATGACTGTGGAAAATTACAGAACGTTTCAAAATGTAAGTTTTCATTTCGACAGCCAGGTCAATTATATTGTAGGGGACAATAATATAGGGAAGAGTAATTTCCTGAGCCTTCTGAAATCAGCTACGCACGGATATGGATTCAAGGAGGCAGATTTCCTGGATTCAGACCTTCCGATACGGGTTACCTTCGATTTGACGACAAAAGATGAAGGCGGCAATGATTCCATCCGAATTGAGCTTAAACAGTCTGTCAGGGAGATCGTGCCGCGCCTCTACAATATGGATACAGGGGAAACACTTCCTCTTGAATACATGCGCTGCCTTTTCTGCCTGGATTTTGCTCTCTCTGAAATCCCTAAAAATATGCTGGATGACAATCTGGCCGGCAGGACGATCAGTATCTTCGATGAATATCTTTCCTATGGTCCTGAGGCCGTGGAAGAAGTGGAACGCATGATGAAGGAAAGAGGCTTTTCCATTTCCCTTCCTAAGGATGATCCTCATAAGGCCGCACTGGTCCTTTTCGGTGAAATTTTCGGCGCACAGATTTCCGGGACTTCTTATGATTCCACGATGAAGCTGATGATTGCCGTAGGGGTTTCGCTTCTTGTCCTGATGCGGGAGAAGCGGGAAAGCCGTGCGATTTCCTTCGAGAATATCATCATGACGAAGAATGACGGAACGCGCCTTCTTCCTGTCATTGTGAATATTGATGAGCCGGAGCTCCATCTGCATCCATACCTCCAGCGTGCTCTTCTGGCATTCTGCCGTTCGATCCTGAATAACAAGGAAAGTTTCTTCTTGAAGCTTGTGCAGAATCTTCTTGGTGTGGACGGACTGGACGGGCAGCTCTTTGTCGTCACTCATTCTACGGATGCTCTTGTCAACGACTACCAGAAAATCATCCGCATGTACAGGGATGAGAAGGAAATGGTACGTGCTGCCTGCGGTTCTTCCTTCCATTTTGACAGTGAAATAGAAAAGCATCTGATTATGCATTTCCCGGAAGTCAAGGAAGCCCTTTACTCCCGCTGCACGATCCTTGTCGAAGGAGAGACGGAGTATGGTTCCTTCGGCTATTTTGCAAAGACACTCGGCGTTCAGTTTGATTATCATGGAATCTGCCTCATCAATGCACGGGGAGAAAGTTCCATTTCAAAGATTGCTGAATTGATCCGACGTTTCCATATACCGGCCGTATGTCTCTATGACAGGGACGTCATGGGGTCAAGGCACCATTCTCCCTATGTCTTCTATACGGACTACATCTGTTTTGAAATGGATGTCGTAAAATCCTGCCTGTCACATGGGAAACGAAAGCTTCTCGATGACGTCATCGGGGATATTGAAGAAGCGGGGGATGTCGTAAGCTCTGCGCTGATCAAAAAAGCAGGAGCAAAGCTGGGCGTTCCGAAGGGCTTTTATCCGCCAAAGAAGCTGAAGAATATTAATCCAAGAGATGAGAAAGCGCAGGAGTTCTATTACTTTGCCTGGCTCTATGGGAACAAAGGCGTTATCATAGGGCGCGCTCTGGGAAAGAGGCTGACGGAAAATGAAATTCCGCCTGCTTTTGCCAGAACCATTCATGCGGCTGTCCGCTTTTCCGCCGGGAATAAGGGACAATCCGGTGAGAAGTAGTATGTCTTCAGGTACCTGGGTTTTTCTATAATGAAAATTTAACAATTTTGCTATTGAAAAACCCGAGTATACCTTTTAAGATTATAAAGATATCATATTTTGTTGTTTTTAAGGAGGCCGGCATGAACGCGATTTCGCTCAAAGGCCGTTCTGTCCTCGGACTGCAGGATTTTACAGCCGGGGAAATTGAACGGATTCTGGAAGTGGCAGCACAGATGAAAAAAATTGTACTGTCTGATAACAAAAAGCGGGATTTCCTGAAAGGCAAATCCATTGTGACAGTGTTTTCTGAGGCATCAACGAGAACACGCAGTTCTTTCGAGCTTGCCGGTAAATACTTGGGAGCCGATGTTATCAATATTACAAAGAGCGGCAGCTCGATGACGAAAGGTGAAAGCATGCGAGATACATTGCTTACTGTTTCCGCTATGGGAGTAGATGCAGTGATTATTCGTGATTCGTCAGAGGGGGCCGCTCTTTTTGCATCCAAAGTAATGAGCCCCAAGGTCAAGGTGCCTGTTGTCATCAATGCAGGCGACGGCGCGCATGCTCATCCGACGCAGGCGCTGCTCGAACTTTTCACATTAAAGGAAGCAGGCAAGAATATCAAAGGAATGAAGTATGTCATCATTGGCGACATTCTCCACTCCCGCGTTGCGCGAAGTGATATTTACGGGTTTACGAAGCTGGGCGCTGAAGTACATCTTGTGGGACCGCGCACTTTGGTTCCTAAGGAACTCGAGTCAATGGGAGTCATCGTTGATGACAACCTTGAAGATGCATTAAGGGATGCTGATGCGATCAATATTCTTCGTATCCAGCTTGAAAGAGCTGCAGGCGGATTCATTCCGACAACAAGAGAATATGCACGTCTCTTCGGCATCAACAAGAAGAGACTGGAGCTTTGCAAGAAGGATGCGGCCATCATCCATCCGGGCCCGATGAACCGTGGCATAGAAATCGGATATGATGTGGCTTACGATGAATCATCCTGGATTCAGGAAGAAGTAAGAAACGGCGTAGCAGTGCGTATGGCATTGGAGTATTTGACACTGACGGAGGGCAAAGACATTGAAGCTGGTCATTAAAAACGGAATCATTGTAAATCCTGCCAGAAAGCAGCATGAAAAAGGCGACATTGTCATAGAAAATGGGAAAATCCTCTCCATTGGCGGGACTGCAGATACAGAAGGGGCAGAAGTTTATGATGCAAATGGCTTGTTTGTTGCACCAGGACTCATTGATATGCATGTCCATCTCCGTGAACCCGGACAGGAAGCCAAGGAAGATATTCACACAGGCACGCAGGCAGCAGGCGCAGGCGGCATCACGCGCGTGGCAACAATGGCCAACACAAAGCCTGTCATCGATAATGCAGCAGTCTTCAGGGATGTGCTGAGACGCGTCGATGAATGCGGTGTCGTCAAGGTCAGCGTCATCGGTGCTCTTTCCAAAAATCTGGAAGGAAAGCAGCTCTCTGAGATGGGAGACATGGCAGCCGAAGGCGCAGCCGCTTTCTCTGATGATGGCCATTATGTAGAAAGCGCAAACTTCATGCGCAGGGCTATGGAATATGCAGACATGCTGCACAAGATGGTCATCGACCACGCAGAAGATGCAACCATGTGCTCCGGCGGTTTCATGAATGAAGGAAAGGTATCTTATGCAATGGGCGTGACCGGAAGACCGGCAGCCGGGGAAGATATTGCAGTAGCAAGAGATCTTCTTCTGTCAGAAATGACGGGATGCCATATCCATATCGCCCACGTCAGCAGTGCAAAGGCTGTGGAACTGATCCGCGAGGCTAAGGCGAAGCATGTGAACTGCACAACAGAAGTCACATCACAGCATCTTTACTTTACAGATGAATGGCTGAAGAATTATGAGTCTTCCTTCAAGATGGCACCGCCAATCCGCACCGAAGATGACAGGAAAGCTCTGATTGAAGGATTGAAGGACGGCACGATCGACGCCATCATTACCGATCATGCGCCGCACTGCAACGAAGAAAAGGATGTTCCTTTCAACTGTGCGCCTAACGGCATTGCAGGACTGGAAACGTCTCTTGCTTCTGCGCTGACGGTTCTTTGCCACAACAACGGATTTACGATTGACAGGCTTATTGAACTCATGAGCGTCAATCCGGCCCGTCTCCTTGGCGTAGAAGGCGGAGTTCTTGAAGAAGGAGCTGCTGCTGATATTGTCGTCATCGATCCGGACAAGGAATGGACGGTTCATGGAAATGAACTTTATACGAAATCACTTTTCACGCCTTATGAAGGACTGACTTTGAAGGGCAGGGCTGTGCTTACAGTCGTAGATGGAGAGATTGTCATGAAGGAAGGGAAGGTGCTGAAATGAAAGGCCTCTTGGTTTTAGAAAACGGCGCCCGCTTCGAGGGTGATCTCCTGGGAACAGTAGAAGGAATGGGAGAGCTCGTATTCAATACGGGCATGACAGGATACCAGGAATGCTTTACGGATCCGTCTTATGAAGGACAGATCCTGACACTGACATATCCGCTGATCGGCAACTACGGTGCGAATGATCTTTTCATGCAGAACAGGAAACCGGCTGCTGCAGGATATGTCCTGGATCAGATCACAGAGCATCCGAGCAACTGGGAATGCAAGGAAAAGATTACGGATTTCATTGAAAGATACCATGTGCCATGCCTCTACAATGTAGATACAAGAGCGGTCACAAGAATGGTCCGCATGCAGGGCGTCATGAAAGCTGTCATCGTTTCTGCTGACAGAGGCGAAGATTTCATTCAGGAAGCCCTGGCAAAACCGATGCACAAGAATCAGGTCGAAAGAGTAACGACCGCTTATCCATATACATACGGGGACGGTAAGTACCAGGTATCCCTTCTTGACTGCGGACTGAAGAAGAATATTCTCGTCAGTCTGGCGGCCAATGACTGCACGGTGCATGTATTCCCGGCCCATACAACGGCTGAGGAACTCCTTGCGTCCGATCCGGACGGAATTTTCCTTTCGCCCGGACCGGGAGACCCGCAGGATGTGCCCTATGTCGTTGAAACGGTCAAGAAACTGATCGGAAAGAAGCCGATTTTCGGTATCTGCCTGGGAATCCAGATGCTCTCCACCGCCTTAGGCGCGCATACCTTTAAGCTGCCTTTCGGACACAGAGGATCCAACCACCCGGTCAAGGACCTCAGAACCGGCCGCGTATACATCACGAGCCAGAACCATGGTTATGCAGTTTCCGATGAAGGACTGCCGGATTGCATTGAAGTCACGCACAGAAGCGTCAACGACGGAACCATTGAAGGCATCCGCCATAAGACACTTCCGATTCAGGCAGTGCAGTATCATCCGGAAGCTTCACCCGGACCGAAGGATAACTTCTATCTCTTTGCTGAATTTACGAAGGCCATGGAGGAGTTCAAAAATGATAAATAAAGATGTGAAAAAAGTTCTCGTTATTGGCTCTGGTCCTATTGTCATCGGACAGGCTGCAGAGTTTGACTACGCTGGTACACAGGCCTGCCGCTCTCTTAGAGAAGAAGGCGTGGAAGTTGTTCTTGTCAACAGCAATCCATCCACAATCATGACCGACGTAGATATTGCTGACCGTGTATATATCGAACCGATTACGCTCCCATTCGTAACGGAAGTCATCAAGAAAGAACGTCCGGATGCCCTTCTTGCCACGCTTGGCGGACAGGTCGGCCTTAACATGGCAGTACAGCTTGCTGATGCAGGTGTGCTGGACAAGTATAATGTAAAACTCCTCGGCTCTTCTCTCCATGCAATCAAGCATGCAGAAGACAGAGAACTCTTTAAGGAAGCTATGAAAGAAATCCATCAGCCGGTTCCTGAATCTGAAATTTTCGAAGACCTGGAACCTGCTGTTGCTTTCGCAGATAAGATCGGATACCCGGTCATCATCCGCCCCGCTTATACACTGGGCGGTACAGGCGGCGGCATTGCGCATGACCGCTATGAAATGGAAGAAATCGCCAACCGCGGCATCAAGCTTTCTCCGATCAATCAGATTCTGGTTGAACGCAGCATCGCCGGCTGGAAAGAAGTAGAATTCGAAGTCATGAGAGACGGTGCTGATAACTGCATTATCGTCTGCGCTATGGAAAATATCGATCCTGTCGGTGTTCATACAGGCGATTCCATTGTTGTCGCTCCGACGCAGACTCTGACAGACCAGCAGTACCAGATGCTCCGTACAGCTTCCCTTGATATCATCCGCTATCTCCGCATCGAAGGCGGCTGCAACGTACAGTACGGCCTTGATACCAAGACGAACCAGTACTACGTCATCGAAGTCAATCCGCGTGTCAGCCGTTCATCGGCTCTGGCATCGAAAGCAACCGGCTATCCGATTGCCAAAGTAGCAGCAAAGATTGCCCTTGGCATGCATCTTGATGAAATCACCAATGCCATTACAGGAAATACAAAAGCATGCTTTGAACCGTCGATCGACTATGTCGTATGCAAATTCCCGAGATGGCCGTTTGAAAAGTTCACGCTTGCCGACCGCGAAATCGGAACGCAGATGAAGGCAACCGGCGAAGTCATGGCGCTCGACCGTACACTGGAAGGTGCTCTTCTTAAAGCACTCCGTTCCCTCGAAGTCGGAGGCGGCTACCTGCACCTCGACAAGCTTGACGGACAGTCCCTCTATGATATCCGCTGCCTCTTGAGACGCATTGACAATGAAAGAATCTTTGTTGTCGCTGAAGCACTCAGAAGAGGCATCGAACCTGAAGAAATCAACCGCATTACAAGAATCGACCTCTTCTTCATCTACAAGATCCAGAACATCATTATGATGGAACGCCGTCTCATGAAGGAAGGACTGACGGTAGAATCCCTGAAGGCTGCCAAGAGAATCCAGATGCCTGATGAAGCGATTGCGCATTTCTGCGAAGTTACTCCCAAAGAAGTGGAAAACTTCAAGAGAAAAGCCAACGTGCATCCGGACTTCAAGATGGTAGATACCTGCGCTGCTGAATTTGAAGCGCATACGCCATATTACTACTCCACCTACGGCGCAGAAGACGAAGTAAAGCCGCAGGGGAAGGGTTCCGTCGTCGTATTCGGCTCCGGTCCGATCCGCATCGGGCAGGGCATCGAATTTGACTACTGCTCCGTTCATGCTTCCTGGGCTCTCAGGAAGGCAGGAAAGAAATCCATCGTCATCAACAACAACCCGGAAACCGTTTCGACCGACTTTGATACATCCGATTCCCTGTACTTTGAACCACTGACAGAACAGGATGTCATGGAAATCATCGATAAGGAAAAACCGGAAGGCGTCATCTGCCAGTTCGGCGGCCAGACTGCCATCAACCTGGCAACACCGATGGCAAAACGCGGCATCCGCATTATCGGTTCCTCCAATGAATCCATCGATATGGCAGAAGACCGTGAACGTTTTGATACATTGATGGGCCAGCTTGGCATTGCACGCCCGAAGGGCTGCCTTGTCGAAAGTGTTGAAGAAGCTATGGCAAAGACGGAGGAACTTGATTATCCGCTGATTGTCCGCCCAAGCTACGTCCTTGGGGGAAGAGCCATGCAGATCGTTTATGATCAGGCTGAACTGAAACAGTACCTGAAGGAAGCCGTTGTCGCATCCCATGAGCATCCGGTCCTGATCGACCAGTACATGGTCGGCCGTGAAGTGGAAGTCGATGCCATTTCCGATGGCGTCGATGTCTGCATCCCGGGCATCATGGAACAGATTGAACGTTCCGGCGTTCATTCCGGCGACTCCATTGCCGTTTATCCTCCGCAGCATCTCTCGCAGGAAATCATTGAAACACTGACTGATTACACAGGAAGAATTGCAAGAGCCATGAACGTCAAGGGCCTCGTCAATATCCAGTTCATCGTAGTCAATGGCAAGGTCTATGTCATTGAAGTCAATCCGAGAGCCAGCCGTACGGTTCCATTCATGAGCAAGATTACCGGCATCAACATGGTTGAATATGCAACAAGAGTCGCTCTTGGTGAATCCCTGAAGGATACAGGGCTTCCGCTCGGACTCGTGCCGGACAAAGGCTATGTAGCCGTTAAAGCACCGGTATTCTCTTTCTCCAAGCTGGGACTTGTTGAAATCAAGCTCGGGCCGGAAATGAAATCCACCGGCGAAGTCATGGGCATCGGACACACCTATCAGGAAGCACTTTACAAAGCAGTCGTTGCTGCGCATCTTACCGTTCCGTCCCATGGCAATGTCCTGATTACCGTCAGCGACCGCGATAAGCCCGAAACAGCTGAACTTGCCCGCGGGTTCGTCAACCTCGGATATCGTCTGATCTGTACATCCGGTACAGGTTCCTATTTCCAGAACCTTGGAATTCCGGTTGAAATCATCAAGAAGATCCATGAAAAGGGCGAAAACTGCGAAAAGTATCTGAAACTTGGCAAGGTAGACATGGTACTCAATACGATTTCCTATGGAAGCCAAATCGAACAGGAAGGCTATGACCTCCGCCGCATTGCGGTAGAACTTGCCATCCCGTGCATTACTTCTCTGGATACAGCCAAGGAAGTACTGCGTGTCATGGCATCGACCGGAGATGGCTATCACGTGGAAGCCATTCAGGATTATGTGAAGGAGAACTGAAAAAGCATGGCAGGTTATGTAGAAAAAGGAATTATCCGGCTTCATAAGAAGATTGCTAAGGACATCTGGCAGATGCAGATTGAACTTCCGCTGACAGCCAGAGAAGCAAAGCCAGGACAGTTCATCCATATGAAAGTCAATGATCCGCGTTACCTTTTAAGGCGTCCGATTTCCATTGCGGGAACGGACCCTGAAAAGGGACTCGTTGAAATCATTTACCGTATCGTCGGAAAAGGAACAGAAGCCATGTCCCATCTGAAGGAAGGGGATGTCGTAGACAGCTTAGGGCCTCTTGGCACATCCTTTTCCATGGATAAGGATCATATCGTAGGCATTGGCGGCGGCATTGGAATTGCGCCGATCCTTTTCATGGCAAGACAGGCAAGACCTGGACAGATGACCGTTGTCATCGGCGGCAGAAATAAGGAAGAAGTATTCTGGAAGGATTTATTCCCGGATACGGTCAGGAAAATGATCGTAACGACGGATGATGGATCTTATGGAATCAAAGGATTCTCCGTCTCCGTGCTTCCTCAGATGTTTGCTGAAGAAAAGGTGGACGAAGCCTGCGTATGCGGACCAGCCATCATGATGAAGACTGCCGCAGAAATGGCAAAGACGGCAGGCGTATACTGCGAAGTCTCTATGGAGAGAAGAATGGGATGCGGCATTGGCACATGCCTTGGCTGCGTTTGCGACAAGAAGTCAGGCGAAGGCCATTACAAGGTATGCACTGACGGCCCGGTGTTTAACGCAGAGGAGGTAGTATTATGACAAATCTGTCGGTAAATTACCTGGGAATCCCGATGAAAACACCGCTGATCGGCGCGTCCGGGACAGTAGGCTTCGGACTTGAAATTGCTGAATACGTCGACATGAATAAAGTCGGCGCCATTTCCGGGAAGGGCCTTGCGCCGACTCCCTGGAAAGGAAATGAAGGCATACGCGTTGCTGAAACGGATTCCGGCATGCTGAATGCCATCGGCCTTGAAAATCCAGGTGTTCCTTACTTTATTGAGCATTACCTTCCCAAGGTTAAAAAGCTGGGCGTTCCTTTCATCGCCAATATGGTGGGGAAGACGACCGAAGAATATGCAGAATGTGCAAAAATGCTGACGGTAGACGGCGTTGATGCGCTGGAAGTCAATATTTCCTGCCCGAATGTCAAGGAAGGCGGTGTTGCTTTCGGGACAGATCCCAAACAGGCAGCCGCTGTGACAAGAGCCATCAAGGACAGCACGAATCTTCCTGTTATCGTAAAGCTGTCACCGAACGTGACCGATATCGTCACGATTGCAAAAGCGGTGGAAGATGCAGGCGCTGATTCACTGTCCCTTGTCAATACGCTTTTAGGACTTGCCATTGATGTCAGGACAAGACGCCCGATTCTTGGAAATATAACAGGCGGATTCGCCGGCCCTGCCATCAAGCCGGTTGCGCTCCGCATGGTATGGCAGGTGGCAAAGGCCGTCAATATTCCGGTATCCGGATTAGGCGGCATCATGACCGGCATCGATGCCATTGAGTTTATGATGGCAGGCGCAGATACGGTTCAGATCGGCACAGCCAATATCATTGATCCTAATGCCATGGAACGTATTGCCGATGAAATGGATGAATGGTGCGATAAGAACGGCGTCAAGGATATTCAGGAAATCGTTGGTACGCTGAAAGCTTAATAGAAAGCCAACACAAAAAGGACTGCTCATTGAGCAGTCCTTTTCAAATGCTTATTAAGAATGATGGGGACAGCGTTATTTCTTAGCGCCGTTGAAGTTGTTCTCGTCATCCCACCATACGATACCCTTCTGGTTCTTGAGTACTTTCTTGTGGAAAATCGGAAGCTTGATGCCTTTTGCAAGCTGGTCTTCATAATCCTTCAGGCATGTACGAACCTGCGGGAATAAGAGGAGAATAGCTGTAACGTTTGTCAGAACCATGAATGCCATGAAGAGGTCAGCCAGATTCCAGACGAGCGGAAGATCAGCAATGGAACCCCAGAAAATCATGACAGCGATCAGTACGCGGAAGAGATTCAGCGGCCATTTTTTATGAGTCAGATGGCCGATATTGATTTCACCATAGTAGTAGTTGCCGATAAGAGAGGTGAATGCAAAGAGGAAAATCAGGATGGAAACGGCTTTTGGAGCCATAGGTCCAAAGTACTGCGCCAGATCCCACTGTACCAGTTCGATACCGGTCAGTCCGGTAGATGCATAATCACCAGTTAAAAGAACAATGAATGCAGAAGCAGAGCAGATGAAGAGTGTATCGACATATACGCCGAATGCCTGGATCAGGCCCTGTACAACCGGATGATTGGCATCAGCTGTTGCAGCTGCGTTTGGAACAGAACCTTCGCCGGCTTCATTGGAGAAGAGGCCTCTCTTGAAACCAGTCAGGACAGCAGCGCCCATGCCGCCGCCAAATGCAGCCTGCCAGTCAAATGCATCTCTGAAAATGATGTAGAAAACATGCGGCATATCCGTGATGTTGTAAATCATGATGCCAAGCGCAATAACGATGTAAAGGCCTGCCATGAGGGGAACCATCCATTCAGTGACGCGGGCAATACGTCCCATGCCGCCGCAGATGACAGCCATGGCAAGAACTGTAACAACAGCTCCGACGACCATACGGTCAGCACCAAGTGCATGGTTCAGCGCAAGGGAAATAGTATTGGACTGGACGGAGTTGTAAATCATGCCGTAAGTAACGGAAATGAGGATGGCAAAGATAGCTGCCCAGAGTTTGTGGCCTAAACCATTTTTCAGGTAGTAAGCAGGACCGCCTCTGAAACCATTTCCGCCTTCACGCGGAACCTTGTAAATCTGAGCCAGGGTACTTTCTACAAATCCTGTAGCCGAACCGATGACAGCAATGAACCACATCCAGAAAATAGCTCCAGGACCGCCGGATACAATAGCAATTGCAATGCCGGCAATATTGCCTACGCCGACTCGGGATGCTGTACTGACGCAGAACGCCTGGAAAGGAGAAATTTCATTTCCTTCTGTTTTTGTGCCGGCCGTATTTGCTATCAGTTTGAACATCGTGCCGAAATAGCGAAGCTGTACTGCTTTTGTGCGGATGGTAAAGTACACGCCTGCGCCTACCAAAAGGACAATGATGACTGACGACCACAGGACGCCGTTGATTGATGAGACAATGTCGTTTAATGACTCCATACCATACTCTTCTTCTTCTTTTAATACAATATATATGTACAAATTCAACTCATTATATAATGTTTTGCCGCTTTGTACAACATCATGAATATAAATTTATCATGACGGGAGGATTAGAAAAGTTAAGGAAAAGCCAGTAAAAGTCCAAAGATACAGGGCGAAAGGAATGCATACATGAAAGGAGAGGAGCTTTCCTGCTGCATGTGTACGCGTGGGATGGACACATGCCAGGATGAGGGCTCAAAAACATGCGGTAATTTGGGATGCCATTGTATATTTCATGCATTTTGAAACATTTCAAACCACGATGCATTTTTCTGAAATCGTGCGGTGAAGAATAAAGGAAATCAGAAGATTTTGCATTTATAAAACAAGGGGTTTCAGGCATATTTTTACAAATTTGGCGAAAAATGGTAAAATACAGAAGTTCGTGGAGGTGATAGATGTGCGTGACTTATATAAATGGAGCTGTGCAGCCGTTTTGTGGCTCATGACTTCCATGGCTGTTTCAGCGGAAACGCTGACGGCAGGTATGAGTGGAAGCGCGGTTGCTGATCTGCAGAATGCACTTGTCCAGGCAGGCTATTTAGCCAGAACCGTAGATGGAGACTACGGCTCGACGACAAAAGAAGCAGTATTCCTTTTCCAGAAGGATCACGGGCTTCTTGCGACAGGGAAAGCAGATGATGCGACCATTGCATCCATCCGAAGAAATGAGAACTCCGGCTACCGCAATGGGGGTGGAGTCGTGTATGCATCTGGCAACAGGGGAGACGTCATCGTTGATATGCAGCTGAGGCTGCAGAAAGCCGGCTATCTGAAAGGCGGCATTGATGGCGTTTACGGGCAGGACACGGAAAATGCTGTCAGGGCTTACCAGAAGGATCATGGATTTCCTGTATCCGGCGTGATTGATGAGATGACATACAATTCTCTTAAAGGGAAAAGCAGTCAGGAGAGCGCCCAGGCCAGGTCAAACCGCCCATCCCGCTTGTATGGAATCGGAGACAGCGGAGACCGGGTGCTCGATATCCAGAATAAGCTGAAGAAGCTTGGATATCTTGACGGGACAGTTGACGGTATTTACGGCGGACTTACCGCCAATGCGGTGAAAGCTTTCCAGGGAGATCAGGGAATTTCTGAAACAGGAGAAATTGATGAAGGGACACTGGATGCCTTGTCTCAGGCCTATGCAGACAGGCCGGGGGATTTCTCCCTTGCTTTGGGCGATTCGGGAAAAAAGGTCATTCTTCTTCAAAACAAGCTTCTTCTGCATGGATACAATCCCGGAACGGCTGACGGTGTTTACGGGCAGAGCACGGCTGATGCAGTAAAAGCTTTCCAGGCTGAGCAGAATCTGGCAAGGACGGGGAGCGTAGACAGCAATGTCTGGAAAAGACTGGATGATCCGCCGCGCTTTACCGGAAACTATATCAAGGTGTTCCACATGGAAGCAACAGCTTATACGCCAAATGACGGGAATGGAAACGGGCATACGGCGCTTGGCGGTTTTGCAGGGAAGGGTCACGCCGCTGTCGATCCTAATGTAATTCCGCTTGGAAGCATCGTTTTCATTGAAGGATATGGCTACGCTATCTGTGATGATATCGGCGGCGCCATTCATGGCATGATTATTGATGTCGGAGTTGATACATTAGATCAGGCATATGCGTGGGGAACAAAACCGCGCGTAACAGTCTATCTCATAAAATAAAAGCAGGCAGGTGGTCTTATGGCCGCCTGCTTTTACTTTTTCGCCAATACACAGGAAAGTTTTCATGAACTGTATTTTTCAGGATGATTTTTTCTTATGTATACGCTGTTTTCCTTGCCATGAGATGTGTCATTTGCTAAAATAAAACTCATGGGTTTTATTAAATTTTTTATTTGAACACAAAAGCTCTGGGAAATTCTTTTCCGGTATTTTGCATTTCATTTTGTTGCAGTTCAGGAGGTTGTATGGCAGAGTTGACAGCCGTCATTTTGGCAGCCGGTCAGGGAACCCGTATGAAATCTGCTTATCCCAAGGTGCTTCACCGTGTGTGCGGCGTACCGATGGCTGAGCAGGTCATCCGTGTTGTCAGACTGGGCGGATTTGAAAAGTGTGTCGTAATCACAGGTTTTAAGGAAAAACTTGTAAGAGAATGCCTGGAAGATAAAGAAGTCGTATTTGTGCATCAGGAAGAACAGCTCGGAACAGGTCATGCCGTCATGCAGGCGCTGCCTGAATTCAAGGATGATCCGGAAGGATATGTTCTTGTCGTCTGCGGAGACACCCCGCTTCTTCGCGCTGAGACAATCAGGGATCTGACGGATACATGCATTTCCAATGGAGCATCCGCTGCGGTTTTGACTGCTGTTCTGGATAATCCATTCGGATACGGAAGGGTTCTCCGTGATGAAAAAGGGAATATGACATGCATCGTAGAGCAGAAGGACGGGACGCCTGAGCAGCTTTCCGTTCATGAAATCAATACGGGGACCTATGTGTTCCGCGCAAAGGATCTCATTGATGCTTTGGGACGTATTGACAACAAAAACGCGCAGGGCGAGTATTACCTGACCGACGTGTTTGGCATCATGATCCGCGATGGAAAGAAAGTCATTCCGAAGATCTGCGATAATCCTGAAGAAACCGAAGGCGTCAATTCACGCATTCAGCTTGCTGAGGCAGACAGGATTCTCCGCCTCCGCAAGGCAGAGGAATTGATGGCTGAAGGCGTCAGCATCATAAATCCGGAGAATACATATATCGGACAGGATGTAAAAGTGGGAAGAGACACCATCCTTTATCCGGGGACGATCCTTGAAAGTCATACCGTGATTGGGGAAGGATGCGTCATTGGTCCCGATACCCAGCTGACAGATGTCACCTGCGGCAGCTTTACTCATCTGAACCGCGTTTATGCACATGAATGCAAAATCGGCTCTTATAATGAAATCGGACCTTTCGTTCATCTTCGTCCAAATACCGACCTTCATGATCACATAAAGATCGGAAACTTCGTAGAAGTGAAGAATTCTACTGTTGGAAATGGCACAAAGCTTCCGCATCTCATTTACTGCGGTGATTCCGATCTCGGCGAAAATGTGAATTTCGGCTGCGGCACCGTTACCGTCAACTTCGACGGCAAGGAAAAACACCGCTGCAAAATTGATGATCACGCTTTCATCGGATGCAATACAAACCTTGTGGCTCCCGTTCATATCGGAGAACGCGCCTTTACGGCAGCAGGGTCTACCATAACAAAAGATGTTCCTGCCAATGCGCTTTCTGTTGCACGCGCAAAGCAGAGAAATATCGAAGACTGGGTCAAGGATGACACTTACAAAGATTAATTCCTTGACACTGTGAATTTGTGAATCTTTTGTTATGATTAAATTTCAAAAAAGTAATAAAAATTTTCAGATATCCAAGTGAAACTGGTATATAATGAAATGGAATAGTCCGGTTAGGGACAAATCAGCAATTCCATATAAATTTTTAACTTTCATCTATGTGAAAGGAAAGGGAGAATCAGCAAATGGACATGGAAGACACTTCTAAATTGAAGATTTTTACGGGTACCGC
Source organism: Dialister hominis (assembly GCF_007164725.1). Taxonomy (NCBI): domain Bacteria; kingdom Bacillati; phylum Bacillota; class Negativicutes; order Veillonellales; family Veillonellaceae; genus Dialister; species Dialister hominis. The sequence continues at coordinate 1,266,098 of NZ_AP019697.1, read as the reverse complement.
GCATCTGGCTCTGGCAAAGGAAATTTCTGACTACATTGGAGTCCCGCTCGGTAAAGCAATCTGCGGCCGCTTCAATAATGGAGAAATACAGGTCATGATTAATGAAAGCGTCCGTGGTAAGGACTGCTTTATCATTCAGCCGACTGGTGCTCCGGTTAATGATAACCTGATGGAAATGCTGATTATGGTTGATGCGCTCAAGAGAGCTTCTGCACGCCACATCACTGTTGTTGTTCCATATTATGGATATGCTCGTCAGGACCGCAAGACAAGAGGCCGTGAACCGATCAGCTCCAAGCTGGTTGCCGATCTCATGTCCACTGCCGGCGTGACAAGAGTTGTAACGATGGACCTTCATGCAGGACAGATCCAGGGCTTCTTCAATGTTCCTGTCGATCATCTGATGTCCGCATCTCTTCTGGCAGATTATGTAAAATCCAAGAATCTGGAAAACCTGACCATCGTTTCTCCTGACTTTGGCGGCGTAACAAGAGCCAGAGAACTGGCTGACCGTGTAGGTGCTCCGATCGCCATCATTGAAAAGAGACGTCCGGAACCGGGCGTTGCTAAAGTCATGAACATCATCGGCAACGTAAAAGACAGAAACTGCTTCGTTGTTGATGATATCGTTGATACAGCAGGATCCCTCTGCGAAGGTGCCAAAGCTCTTGCCGAATATGGCGCTAAAAGCGTATATGCTGCAGTCTGCCATCCGGTACTGACAGATCCGGCTACCGAAAGAATCAAGAATTCCAACATCAAGGAACTGATTGTTACCAATTCTCTTCCGATTCCTCCGGAAAAAATCCAGGATAAACTGACGGTTCTCTCCATTGCTCCGCTCCTTGGCGAAGCTATCCTCCGCATTTTCCATGATGCATCCGTCAGCCAGCTCTTCGATAAATAATGAAGATCTTAGCAGGACTCGGAAATCCGGGCAAGGAATATGAACACACCCGCCATAATATGGGGTTTGATGTCATTGATATTCTGGCAAAACGCTGGAATGTTTCTGCATGGAAAGAAACGATGAAGGCGGAAACAGCAGCTGTTGTTGTCAACGGGGAAAAGGTTCTTCTTGTCAAACCGCTGACCTATATGAATAACAGCGGAGAAGCAGTGGGAGCCATTGCCAATTATTACAAGGTCGGTCTCGATGATATTTATATCATCTGTGATGATCTTGATTTGCCGCCCGGAAAAGTAAGAATTCGCAAAAAAGGCTCCGCAGGAGGCCATAACGGAATCAAATCTCTGATTGCTCATCTGGGAAGTGAAGGATTCACACGCTTCAGAATTGGCGTGGGTCATCCTCAGGATGGACACACAGTCATAGAGCATGTCCTGGGCCGTCCTTACGGAGACGATATTGCCAAAATCGAAGAGGCAAAGATAAAAACCGCGGATTCCATTGAAACCGCACTGGAAAGCGGCGTGGATCGCGCAATGAACCTCTTTAATCCAAAGAGAAAAGCCTGAATGAAAGCGGCCGCCTGCATGGGCGGCTGTTTTTGATGACTGGGCCAATTGAGCTCTGGAGGTGAAAGAATGAAAGGACACTTAATCGTTCTTGAAGGAATTGATGGAAGCGGGAAAGCAACGCAGTCAGAATTTCTGGAGCAGAATCTGATAAGTCTCGGGAAGGATGTCATGCATATTTCCTTTCCTGATTACGAAAGTGAATCTTCCGCTCTTGTGAAAATGTACCTTCGCGGAGATTTCGGTAAAGATCCGATGGATGTGAATCCGTATGCAGCATCCTTGTTCTATGCCGTCGACAGGTTTGCTTCCTTCCGCACCAAGTGGAAAAAGTTTTATGAAAACGGCGGAATTGTCATTGCAGACCGGTACACGACAAGCAATATGGTGCATCAGATGACAAAGTATGATCAGGCAGAAGAAAGGAAGAAGTTCCTTCAATGGCTTGAGGCGACCGAGTATGGAGAACTTGAACTGCCAAGGCCTGATCTGGTCATTCTGCTTGATATCCCTTTGGCCATTTCAGAAAGGCTGATCAGGGAAAGAGCGGCAAAGGGCGGTTCCTCAGATATTCATGAACAGCATCTGGATTATTTGAAGAAATGTCATGCAGCCTATCAGGAGCTGGTTGCTTTGTATGGCTGGAAGAAGATTTCCTGCGTGGAAGAAGAAAATCTTAGAAGTCCTGATGATATCAGCCGTGATGTAAAAGACGCAGTTCTTTCCATGATGGGAAAATAAACGGACAAGGTCTTTGGATGACAGGCTGACTATTGCGTTTATACATCGTTCTGCTATAATAAATAAGAATAGATTAATCTCTTCAGGGCGGGGTGGAAGTCCCCACCGGTGGTGACAGCCCACGAACCAATTTCGCTTGGTAAGATCTGGTGTGAATCCAGAGCCGACGGTATAGTCCGGATGAAAGAAGAGTGGATAAGATTCTTAGGAATCCACCTCCCTGGAACGAAAGGGAGGTGGATTTTTTGCGTATTGATGAAGATAGAAAGTACATGGCCCGCGCTCTGGAACTGGCAGTCAGGGGAATGGGGCATACGCGCCCGAATCCAATGGTAGGTGCTGTCATTGTCAAGGACGGGCGTGTCATCGGTGAAGGCTGGCATGAACAGTACGGCGGCCCTCATGCAGAAGTGAATGCATTTAATAACTGCACAGAAGATCCGAAGGGGGCGACTTTGTACGTCAGTCTGGAGCCCTGCTCTCACTACGGGAAGACGCCGCCGTGTGCGGATCTCATTATCCAAAAAGACATCGACCGCGTTGTCACGGCAATGGTCGATCCCAATCCGCTCGTAGCAGGAAAGGGAATCAGGAAATTAAGGGATGCGGGCATTTTTGTTACTGTCGGCGTCATGGAAAAAGAAGCAAAAGAGCTCAATGAAGTTTTCCTGAAGTACATCCAGAAGCATAAACCTTTTGTCCTTTACAAAGCGGCCATGTCCCTGGATGGAAAAACAGCCTGCCATACCGGTGAATCCAAGTGGATTTCTTCCGAAGATTCACGCGAGGAGGTTCACGTTCTCCGCGGCTGCTATGCAGGAATTATGGCGGGAGCCGGCACTATACTGGCCGATAATCCGCTTTTGACATCCCGCACGGAAGGGATGATCGATCCGGTAAGAATTATCGTAGATGGCAATCTATCCGTTCCGCTAAAGGCAAAGGTATTCCAGGAACCGGGAAAGGCCATCGTCCTTACGACCACCTCGGCCGATGAGACAAAGCGTGATGCCCTGATAAAAAACGGCATTGATGTCATTATCGCAGACGGCGATATCAAGGGAAAGGTAGACCTTTCCGCTGCTATGACAGGACTTGCCTTGAAAGGAATCGACGGCATCCTTCTGGAAGGCGGCGCAACCCTTGCTGCGGATGCATTTGAGGCAGGAATCGTTGATAAGGTAAGAATCTATGCAGCTCCTATCCTGATTGGCGGAAAAGATGCACCGGGCCTCCTTGGAGGAAAAGGCGCAGATACCATACCGGAAGCAGTCAGGCTGAAAAATATTACGACATTGATGTCAGGCTCCGATCTCATCATTGAAGGTTATGTAGATCACAAAGAGGAATCTCCTAAAGAAGAACCTGAGAAATCAGAAGAAGCTCATGATGAACCTGCATCAGATCTCCCTATCGAAAAAGGAGAGGATGAAAAGGGTGAATAAGAATGTTTACCGGGATTGCTGAGGAAATCGGCCATATCAGGCAGATCAAAAGATCCGGACACAGCTGCACGCTGACTATATCCTGCAGGACTGTACTGGAAGGGACCAAGCTTGGCGACAGCATTGCAGTCAATGGCGCCTGTCTCACCGTAACAAGGATGGATCAGGATTCTTTTGACGCTGATGTTACGCCTGAAACTTTGAGAAGAACATCCTTCTCTATTTGCCGGCCGGGATCACCGGTTAATCTTGAAAGAGCACTCAGGCTCTGCGACCGCCTGGGCGGACACATCATGCTTGGCCATGTCGATGGACAGGGAAAGATCCTTTCATTCAGGAAACTGGATAATTCCATCGAAGTTGCCATAACATTAGACAAAGCGCTGATGAGATATATTGTTGAAAAGGGTTCTGTCGCCATAGACGGCATCAGCCTTACCGTGGCGGAAAGAACAGATACGGGTTTCACCATTTCTCTTATCCCTCATACGGGAGAGAAGACGATATTGATGGACAAAAAACCAGGGGATCCGGTCAATATCGAATGTGATTATATAGGAAAGTACATCGAGCAGCTCATGAAAGACAAACCGGGCGAGGGGTTGACGCTGGGGATGCTTCAGAGCCTTGGGCATGGAGGAAGTTATGGATTATAAATTTGACAGTATTGAAGAAATCATTGAAGAAATCCGTGCAGGACACATTGTCATCATGCAGGATCCGGAGTCCAGAGAAAATGAAGGCGATTATATTTGCGCCGCAGAATTTGCTACTCCGGAAAATGTGAACCGCATGGCTTCGGAAGCAAAAGGCGTCATCTGCATGCCGATGTCTGAAGAAATCGCTGATTCCCTGTACCTGGGACCGATGATCCGCCATAATACGGATAATCACCAGACAGCATTCCTGGAATCGATCGATTATAAAGATTCCGGTACGGGAGTTTCCGCTTATGCCCGCTCCATGACAGCGCTTGAAGCAATCAAGGACGGAGCAAAACCGGAAGATTTCAGAAGACCCGGCCATCTTTTCCCGCTGAAGGCAAGAAAATGGGGCGTTCTTGAACGTCAGGGCCACACGGAAGCAACTGTCGATCTTGCAAGACTTGCAGGATTGAAACCGGCAGGCCTTTGCTGTGAAATCATGAATGATGACGGAACAATGGCAAGAAGGGACGACCTCTTCAAGCTTGCCAGAGAAAAGAATATGAAGATTGGCAATATTCAGGAGCTCATCGAATACAGGAAAAAGCACGAAGTACTGGTAGATGAAGTTTCTCATGCCAAGCTTCCGACAAAGTATGGCGAATTTGAAATTTACGGATTTGTGAATAAGATGAACGGGGAACACCACGTAGCCCTTTCCATGGGCAATGTTTCTGACGGTAAGCCGGTCCTTTGCCGCATTCATTCTGAATGTCTGACAGGAGACTGCTTCGGTTCCCTTCGCTGTGACTGCGGCCAGCAGCTTGCGCAGGCTATGCGCCAGATTGCCCGTGAAGGACGCGGCGTTCTTGTTTACCTTCGCCAGGAAGGAAGAGGAATCGGCCTGATCAACAAGATCAGAGCCTATGCTCTTCAGGATGAAGGATATGATACCGTTGAAGCAAACCTGAAGCTTGGATTTGCGGCTGACCTTCGTGAATACATGACAGGCGCGCAGATTCTTAAGGCATTGGGCGTAAACAGCATCCGTCTTCTGACCAATAATCCGCAGAAAATCGGAGATGTCAGTGAATACGGCATCACCATTGCATCAAGAGAACCAATTGAAATGGCTCCTACCCGCGAAGACGAATTCTATCTGAAAACGAAGCAGGAAAAAATGGGCCATATGTTAAAGCTTGATAAAGATATTGAAGAACCAAAAGAGTAAGCACAGGAGGCATTCAAAGTGAATATTATTTCCGGACTTTTTAATGAAAGTGAAATCAGAGTAGGAATTGTAGCATCCCGTTTCAATGAAGTCATCGTCAGCAAGCTCATTGACGGAGCCGTAGACGGACTTACCCGTCATGGCGTCGATATGGATAAAGTAGATCTGGCATGGGTGCCAGGCGCTTTCGAAATCCCGCTGGCTTCCAAGAAAATGGCTGAATCAGGAAAATATGATGCTGTCATCTGCCTTGGCGCAGTCATCCGCGGTGAAACAGATCATTATGAACATGTAGCAACCGAAGTGACAAAGGGTGTTGCTATGGCATCGCTTTCGAGCGGCATTCCTGTTCTCTACGGCGTATTGACCACCGATACGATTGAACAGGCTGTCAACAGAGCAGGGCTCAAGTCCGGCAACAAGGGCTTTGAATGCGCTATGGATGCTCTTGAAATGGCAAGCCTTTTCAAGAAGCTTGGAAAGTAAGCAGAAACCCATAAAAGGGCTGTGACAAAATGTGCAATTCATTTTGCCGCGGCTCCTTTTTGCGTGGTGGAAATTAGATTATATGAAAGGAATATCCTGTATATGGTATAATATTATAATTGATTTAACATAATACAGGAGGATTGCCGTGGATAAGGAGCAGCTCTCGATGGGGAAAAAATATTATACGATTACATATGGATGCCAGATGAATGAATCTGACACAGAACGTATTAACGGACAGCTGGAAGAACTGGGATATCGGCCGGCTGAAGAAATGGAAGACGCAGACATCGTCATCATGAATACATGCAGCGTCCGCCAGAATGCGGAAGAAAAAGTGTATGGGAAAATCGGTGAAATCAAGAAGCTGAAGGACAAGAACCCGGACATGCTTCTGGGAATCGCCGGCTGCATGGCGCAGGAAAACAAGGGCAAGCTGATTGAAAGAATGCCGATCATTGATTTTGTTATCGGACCATACCATATTCATGATCTGAAAGATATCGTTTCCAAGGAAAATGCACGCGGCGGCCATGTCGTCAAGACAGAAAGAAATCCACACAGCGTTGAAGATTACAGCGAATTGAAGTCTGTCAGAAAGTCTAAGATTTTCGCATGGGTTCCGATCATGCAGGGATGCAATAAGTTCTGTACTTACTGCATCGTTCCCTATGTTAGAGGCCGTGAAATCAGCCGTACGATTGATGACATTTCCAATGAAATCCAGACTCTTGCCGATGAAGGATATAAGGAAGTTACACTTCTCGGGCAGAATGTCAATTCTTACGGGCTCGATTTCAGGAACGGAACCGATTTCGGCGACTTGATCCGTGCTATCGATAAAATTGATGGCATTGAAAGAGTACGCTACATGACATCCCATCCAAGAGATATGACATTCGAAATGATTGATGCCATGGCAGAATCGTCGAAGGTTGTCCGTCATATGCATCTTCCTGTCCAGCACGGATCCAATGAAATGCTGAAGAAGATGAACCGCGGCTATACGATTGAACATTTCAAGGAACTCCTTTCCTACGTAAGAAGCAAAATGCCTGATATTGTCGTAACAACAGATCTTATTACAGGCTTCCCGGGGGAAACGGAAGAAATGCATCAGGAAACGCTGGCCCTCTTGAAGGAAGTCCGTTTCGATTCCGCTTATACATTTATTTATTCTCCAAGAACCGGAACGCCTGCAGCAAGAATGGAAGACCAGATCGATTCTGATACCAAGCACAGACGTCTGCAGGAACTGATGGATGTGGAAAATGAAGTCAGCCTTGAACTCAATAAGGAAATGGAAGGAAAGACATATTCCATTATCGTAGAAGGCCCTTCCAAGCAGGATCCGATGAACTGGTATGGAAGAACTTCAGGAAACAAAATGATCTTATTCCCGTACAAGGAAGGAATTTCCGTCGGAGATATTGTTGACGTTAAAGTTGACACAGCGCAGACCTGGGTTCTCAAGGGAGAACTGATCTGAATTCTGTCTTGTCATTTGATCGAGAGGTGATTGAGATTGGCTAAAACGCCATTAATGGATCAATACAAAGAGATAAAAGAGGGATACAAGGACTGCCTGCTCTTTTACCGTCTGGGTGATTTTTACGAATTGTTTTATGATGACGCGTACACGGCTTCTCATGAACTGGAATTGACCCTGACAGGGAAGAATGCAGGTGCAGAAGGCCGCGTTCCTATGTGCGGCGTGCCGTACCATGCGGCCGAGGTTTATATTTACCGTTTGATTCAAAAGGGGTATAAAGTAGCCATCTGCGAACAGCTTGAAGATCCTAAGAAGGCAAAGGGACTCGTTAAGCGCGATGTCATCCGCGTCATTACGCCGGGAACCATTCTCTTTGAAAATGCCATTGCGGATAAATCCAACAACTATCTGGCCTGTCTGCTTGAGAAAGACAAGAAGATCCATATGGTCCTCTGTGATATTTCAACAGGCGAAAGCTGGTGGGGGATCTGGAATCTGAAAAAGGAGCAGGACGATTTCCTGGATGTCCTTTCTGTATATAATCCGGCAGAACTCGTATGCGGCGTATCTGATGATTTCTACCGCCAGCTGACATCCTTCTGTTCATCACGCCTTGGAAGCTGTCTTGTCACGAGAATGCCTGAAACGGATGAAACGTGCAAGGCACCTTCAATCGCGGAATCGATTGAGGATGAAAATGTACGCATGGCCTTTGGATACCTGGCGGATTACCTGCAGAATGTCATGAGAGACAACCTGCCGGAATTCCATTCCGTGCAGCCGATCAGGGAAGATCATACGCTGATTCTTTCCGACCAGTGCATCAGGAATCTTGAAATCACCAGGAATATGAGGGACGGCGGAAGAAGAGGGACACTTCTTGAGCTTCTTGACCACACGCATACGGCAATGGGGGCAAGACTTTTGCGCCGCTGGCTTGAAAGGCCTCTGGTGGATGTGAATGGAATCATCCTTCGTCAGGACGGGATTGAAGAACTTACGAATCATGCCATGGAATTGACACAGCTCGAGGAGCTGCTTTCTCAGGTTTTTGACTTTGAAAGAATCCTTGGCCGTATCGAAGCCAATGTCACCTCGCCGAAGGATTTGCTGGCACTCAAAGCAACGCTCAAGATTGTGCCGCAGATCAAGAATCTCCTTGCATCTTCCAGTTCAGTCATCTTGAAAAAGCTGAACGGACAGATGAAAGTGCATGAAGCCGTTTTTGACCTTCTGGATCGTGCGATGAATGAAAACGGCACAGGGAATATCAAGGACGGCAAGTACATAAAGAAGGGCTTTTCCGAGGAACTTGACGAAATCCGCTCTTTGTCGGAAGACAGCCAGGAATATATAGCAAAGCTGGAAGAAGAGGAAAAAGAGAAGACGGGCATCAAGCTGAAGATTGGCTTCAATAATGTCTTTGGCTATTACTTTGAAATCTCCAATGCCAATAAGATTCCTGTTCCCGAGTATTATGTGAGAAAACAGACGCTGGTCAATGCGGAAAGATATATTACCCCCGAGCTGAAGGAATTCGAGGCTAAAGCGCTCTCCGCCAAGGAAAAGACCGAAGAGCTCGAACTTAAGATCTACCAGATGGTCAAAGCGGAAATACGCCCGGAAATTCCGGATATGCAGAGAACAGCTTCTGCTCTGGCGGGTATTGACTGCATAGCAAGCCTTGCAAGGGCAGCTCTGAAGGACCGTTATGTAAGACCGCAGATCCTCCCGCAGAAGGAAGGCCGCATTTCCATTTCTGATGGAAGGCATCCGATGGTAGAACATGCACTCAATCATGAAATGTTTGTACCAAACGATACAGAACTGAATCATGATAATCAGGAAATCCTGGTTATCACAGGGCCCAACATGGCAGGCAAGTCGACATACATGCGTCAGGTTGCCGTTTTGACGATTATGGCGCAGATCGGATCCTTCATACCGGCAAAAAGCGGTATGTTTTCTCCTGTCGACCGCATATTCACAAGGATCGGAGCCACGGATGATATATCGACCGGGCAGAGTACGTTCATGGTGGAAATGCAGGAAGTATCGTATATTCTCCGCAATGCTACCAGAAACAGCCTGATTCTTCTTGATGAAATCGGGAGAGGCACGAGCACATATGACGGCATGAGCATTGCAAGAGCCGTTGTCGAATACATTGACCAAAAGATTCATGGCTTTACTTTGTTTGCTACGCACTATCATGAATTATCAGATATGGCAGATGGCAGCAGCAAGATCAAGAATTATACGGTAACAGTGAAGGAGCGCGGAAAGGATGTCATGTTCCTCCGCCGCATCGTTCCAGGCTGCGCAGACAGAAGCTACGGTATCCATGTCGCAAGACTTGCCGGGCTTCCCGAATCTCTCCTGAAAAGAGCCGACGATATTCTTGAAGGACTGGAGGGATCGGATGGCAAGGGATACCATGCGCCTTCTGCTCCTTCTAATGAAGCAAGAGAAACCGGCTTTGATCTTTTTGCATCGCCCATCATCAATGAACTGGCAGACCTTGATGTCATGAGCAAGACACCGATTGAAGCCATGGAGATTTTATTCCGCCTGAGTAAGGAAGCAAAGGAGAGCCGATAATGGGATTAATTCATGTTCTTGATGAAGTTACGGCGAATCAGATTGCTGCAGGAGAAGTCGTCGAGCGTCCGGTCAATGTCGTCAAAGAGCTGGTGGAAAATTCTGTCGATGCAGGCGCTCATGAAGTGGAAATAGAAATTGCAGACGGCGGTATGACTTACATCCGTGTGACGGATAACGGCTCTGGAATGACTGCAGAAGATGCCAAGATGTCCATTATCCGCCACGCCACAAGCAAAATTTCCAATGTGGATAACATTTATCACATTGCCTCCCTGGGATTCCGCGGGGAAGCGCTTCCAAGCATTATGTCCGTTTCAAGATCATCCATCACGACAAGAAGACCGGAAGATGTTGAAGGAACGGTCATTGATATCAAGGGCGGCGTTGTTGAAGATGTGCATGCCGCCGGAACGCCAGCCGGCACAACGGTTGAGGTCAGGGAGCTTTTCTATAACGTTCCGGCGAGGAAGAAATTCCTGAAATCAGAAAGAACGGAATCGGCTAGAATCAATACGATGGTGGGAAAACTGGCCCTTGCCAATCCAGATGTTGCTTTCCGCCTGATCAATAATGGAAGAGTCGTCATTGAAACACCGGGCAACGGAAGACTTCTAGACGTTGTCTCTGCTTTATACGGTGTAAAGACAGCCGGTGAAATGCTTGAAGTCAAAGAAGAAGGGGAAAATATCTTCCTTAACGGACTGATTTCGAAACCATCGCTCTTAAAGAGCAGCCGCCAGTTCCAGACGCTGATCATCAATCGGAGAGTTATTGAAAGTTCTGTCATTTCAAAAGCCGTGGACAATGCATACCATTCACTTCTTCCAAAGAATGGCTATCCGCTTCTTGTCCTTTCTTTTGATGTGCCGCCGGAAAGCATCGATGTCAATGTGCATCCTCAGAAAAGGGAAATCAAGTTTTCTGATGAACAGATGGCATTCCGCACGGTCTACCATGCCGTTTTAAGGACGCTCACATCCCAGTCGGATGCAGACAGCATTGCCCGCGAGATGATCAAGGATCCGGGCCATCAGGTCCTTGGTGAAATGGATGTAAATCCGGTCAATGTGAAAGTGGAAGACCAGAAACCTCTTCACGACATCGGGCTTGCTATGGAGACAGGAGAGGCAAAGACTCCCTCTGTACCTGATTCATGGAGAGCGCATCTTGAAGAATACAGCCAGCAGCAGAAGGGATCTTCATCTTCCGGCACTGGAAAAAACTCTGAAACGATGCGGGAGACATTCCAGCCATCAGTAGGAAGCCGTGAAATCCTGTCGGATAAGCCATTCTTCAAGAGAGAAGATCAGGAAGATCATCAGGAGTCGAAAGATCAGAAAACGATTTCTGAAGGCGTCTTATTTGAATCAGAAAAAGAAGAAGCAGAAACGGTTATCCCTTTAGGACAGGTGGCAGACTGCTTCATTCTCTGCCAGCATGGGAAGGATCTTTTCATCATTGACCAGCATGCAGCGCATGAACGCGTTCGTTATGATAAGCTTGCAGAAAGAGCGGAAGGAATTCCTGTCCAGAAACTCCTGATTCCTCATCTGATCCATGTGGAGCCGGATGATATTCTGATTTTGCAGGATCATGAAAATGAACTGCTCAAGCTGGGCATTACATTTGAGCAGGCAGGACCTGATGTCATACGCGTGACCGGAGTGCCGGAGGATTTTGCAGATGATGAACTCCTTCGCGTCATAAGGGATATTTTAGTCGCCTATCACGATGAAGATATGGTTTCACCTGAAACGCTCCGCCACCGCATGATGGCCTATGCAGCATGCCGCGGCGCCATCAAGAGGGGAGATCCCTTGAATATCCGCCAGATGAAGGAACTGATTACAGATCTCTTCCACACGTCTCGCCCGTTTGTATGTCCGCATGGGAGACCGACGATTGTAAGATTCACACCTGAAGAACTGGGAAGGCTGTTCAAAAGGCCATGAAGATTGCTGCAACAACAATCTCGGATGCTCCGGGACTGATCCGAGAAAAGGCAAAAGAGCGTGCAAAAGCTTTGGCTATCCCTTACCTTGAGAGAGAAGACAAGCTTGAAGAGATGGCAGAGAAGTACAAGGCAGAAGGTTTCCTGATTTATGGCAGGCGCCTTCCTTCGTTTAAGACGAAAGACGGGGAATACCATTTTCATTTAGGGACATCCGTCCTCCGCACGCGCCAGATTCTTGCGGGGAATGAGGACCGCTTATGCAGGCTGCTTCCAAAGGAAGGACCCTGCCGCGTCCTTGACTGTACCTTTGGCCATGCGAATGATTCCACGACGATTTCCTGGTTCTTAGGGGACAGGGGAAGCGTCACAGCCTTGGAGAAAAGCACTGCGCTTTATGAAATAGGAAGGGCCGGCATAGAATCTTATCAGGATAAAGACCCTGCGCTGACGGATGCCGTTCGGAGAATCTATTTGATTCATGCTGATTTCAAGGAATATCTGAAAAATATTCCAGAGAAAAGTTTTGATGTCGTTTACTTTGATCCTATGTTCCGGCATCCTGTGCAGGCAAAAGTCAATGATATGACAGGCTTTCGGGAAGCAGCCGCTTATGACAAGCTTGATGACGAGACGATTCTGCTGGCCATGCGCGCGGCCAGGGCGCGTGTGATTGTCAAGGAGCGCCCGTTTTCATTGCTTTTCAAGAAGGACTTTTTTACAAGGATTGAAGCCAAAAAGGGGCAGACCACGGCATACGGGGTGATTGATTTATCATGAAGGAAAAGCTTATAACCATACTAGGGCCGACTGCTTCTGGTAAATCAGAGGTCGGGATTGAGATTGCAAAAGCGCTGGGGTCTTCCATTACTTCCGGCGATGCATTCCAGGTCTACAAGGAAATGGATATTGGAACGGCCAAAGTGACAAAAGAAGAAATGCAGGGAATCCCTCATTATCTTGTCGACTGTATCGATCCCAGAGAACCCTATTCCGCTGCTGATTTTCAGAAGAAAGCTTCAGAAATCATAACAAGAGAAAATAAAGAAGGAAGAATTCCTGTCCTTGTGGGAGGAACAGGGCTTTATATCCAGTCGCTTCTGGAAGGATATTCTTTCCTGCCTAAGTCTGATCAGCGGAAAAAGTGGCATGACTTTTATTTGGCCAATGGGAAAGAAGGCCTTGAAAGAGAACTTAAGAAAGCAGGCGTCAGGGAAATTCCTGATGATCCGCAGAGAATGCTGAGAAAACTGGAGCTGATTGATGCAGAAGGCAGGGATTTATCCCCGGAAAAGAGCCAATCTCTCATTTATGATGGTCCAGTTATAGGGATTGCTATGGACAGAGCGGTCTTATATGATAGAATAAATAAGCGAGTCTGTCATATGATGCAGGACGGATTATATGATGAAGTTCAAGAACTTCTGGATTCAGGCATTCCGGAAACAGCCCAGTCACTGAAGGCCATTGGCTATCGGGAAATGGTTCAGTGCATAAAAGGCGAGCTCTCTATTGAAGAGGCAGAAGCTCTCATCCAGAAAAACACTCGCCATTTCGCAAAACGGCAGATTACATGGTATAAGAGAATGCCGTATATTCACTGGTATGAGAGAAATGAGTTTAACCAGGACACGTGGTGTAAGGAAATCACGGATTATGTCATTTCATATTTTAGAGGAGAATGTGAAGATGGAAGGTAAAATGAATCTGCAGGATACATTTTTAAATGAAGCCAGGAAAGAAAATGCGCCTGTCAGCATTTTTTTGATGAATGGAGTTCAACTGAAGGGCAAGGTAAAGTCCTTTGACAGCTTTACCGTGCTTCTTGTAAGCGAAAATCGTTCGCAGCTGATTTACAAGCATGCTATTTCTACAATACAAAGGATCTGATTGAGTGAAAATGAATGAAAAACTTCAACAGGTGCAGGAAGAAGCGCTCGCTCTTTGTGCGCCTGTTTTTGATGAAATGAAAGAGATTTCCTTATACAATACACAGAAAGTTCTGGAAGCATTCAGGAACCACCACCTCTCTGCTTATCACTTCGCTCCATCCAATGGCTATGGCTATGGGGATCCGGGCCGTGAAGAACTCGAGGAAATCTGGAAAGATATATTCAAGGCAGAAAGCGCCCTGGTCCGTCCGCAGTTTGTTTCAGGCACTCATGCGCTTGCTACCGTTCTCCTTGCGCTCCTCGAGCCGGGAGATACGATGGTATCTGCTGTAGGTGCTCCTTATGACACGATGCAGAGCGTCATCGGGATTTCCGGAAACGCACCGGGCAATCTTAAATCCAAGGGCGTTCATTATAAGGAAGTGCCTCTTAAGAACAACACTTACGATCTGGAAGCCATTACAGATGCTGTTGATGAAAATACAAAACTTGTAGAAATCCAGCGCTCCAGAGGGTACATGCTGAGAGATTCGCTTTTCCCATCCGACATCAGGAAAATCATCGAAACAGTCAAAGCAAAGAATCCAAATGCGATTTGCTTTGTCGATAACTGCTATGGCGAATTTACATGCAAGGAAGAACCGATCGAGCTTGGCGCTGATATTACGGCAGGTTCATTGATTAAAAACGCCGGCGGCGGACTTGCACCGACGGGTGCTTATATCTGCGGAAGAGAAGATCTTGTCGAGCTTTGCTCCTACGTCTGGACAGCTCCCGGACTTGGCGCAGAAATGGGATCCTATGCTGCTTCTTACCGCCCGTTCTTTGAAGGACTTTTCCTCGCTCCGCATATTACGCGTCAGGCAATGATGAGCGCCGAATTCTGCGCTGCTGTATTCAAGGTGCTCGGCTTTGACGTCGTTCCTGAACCGGGCCATCTAAGGACTGACCTTATTACAGCCATTACTTTGGGCTCTGAAGAAAATATGTGCAGCTTTGCCGAGGCCGTGCAGAACTGGTCTCCGGTTGATTCGGATGCCGTTCCTGTCCCGGGGCCCATGCCCGGATATACGGATCCGATCATTATGGCAGCAGGCACTTTCGTCCAGGGCTCTACAATCGAAATGTCAGCTGACGGCCCTGTAAGACCTCCGTACATCATGTACTTCCAAGGCGGTCTTGTTTTTGAACACACCATGCTTGCCGTAATGGGCGCTGCAGAGAAGATCCTCGCTGCCAGAGGCGGTCTCGAAGATTAATAAAATACAGATATGCAATAAAGGACTGTGAATGGGAATGCCATTCACAGTCCTTTTGCGCGGGGGAATTTCATCAAAGAAATTTATATTAACAATCTGAAATACCGGTGCTATAATATGACGTGTTCAAGGGGCTATAGCTCAGTTGGTCAGAGCGCTTCGCTCACATCGAAGAGGTCTCCGGTTCGAACCCAGATAGTCCCACCAGAAGTTCATCTCTGCTTAGCAGATTGCCATAAACAACTCAGGAAACTGGCGCCTGGGAAAATACAGCAAAAGGGCGGAATCCTTTTTTGGAGAACTGTAAAATGATCTCTTTTTATCTGTCATTTTTCAGTTGCTTTTTACAAACGCATCATATATAATAATGACACGTTACTTGGGGTTATAGCTCAGCTGGTTAGAGCGCTTCGTTGACATCGAAGAGGTCTTTGGTTCGAATCCAAATAGTCCCACCAAAATAGAACCCGCCATTTGGCGGGTTTTTCTGTATAAATTTTATGAATTTGGAGGCGTTGGAAGGCCATGGATGTCTTTGCCGTTCTGCTTGTAATAACAGCAGGCGCAATGTGGGCTGGATGTGGTCTGGCGGCACAGGATTTCTTTTCCAGGAGCAGCCTTACCCCGATGGATCTGACCGTGTTCCGCATGTTTTGTGCGGGCGTGATCATGATGGCACTCACGATTGCCAGAGGCAATTTTGTGAAATCCATCCGTATCCTGAAGGACCATCCATTTCTTTTAGCGAAGCTTTCCTTTTATGGGATCATCGGGCTGATGCTGATGCACTGGACATACTTTGCATCGATAGAAGCCGGGAATGCAGCGGCCGCAACCGTGATACAATATACCTGTCCTGCCATCGTGATCCTATGGACATCCTTCAGGAAGGGAAGGCTTCCTGGTACGGCAGAAGCCGCTTCTGTCATTCTTGCCATAGGAGGGGTTTTCCTTCTGGTTACAGGAGGGAATCTTGACAGGATCATGGTTCCTGCTGACTGCATCTGGCTGGGGCTTGCATCAGCTGTATTTTTTGCAGTATGCGCTGTGTATCCTAAAAACCTGATGGCTTTTTCCGATGGTTCTTTTGTTTTATCGATTGGCATGTTTTGTGGAGCTGCGGCTGCTTTTGCCGCAGACCCGGTTACCGATATAGGGGCATTTTTCCATAGGGATATCATCATGGATATCTTCTGGATCGTCATTTGCGGAACCGTAGTTGCCTTTACCTGCTATAATGCGGGTCTTCGCCGTCTTACTGAGACAGAGGCTTCCGTAACGGCTACCGTAGAGCCTGCTATATCGGTCATTGCTTCATATTTCCTGTTTAGTGAAATGTTTAATGTATTTCAGGCAGTTGGCATTATTCTTATTCTTGCTGCGATTGCAGCGCCTGGTTCTGAGCATATGTTAAAGAAAAGGTTAGGATTTCAGCATAAATGATGTGGTGTTGGAATGATTTTCTGAGGTGGGAAAAATGAAGCTCTTAGCTGGTTCGTCTTCGCCAATGGCAATTATGATGGTTGTTTCCGCGGGTGTCATGTGGGCAGGAAGCGGTCTTGGCGCACAGAATGTTTATGAAAAGAGTTCCATCAATGCAATGGAACTGACAGCTTTCAGAATGATCATGGCAGGAATCATCCTTTTAGGGATGACCGTTTGGGAAGGAAAATTCAAAAGCAGCATGAAAGCGATGAATGAGCATAAGCTTTTGTGGCTGGATGTCCTGATTTATGCAGTTGTAGGACTGATGCTCATGCATTATACGTACTTTGAAGCAATTGCTTATGGGGATGCGCCTACTGCAACAGTTATCCTTTACAGTTGTCCGGCCATGGTTGTCTGCTATCAGGCAATCCGGGAGCATCATCTGCCGTCAGAGACTAAGATGTTTACCACATTTCTGGCTGTCTTTGGCACATTCCTTCTCGTGACCGGAGGAAATCCGGCGACACTGAATGTTTCGGTCATCTGCATACTGCTCTCGCTCTTGAATGGTGTTATATATTCCTTTGCGTCCATTTATCCGAAGCATCTTTTCCTCAAGATCAACTGTACATTTATCCTGGGCGTGGGGATGATTCTGGGCGGCCTTGTGTCCTGGGCATTTGTTCCGGATATGAATTTGGCAGCTTTTTTCGAGCCTGATATAATCGTAGGTGTCATGTGGATTGTCCTCTTCGGGACAGTAGCCGCATTTCTCCTTTATAATACGGGATTGATGTACCTTTCGCCCGAACAGGCCCTGATTACGGCAGCATCTGAGCCTATCGCTTCTGTCCTGATGTCATGGGCCTTCTTCCAGATGAGCTTTGATATGATACAGTCTCTGGGAATCATGATGGTTGTCATGGCAATCATTGCGCCTGCCTATACAGGAAAGCATTCACCATTCCTCAGAGTGAGGAAACAGGGGAATACCATATAAATACCGCACTTTCGCACAGGTGCATTTCTATAGATAAATTTTAAAGAATACAGTTTGACAGGAGACAGCATGGATACAAAACACATTAGGAATTTCTCGATTATCGCTCATATTGACCACGGGAAGTCCACACTGGCAGACCGCTTGATCGAATTGACAGGGACTGTCCAAAAAAGAGATATGGAAGCCCAGATCCTTGATACCATGGAATTGGAGAGGGAAAGAGGCATCACAATCAAGGAGCAGTCTGTCCGTTTGATGTACAAGTATGAGGACGGGGAAACCTATGAACTGAACCTGATTGATACCCCAGGGCATGTAGACTTTAACTATGAGGTATCAAGAAGCCTTTCAGCCTGCGAAGGAGCGATCCTCATTATCGATGCAACGCAGGGCGTGCAAGCGCAGACTCTTGCCAATGTGTATCTGGCTCTTGATCATAACCTGGAAATTATTCCTGTCATCAATAAGGTGGATCTTCCCAGTGCAGACGTGGAACGCGTCAAGAAGGAAGTGGAAAATATCATCGGGATTGATATGTCTGATGCCATTCCGGTCAGCGCTAAAACAGGACAGAACGTGGAAGAAGTTCTCAAGCGCATTGTAGAACAAGTACCGCCGCCTGAAGATCATTCCAATGAACCTTTAAGATGTCTGATTTTCGATTCGATTTTTGATTCCTATAAAGGCGCCATCGCCTATGTGCGTGTCAAAGATGGAGAAATCCGTCCGGGCATGAATATCCGCATGATGGCTTCCGGAAAAGTCTATACAGTGACTGAAGTAGGATATTTCTCGCCATTTCCAAAGGCCTGTGACGTGCTTTCCTGCGGCTCGGTAGGTTATGTGGCAGCAAGCATCAAAAACGTGCAGGACTGCGAAGTCGGCGATACGATCACTACAGAGGAAAATGGAGCCAAGGAAAGCCTTCCAGGCTACCGCAAGGCGCTCCCTATGGTATTCTGCGGATTGTACCCGATCGAAAGCAAAGATTATGACAACTTGAAAGTGGCTCTGGAAAAACTGCAGCTTAACGATGCAGCTCTGGAATACGTTCCTGAAACGTCCCAGGCTTTGGGATTCGGTTTCCGCTGTGGCTTCCTCGGACTTCTTCATATGGACGTTGTCGAGGAAAGACTCGAACGTGAATACAATTTAAAACTGATTACAACAGCGCCTTCTGTTATTTACCATGTCCATAAGACAGACGGCACGATGATACCAGTCGACAACCCGGCTGAACTTCCGCCTATGACGAAAATTGATTTCATTGAGGAACCGATTGCCAAAGTGGAAATATTGGTACCGTCAGACATGATCGGCAATGTCATGGAACTGGTGCAGAACCGCCGCGGCGTATATCAGACCATGGAATATCTTGATGAAACAAGAGTCGATCTCCATTATAAAATTCCGCTTTCTGAAATCATCTTCGACTTCTTTGACAAACTGAAATCGAGCACAAAGGGATATGCATCTCTTGATTATCAGCTTTGCGGATACGAAAAGACAGATGCAGTCAAGCTTGATATCCTCCTGAACGGTGAACTGATCGATGCACTTTCCATTATCGTGCACCGCAGCAATGCAGCTTCGAGAGGCAGGACTCTGGCTCAGAAACTGAAGGAAATCATTCCGCGTCAGCAGTTTGAAGTGCCGATCCAGGCAGCGATTGGAAGCAAGATTGTAGCCAGGGAAACAATCAAGGCATACAAGAAGGACGTTCTTGCCAAGTGCTATGGCGGCGACGTCTCCCGTAAGAAGAAACTTCTGGAAAAGCAGAAGGAAGGCAAGAAGAGGATGAAGCAGGTCGGGAGCGTTGAAATCCCTCAGGAAGCTTTCATGGCGGTGCTCAAAGATGACTAAGCCGCTCGGGCTTTACCTGCACATTCCCTTTTGTAGGAGCCGGTGTGCCTATTGTGATTTCTATTCCATCAGCAGAACGCCGGATACAAGATTCTCTGAAGCTTTGATCCGTGAAATTGAAATGAAGAGTGCAGGCTTTAAGGACAGAGTCTGTGACACTATTTACTTTGGAGGCGGAACCCCGTCGACGCTGACCGGCATGCAGCTTTCGGAAATTATGGAAGCTCTTTACAAAAACTTCCATATTTCCGATCAGGCTGAAATTACGATGGAAATGAATCCCTGCGACATGACAGAAGAATACCTGGCAAATGCCCGCCGTCTGGGCATCAACAGGCTTTCTGTCGGTGTGCAGTCACATAATGATTACCTGCTGAAGGCTATAGACAGGAGGCATGATTCAAAGGCTGCTGAAGAAGCTGTGAAGCGCGCCTATCGTCTGGGCTTCCATAATATCAGCATCGATCTCATGTATGAACTTCCCGGGCAGACACCGCTTGACTTTGAAAAAAGTTTGAAATGGGCTGTCCATCTTCCGATCAATCATCTGTCTGTCTACAGTCTGATCATTGAAAACGGGACAAAGTTCGGTCAGATGGCTGAAAGAGGAATCCTCAAAAGGCCGACGGAAGAAGAGAGCTGGGAAATGTATCAGATGATGTGCCGCATTCTTCCTCACTACGGCCTTGAAAGATATGAGATTTCCAGTTTTGCAAGAAAAGGATACAGATCAAGACATAATCTGAAGTATTGGGATTTATCCCATTACCTGGGATTGGGACCCGCGGCATGTTCAAGGATCGGACATGCAAGGAAAGAAAACAACCCGGGCGTCAGATTATATGAGAAAGAAGTTCTGTCTGGGAATCTTCCGCCGGAAGAAGTGGAGAATCTTTCTGTCAAAGATGAAATGGAAGAATACTGCTTCCTGCATCTTCGTACAAGAGAGGGAATCCCGCTTCAGGATTTTGAGGAAAGGTATGGATTTCCGATTGAGCACTGGTTCGGCAGGGAAATTGCCATGCTGAAAGAGAGGAAGCTTCTGAAGGAATCTTTGGGACATCTTTTTATGACGTATCATGGTGCTGCTTTGGGAAATTTCGTATTTGAACAGTTCATTATCGATGAATAGATCTTTACGGCGGATTGTATAATTAAGTTGAACACTTAAAAATCCATAGCGAACCCTTGTGGTAAAATGTAGTTGCACAAAAAACACAACCACAAAGGAGAATCGCTATGGATCAAAATCATTTTACCACGGATACGTTACGCAAAAAAGGGGCTCATTTAACTTTTGAGGAACGAGTCATTATCCAAACGCGTCTCCGCGACAAGCAATCGTATCGGAGCATAGCCCGTGAGATTGGGTGCTGTGTCAATACGGTACGCAACGAGGTGAAGCGTGGCAAGGTCCTTTGCTATAACGGCAAGGTGGAACGCTATCGCGCAGCAGACGGGCAAAGCACCTATGAGGCGCATCGCGAAAACTGTGGTCGCAAATGCGACGCCATAGCAAAGGGAGCATTCCTCGACTATGTGCAGAAGAGACTTCAGGAACATCACTGGTCGCTCGATGCCTGCTTTGGCAGGGCACTGGTTACGGGAGAATTTCAACGTGGCGAGATGGTCTGTACGAAAACCCTGTACAACTATGTCACGCTGGGGCTCCTAGGAAAAATCAAGAGTATTGACCTGCCCTTGCGCGTCAAGCGAAAAAACGCCAGGAAGCGGGTTCGTGAGCGTAAGAAGAAGTTCGGCCGCAGTATAGATGAGCGCGATCCTTCTGTGGATGAGCGTCAGGATTTCGGGCATTGGGAGTGTGACCTTGTACTGGGATCTCGCTCAAAGGACGAAGTACTGCTGACTCTGGTTGAGCGCAAGACACGCTGTTCCCTCATCAGAAAACTGCCCAACAAGGAAAGTGCCTCTGTAATAGCAGCCTTCAGAAAATTGAAGGATGGAATGTTCCGCGGCTGTTTCAGCCGAGTGTTCCTCAGCATTACGACAGACAATGGCAGTGAGTTTTCTAGCCTGTCGGAGCTAGAGAAACTAAGTCACACACGGATCTATTATGCGCATCCGTACTGCTCCAGCGACAAAGGTACGAATGAGAATCACAACGGCTTATTCCGTCGATTTCTTCCCAAAGGGAAGAAAATCCAGGATTACCCAGTGGAACACATTTCCAGAGTAGAGTGCTGGGCCAACACCCTGCCAAGAAAAATACTCGGCTATAAGACACCCGAGGAGTGCTTTAGGGAAGAAATGCTTGCAGCACTTACTGCATAAAGGTTCGCCGGGTGTTCAACTTATTATTGCAATTCGGGAATAGATCTTTACTCGATAATAATTTTATTCGTATCTTTCTTTTTTTCAGTATTTGTTTTATGATAGGAAGAAATAAATTTGACGTATTTTTATGCGCACTTTGATTGGTGTAAAAATACAATAAGGGAGCACTGGGGCTTCATAGATACAGTAATGGGTCAAATCCAATCTGTGGTTCCAGGTGCTTTTTTATTTGGAGGAGGTATTCCATATGTCAGTTTCCTACATAGAAATCAATCGCAGTGCCCTTCGTCATAATTTGAGGGTTATCCGCAGTCATTTGCCGGCGCATGTGGATTGCACAGCAGTCGTTAAAGCAGATGCTTATGGTCATGGCGCTTCTGAAGCGATGCGCATTGCTCTTGAAGAGGGATACAACTCAGCTGCTGTAGCCAGAGTAGAAGAAGGCGTGGCACTTAGGAAGGATGGATTCACCTGCCCTGTTTTCACATTGGGACTTCCGCTTCCTGAAGAAGCAGAAACAGCGGTAAAGTATGATTTAATTGTTCCTGTGGATGATACAGTGGAACTGGAACCTTTCGAAGAAGCGGCAGAGGGCCAGGGGAAAATACTTGAGGTATGGCTTCCTATTGATACGGGTATGAACCGGATAGGCACGCATCCTGAAGATGTAGAGGGCTTCCTTGAAAAATTAAAGAAATATCCGCATATCCATATCCATGGCACTTTTACGCACATGGCAAAAGCGGATATCCATGATAAAACTACAGCAAGAAAGCAGCTGGAAAAATTTGAGGAAGCTCTTTCCCATATGCCGCAAAGACTGGAGAAAGGATTTATCATTTCAGCCGCCAACAGTGCAGGCGTCCTTGACATGCCGGAGAGCTGGTATAATTTGGCAAGGCCCGGAATCATTCTTTACGGGCCGCATCCCTCCGATGAAATGGACAACATGTGGGATCTGGAGTATCCGATGCGCCTCATCAGCCATATTACCCATGTGCAGGTTCTCCGCAAAGGAGAGGCGATTGGCTACGGCGGGACATATGTAGCGGAAGAAGATATGAGAACAGCAACAATCCCGATCGGGTATGCGGATGGATTCCACAGGGCTCTTTCCAATAAGGGAAGTGTCCTGGTCAACGGAAAGAGGCACCGCATCATTGGACGCATATGCATGGACCAGATGATGATTGCAGCTGGTGATGATGTCCAGGTGGGGGATGAAGTCGTTCTCCTTGGCCGTCAGGGAGACGAAGTGATCTATCCGGAAGAAATTGCTGCCATAGTAAATACCATACCGCATGAAGTCATGTGCGGGCTGAAGCGGGTTCCAAGAATCTATGTAGATGAATAAATAATGGATGCAGGGCACCCGGGCTGTTCCTTTTCAGGCAGTAAGATCTATGGTATAATTAATCTCGTTAAGCGCCTATAGCTCAGGGGATAGAGCACCGGTCTCCGGAACCGGGTGCGAGGGTTCGAATCCCTCTAGGCGCTCCATTGATGACAACCGATTTGATCGGATTTATATAAGAGAAAATTCACTCCTCTATGGAGTGTTTTTCTTTACATTTTATTTGGCTTGAAAGGAGACAGTCATGGGAAATGAGAAGGATGCAAGAGAATTGATCAATGAGAATCTGACTGATGAAGAAATGCAGGATCTCATGGCTTCATACAAGAAGGAACTGGCACATGTTTACAAGATGGCAAGTGCCAAAAAAGCGGCCCTTGTCAGAAGAAATCTGCCGTATATCAAAGCAGAACTTGAAAAATGCGACCAGGAAATGAGAGAAGATATAGAGGCTTTGAAACACAAGTATGGCATTCATTATTAACCGGTAAAATTTGTAAAAAAAATTTGCCGGGGGGACTAGAAATATGAAGAGTGTCATGCTATAATAACTTACGTCTTCCGAACAGTACATTTGATCAAATCCGAAATAAAAAAAGATTTGACAAAAACAAATCGGAATGATATAATACTATTCGTTGAACGGATCATTAGCTCAGTTGGTAGAGCACCTGACTCTTAATCAGGGTGTCCGGGGTTCGAACCCCTGATGATCCACCAGAATCTATTCCCGAAGCATGGAAATGCTTCGGGTTTTATTTTGCCTGAAAAAGCGGGACATGTATTCGAATGATTCCGCCAGTGCATAAGGAGCGGCACTACAATCAGCGCAGAAGCAAAATTATACAGGAAAAGCGGCAAATGAACTGTACTTCTATGAATTTCATCATAAAACCAGGCAAAGCCTATCGTAAATCGTTATATTCTTTCGGCATATTATATTCCATTGATAGATTTTATGATAAAATAAAGTATAAAGTTATCTGTGTGGAGGCGTATTATGAACTATAGAAGCACCAGAAGTAATGAGACTGTAACAGCCGAAGAAGCGCTGCTGAAGGGGCTTGCTGCTGATGGCGGATTGTATGTGCCTGAACAACTGCCCGATCCATTTTTAGATGCTGATGTTTTAAAAGCTATGTCTTACGAAGAACTGGCAGCTTTTGTACTTCATCATTTTCTGACGGATATTACACTGAAGGATTTATCCAAGCTGACGCATGATGCATATACCGGTACATTTGATACATCTGAAATTGTCCCGGTAAAAACATTGTCCGAATCCTTTTCCATGGCCGAAATGTTCCATGGGAGGACATGCGCATTCAAAGATCTGGCGCTTTCACTTTTCCCGCATCTTCTCGTGTATGCTAAGAAGAAGCTGGGGGATGGGAAGGAAACGCTTATCCTGACTGCTACTTCAGGAGATACCGGAAAAGCGGCTCTGGAAGGGTTTAAAGACGTTCCAGGCGTGCATATCATGGTATTCTATCCTTCCCACGGGGTCAGCCCGCTGCAAAAGGATCAGATGCAGAAGCAGCTTGGTGAAAATGTCAAAGTTCTGGGGATTGAAGGAAATTTTGATGATGCCCAGTCTGCTTTGAAAAATATTTTTGTGAGTGACCTGCGCGATGAAGCTCTTGAAAAGGGAGTCCTGTTCTCCAGCGCCAATTCCATTAATATCGGCCGCCTGCTTCCACAGGTCGTATATTATGTGTGGATTTGGCTGAGCCTTCTTAGAAGCGGTTCTATTGGCTCCAGAGAGTCATTCAATGTGGTTGTTCCTACCGGCAACTTTGGCAATATTCTGGCGGCATGGATTGCAAAGAAAATCGGCACGCCTATCGGACAGATGATTTGCGCATCTAATGAAAATAAGGTGCTGGCAGATTTCTTTGAAACCGGAGAATACAATATCAACAGGGAATTCCATCTGACGGAATCTCCTTCTATGGATATCCTGATTTCCTCTAATTTTGAGAGGTTCCTGTACTACATGACGGGATCGTCTGATGAAGTTTTGAAAGACATGACAGAACTCAGGGAAAACGGTGTATACCGTGTTCCTGAGGAAGAGCGTAAAAAGGTATCAGGCGAAATGATTGGTGGCTGGGCAGATTCTGACACCATGAGAAAAGCCATTTCCGATGTATATGAAAAGTATGATTACCTGATGGATCCGCATACGGCTGTTGCATATGCTGTTTATGACAATCTCCGCCGCAGCGGCAAGGTCACAAGACATACGCACACCGTCATTATCAGTACGGCGCATCCTTATAAATTCCCTGGTGCTGTTTCTGAGGCACTTGGCATTGCGGCAGAGGAAAATCCTTATGATACACTGCGATCCATCAAGAAATATACCGGGATTCCGATTCCTTCGCAGCTGGGAGAATTGGAAAACAGGAAGAAACGCTTTACGGATGTGATCAATCCGGAAAATATCAAAGAATCCATTCAGGAAGTTGTTGATGAAATTGTAAAATGAATCCGAGGTCTCTAGTCGATGAGAAGAAGAAACTGGTATGAAAGAGGGGAACGCAGATTCAGGCTGATCCTTTTGGGAATCCTGATCCTGATGCTGGCGGCAATCCATTTTATCGACCCCTCGTTCTATCCGACAATCTATCATCTGTCAAAAGACGGCGATCTTCATGGAACAATTCATTATCTCAAGGGATTTGGCATCTATGCAGCATTCGTAAGTTTCTTCATTGATGTCATCATAAATATCGTGGGATTTCTTCCCTCGATATTCATTTCCACAGCAAACGGCCTCATATTCGGCTTGTTCTGGGGCGTTATTATTTCATGGCTGGCTGAGACAGTCGGAGTCATTCTTTCTTTCTATGTCATGCGTACGCTGTTCCGCGGAATGGCGATGAATCTGATCAACAAGAGCAAGACGCTGTCAAAGCTGGATTCCTATGAAAGCTGGCAGGCAATTGCGGCGGCCAGAGCAATCCCGTATATGCCAAACGGCCTCATAACGGCCATAGCCGCATTGTCCAGTATGAAGTTCAAGGACTATGCTTTCGGCTGTCTTTTGGGCAAGCTGCCTTCGACAGCGCTTGAAGTTGTCCTGGGGCACGATGTCGTCAATCTGGAAGAACATTCCATGCGGCTTACGATCATCATTATCCTTGTTACGGTGATTTATGGCTTCATCTGGTGGAAGACGAAGAAGCAGAGAAAAAGCGGACAGAACGAAAATAACCAATAAAAAATGATTGTTTCCATAACGGGAGCAATCATTTTTTATTGGTTATTTATTTGAGATTTTTCACGATGACAGGAACAGCATCCACATCATTGACCGGCATCAAATGGACGCCGTCAGTACCGATATCCTTCAATCCCTGTACGAGTTCAGAGGCAAGCTTAAGCCCCGTTTCCCTGTTTCCTGTCTCCATTTCCTTTAGGATTCTCTGGGGAATGGAAATGCCCGGGACCTTGTCGTTTAAGTAATTGGCCATTTTGAAACTCTTTAAGGGCACGATACCGAAGAGAATCGGGAGATCAAGGTCTTTTGCATAGGAGAGAAATTTTTCAGCCTGAGAAATTTCATAGACGGGCTGCGTCTGGATGAACTGCGCGCCGGCTTTTTTCTTGCCTTCCAGACGAAGGATTTCCTTATCCAGGTCGTCAGCACCTGGATTTGCTGTAGTGCCGATGTAAAAGTTTGTTGCGGCGCCAAGCGGATTTCCTTTAAGGTCATGGCCTTCATTAAGGCGGCGTGCAATCTCTATAAGACCCGTGGAGTCCACATCAAATACGCCTGTGGCATCCGGATGATCGCCAATGGAGGGCGGATCGCCGGTCAAAGTGAGGATATTGTGTACGCCAAGGGCATAGGCCCCCAGGAGTTCTGCCTGAAGCCCGATTGTGTTGCGGTCGCGGCAGGTCAGGTGGAAAATGGATTCTACGCAGTATTTCTGCTGAATGATAGAGGAGAGGGCAATCGGGCTCATCCGAAGCTTTGCCATGGGGCAGTCAGCGATATTGACAGCATCCACGTAATCGGCAATTTCTGCAACCTGCTTTTCAGTAATTTCAGAAGAAGCGCTTTTGGGCGGATCCAGTTCAGCGGTAATTGTAAAGATGTGATTCTTGTTTTTGGCCCTTAGTGTTGTCATTATGAATTCCTCTTTTCTATTAACTGATCAGCGATGCGGACAGCGGCAATTCCGTCCTTGCAGTAGTTCGGGGCGCCGATTTCATTGGCATAGTCCTGTGTTACTACGGCTCCGCCGACAAGAATATCGACAGAGGGGACAGCTTCCTTCAGCTTTTTGACGGTAGATTCCAGTTCAGGAAGAGTGGTCGTCATCAAAGAGCACAGTCCTGCCAGATCGGCCTTGTATTCGATTGCAGCTTTGACAAATGCATCCGGACTGACGTCCTTGCCCAAATCGATGACTTTATAACCGCTGTTTTCCATGAGAGCAGCTACTATATTCTTTCCAAGATCGTGGATATCGCCTTGAACGGTGCCGATAACCAGGGTTCCTTTTTCTTTTGACTTGATATCAGGAAGAAGCTTCTTTAATTCACTGAAGGCAGACTGCATGGCTTCAGCCGCCATCATGACCTGGGGAAGGTATACTTTTCCAGCGCCATATCCGTCACCGATTTCAGTCATGGCAGATGTGAGCCCTTCCTTGATAATCGTTTCCGAAGAGATGCCTGCATCTAAAGCCGTCTTCATGAGTGAGGCGGATTGTTCCTTCTCGCCGTTCTTTACAGCAGCTTTGATCTGTTCAAGGGGAGGAAGGTCCTGGCTTGCTTCAGCCTTTTCGGCAGGCGCCGGCATCTTTGCGGTTTCTGCGATGAAGTTTGCAGCACCTTTATCAAATCCAAGAAGGAGCTTTGCATTGATAAATGCATCCTTGATGCCCTGGTCGAGAGGATTGATGATGGGGGCATTCATGCCGCAGGCAAATGCCATGGTGAGGAATGCGGCGTTGATGCGCGGACGGGAAGGAAGACCGAAGGAAACATTGCTTGTCCCCATGACACAGGGGAAACCGAATTCTTCCTTATATAATCGGATGGTGCGGAGAGTTTCGCTGGCACCTTTTTCTCCTGACCCTACTGTGAGGACCAGCGGGTCTAAAAGAAGGTCTTCGCGTCTGAGTCCGATTTCATCCGCCTTTTCTACAATTCTGTGAATGATTCTGACTCGTTCTTCGGCAGTGGCAGGAAGATTTCCTTTCTCAAGCGGAAGACAGAGGACGGCAGCGCCATATTGCTTGGCAAGCTTCAGGATCTTCTCGAGTGCCTCTTCTTCAGCCGCATTGACGGAATTGATCAGAGGGCGGCCGGGATATACCTTAAGGGCTCTTTCTATGACGACAGGATCCGTGCTGTCGATGGAGAAAGGGACGGGGCAGAGCATGGAAAGCTGGGATATGGCAGTTTCCATGGCGGCGGCCTGGTCGACTCCGGGGACACCCATATTTACATCAAGAATGTCAGCGCCGGCGGCCACTTCAGCAAGCCCTTCCTTTTTAATGGAGACGAAGCTTCCCTTCTGAATATCTTCCCGGAGTGTCTTTCTTCCTGTCGGATTGATTCTTTCGCCAATCTTGACGGGAGCGTAATTATCACCGACATAGACGACGCCTGTGCGGCAGGTAAGTGCAGTAAAGGGCTTTACCTTTGGAGGCGTGACAGTTGGTTTGTTTTCAAGTTCCTTGATTAAAGCATGAAGATGCTCCGGTGTCGTTCCGCAGCATCCGCCAAGATAAGATACGCCGATATCAGCAAATTTTGCTGTTTCTCTGGCAAAGTCTTCAGCAGAAAGCGGGAAGAGTGTTTCTCCGTTTTCCAGTACGGGCATTCCTGCATTTGGCTGGATGATGATGGGCTTATTCGTTGCGGCAATCATTTCCTTTGCAACATTGAAGAGTTTGTCCGGCCCGAGCGAGCAGTTGGCTCCAATGATATCAGCACCCATGGAATCAAGAAGAATGGCAGCGGCTTTAGGAGGAGTGCCTGTAATGGTTCTTCCGTCTTCGGCATACGTCATCTGGCAGATGACCGGAAGGTTTGACGCAGCTTTGGCGGCAATCAGTGCGGCCTTCATTTCCTGAATATCTATGATGGTTTCAATGATAAGGCAGTCGGCTCCGGCGTTGGCAAGAGCTTTGGCAAGACGGTAGTAGTTTTCGCATGCCTCGTCAAATGATAAATCGCCAAGAGGACTTAAGAAACGTCCGGTCGGTCCCATATCACCTGCAATCTTAACGCGGCTGCTGCATGCTTCTCTTGCATTCTTTACGGCTGCTTCTGTAATGACTTCTACCTTGTCCTGAAGGTCATAATCCTCAAGCTTCAGCGGGGAAGAGCCAAATGTGTTTGTTGTAATGAACTGGCATCCCGCTGCCTCATATTCTTTATGAATACGCTGGACAATTTCCGGATGGGAGATGTTGAGATAATCCGGACATTCACTATTTGATAATCCATACTTCTGGAGCATCGTCCCCATACCGCCGTCAAAAAATACCATAATGAAACCCTCCTTATACCTGTATTACGATTAATGCCTGAATTGACAGTTTAGAAATGAGCATGTGGAGCACTTCGGGGGCTTATCCCTCTGGATCGTGCCTGAAAGGCCGATGATGGCCGAAACTGATTTTCTTGGGAAAAGCATGGAGTGATCCGTCACGGAGACTCCTATTTTTTCAGCCTGAATCAACTGGCAGAACTGCTTTTGCTGGTAAATCGGCCAGTCCCCGTATCCTGGTGAAAAGCGCCAGACGGTTTTCTCGCCATTCTTTGAAGCTTCTTTCTGGATAAGTTCATCGACCTGGTCAGCCAGGTGTTCAACAGACGTAGTAGCTGCTGCATCTAAAAGAAGGCCTTTTACATATTCACCTGCTTTAAAATGAGCATCGGACTGTTTTTCAATCTCATCTCCGACCGTGACTGCCAGGACGGCAACGGATGAAGAGTTGGCAAGATGATGCTTGATGGCATTTCCTTCAAGCTTCATGGGGAAGTCTCCGCAGATGATGCCGTTTTTATTGTCATAGGGAAGAACCTGCCAGATTCCCCTGGGCTCTGCAAGGGCAAGCGCCTCTCTGACCGCAGAACTCACTTCTTCGGGAGGAAAATCCTTTGAAGAAGGATTCATTCCTGCATATCTGAGCATTTCCTTTTCATTGATTTGAAATAATGTACCATTATAGAAAGGCATGGGAGACCTCCTTCTACACCAATAAAAAAATCCTCCATCCCCAAAGGGACGAAAGATTCGTGTTACCACCCAAGTTTATCCATACATCGCTGCATGAATCTCATCAGGTACGCCGGCTTTTGCCTTAATACCTTAGTGCTGTATCGGGCACACCCGGGATGCTTCATTATTCAGCAATCCCAGCTCAGAGGCCATGTTCAGCAAATATCCCTATGCTCCTTTCCATCTGCCGGAGCTTTCTGGTATAGTCTTTTCTGCCTACTCTTCTCTTCATTGCTTATTTTTAATTACTAGCACTATATCATAGGCAATTCCCTGTGTCAAATAATTTATGATGTCATTTTCAGGATTCCAATCCTTTGGACCAAGCGGGATATTTTAGGCATCTTTTTGCCGTATATTTATATAAGAGAAATAAAATTTTTATTGGAAGAAAGCTATTACATCAGAGTAAAAAAATGTGTTAAGATAAATCATTAGCAAGTGTTCAGACATTTATTTTTTTGATGACTTTTCGGGAATCATAAAATAAATGCGGGAGCAATTGAGGTCAAATCCTCAATAGAAGCTGCTGTTTTATTAAAGGGATACCTGTAGGAAAGGAAAGTGGAATTATTATGATTATGGGAGACATGAAACATCTGGATGCGTACAAGGCCCAAATGCCTGATTTTATTTACGAGGTTCTCAAGGAAGCTTCCCAGTTTGATTTTGCAGGCGTTCCTGATGGAAAATATAAAATCAAAGGATGCAATATGAATGTGGAGACTTCACCGACGGAGCCTTCTGCTCAGAGGAAACTTGAAGGGCACAAGGATTTTATTGATGTTCAGTATGAAGTGGAAGGCAAAGAAGAATGGATCGGGATTGAGACAATTTTTGATGCCGGGAAATGCATAGAAAGTCATCCGGACAGAGACCTTTATTTTTATGAAGCAGGAAAAGATCCGGAAACGAAAATTCATTTCAAGAAGGGCCGTTTTGCCGTATTCTTCCCCGAAGACCTCCATCGCCCGCTCTGCCAGGGAGAAAGTGGCAGCCGGCAGCTTCGCAAAGCTGTCGTGAAGGTGCCGGTGGAATGGGTGAGTGTGAAATAGAAGTCAGGGATCAGAGGTGGCTGGTGATTGCGAAAATTGAACGAACCTCTTCTTGACTTAAAGTCAACTCTTTGCTATTATAATCTATATTCGATTACTAGCGATTTCTACAGTACCGCACGATGAAGGTGGTATGTGTAAGGGGGCAGAGTATGAAGTATAAAAAATTTTTGGCAGCTGCCATGGCGGCAGGCTTTTTGCTTTCCGCCGGCATGATGACCGGCGGATGCGGGTCGGCCAAACAGCAGCAGGGGCAGCAGCAGGCGATGAAGGTCACGACTTTCAAACCGTTCAAGTCGGACACGCCGATCCAGAGAGAGTATGCCGGCTCCATTATGGCATTGCAGGAGGTGCCGGTCCGCTCGAAAGTATCCGGTACAGTCATGGAAAAATACGTCAAAGGCGGTGACCATGTCACAGAAGGGCAGCCGCTCTTCCGCCTTGATACGCGCACTTATTCGTCTTCTCTGGCAGCCGCAGAGGCGCAGGTCGCGCAGGCTTCGGCTACCTATGAAAATGCGAAGCGCGATCTCGCCCGCTATGAGCAGCTGATCGCGACGGGGGCGATTTCTCGGCAGGCCTATGATGCGCAGAAGGCAGCGACAGAGTCCTATCAGGCCGTCGTCGAAGCAGCCCAGTCGCAGGCAGCGATCGCATCGGATAATCTCTCCGATACCATCGTGACAGCTCCCTTCACCGGGACGCTCTCCATGGATGATGTGAATATCGGCACTTTCGCTTCGGCAGGACAGACGCCTCTCGTCACGATTTCCTCGGCAGATCCGCTGTATGTTCAGTTTGATATGTCGGAGAGCGAATACCTTTCGCTCACCAAGAATAAGAGTGGCACGGAGACGCTCGGGGATACCCTGAAGCTTCGCCTTGCTGATGGCTCCATCTATCAGGAGACCGGCAAGATCGTCCAGATCAATCCGGGGCTGACCGGCGGGCAGCTGACCATGAAGGCGGCATATGCAAATCCGGATAACCTGCTCGTACCGGGGATGTATGCGACGGTCGTTTCTGATGCAGAAATCGCCAAGGGCAGTATCCTGGTACCGACCAAGGCACTCGTACAGCTCCTGAACCGAGATATGCTCGATGTCGTCGTCGATGGCAAGGTCCAGCAGAAGGCGGTCAAGCTCGGTGCGACCTATGGCATCTATACCATCATCGAAAGCGGCATCGATGAAAATGATGAGATCATCGTCGAAGGCCAGAATAAAGTCCGTGTCGGACAGGCAGTCGCTCCGGAAGAAACCACGCGCGAGGCTTTGGAACAGGCGGCGATCAAGGCCGCTTCTGTGCAGCATGGCACGACAGATGCTAAGAAATAAGGGGAGGAGCTATGGCAAATTTCTTTATTAAACGCCCTATCTTTGCTATCGTCGTGGCTCTTGTCATCACGATCGCCGGGGCACTCTGTATTTTCTCACTGCCGATCGACCGCTATCCGAAGATCACGCCGCCTCAGGTCTCTGTCCATGCGACCTATCCGGGCGCTGACTCTGAAGTCGTAGCGCAGACGGTGGCCGAGGTCATAGAAAAGAATGTCGTCGGTGCCGAAGGTTTTGATAATATGTCTTCGACATCGAACTCGAATGGCTCCTATTCGCTCTCGGTCCAGTTCCTGACGGGGACGGACTCGGATATGGCGACCATCCGTGTACAGAATGGTGTCACGGCTGCCGATGCAGGGCTTCCTGATACAGTCCGTTCCATCGGCGTCTCCACGAAGAAATCTTCGGGGGATATGGCACTCGTCGTCGGCCTGCTCTCACCGAATGGCACTTATGATGACGTATTCCTGAAGAACTATTTCTCCATGAACTACCTGGATGAGCTGAAGTCCATCAAGGGCGTCGGCAACGTACAGGAATTCGGCTCTGACTTCGCGATGCGCATCTGGATGGATCCGACGAAGATGTCGCAGAACAAGATCACTGCGAGCGAGGTCATTTCTGCCGTTTCTTCGCAGAATAAGCAGATCGCGGCCGGTAACATTTCCAGCGCTCCGGTCGATCAGAATGCCTCCTTCCAGTACATCATCACGGCGAAGGGCCGTCTTGTGACGGAGAAGGAATTCGGCGATATCGTACTTCGTACCAATGATGACGGCTCCATGCTTCGTCTGAAGGATGTGGCCCGTATCGAGCTTGGTGCAAAGGACTACAGCTTCATTTCCCGTGCGGCGGGACAGGAGTCGGCGATCCTCGCCTTCTCTCTGACCGATGATGCGAATGCGCTCGAAACTCTGGGGGCGATCAAGGAGAAGCTGAAAGAAGATGCGAAGAGCTTCCCAGATGACATGACCTATGTCATCTGCGCGGATAACACGGACTTCATCTATGCCTCCATCAAGGAGGTCATGCATACCTTCGTCGAAGCGCTTCTCATCGTAGCACTGATCGTGTACATTTTCCTGCAGAACTGGAGATCCACGCTCATCCCGATGATTGCGGTCCCGGTATCGCTCTTTGGTACCTTTGCTTCCTTCCTGCTTCTCGGATTTACCATCAATACCCTGACGCTTTTCGCAATGGTTTTGGCCATCGGGCTGGTCGTCGATGATGCGATCGTCGTCATAGAAGCCGTCGAGTATGAAATGCGCTATAACAACATGGGCCCGAAAGAGGCGACTGTTGCTGCGATGCAGAAGGTACAGAGCCCGGTTATCGGCGTAGCGGTCGTTCTGGCTGCGGTTTTCGTACCGGTCGCTTTTCTGGGCGGGATCATGGGTATCCTGTACAAACAGTTTGCTCTCACCATCGCTGTCTCTGTCCTGATTTCTGCTTTCGTCGCGCTGTCTCTGACTCCGGCTCTTTGTGCCGGTCTTCTGAAACCGCCGAAGAAGCAGAATAGGAAAAACTTCCTCGATCGATTTTGGGATACCTTCAATGATGGTTTCGATCGTATGGTAGAGATCTACGGAGCGATCCTGCAGAAGATGGGACATGCGATCGCTGCTCCGATCCTTGTTCTTGTCGTCATCACGGTCGCAGCTTTCGGTATTTTCTTCAAGCTTCCGACAGCATTTCTTCCGCAGGAAGATAATGGCTTCTTCATCACGGCATTCTCTTTGCCGGAAGGCTCTGTCAATGTCAGAACGAATGCAGCGATCAACGATTACCTTGATTATATGGGAAAAGATCCGGCGATCGAACAGTCGCAGGGCGTCACCGGCTTTGATATTTTGTCCGGCGGGCAGAAACCAAATGCGGGTCTTTCCTTCATCAAACTGAAACCGTGGGATGAACGCAAAGCGCCAAACGAACAGATCAATGCCATTATGGGCAAAGCCATGGCATATGGGGCGACCCATCCGGAGGTATCTCTGATGGCGCTGAATCCGCCTCCGATTCCAGGCCTTGGCGCCTCCGGTGGCTTCAGCCTTTATATCATGAACAAGAGCGGTGCATCGGATGAAGAATTCCAGCGCGTTGTCGGAGAATTCCTCGGCGCAGCCAACCAGCGTCCGGAAATCCAGATGGCCTACACCACTTTCCGAAGCGATACACCATCCTACAATTATGATATCGACCGAGAAAAAGCACAGCGAAATGGTGTGGCTGTCGGGGATATCTTCACCGCTCTTCAGGCCTACTATGGCTCTGTCCAGATCAATGATTTCACCATTTATGGCCGTAACTTCAAGGTCGTCGCGCAGGCGGATACCCAGTACCGCACGAACCCGGGGGACAACAAGTTCCTGACGGTTCGCGACAATAAGGGCAATATGGTGCCGATCTCCACCTTTATCACTCCGAAGAAATCCAATGCGATCTCCGTCATCACTCGTTACGACAACTTCCCGGCCGTCAAGGTCGGCGGGCAGCAGAAGGATGGATACTCCTCCGGGCAGGCGCTCGATGCGCTCGAAGAAACCGCCAATCAGGTACTTCCGAATGGTTATGGCTTCGAATTCGTCGAATCCTCTGCCCAGGAACGTGAAGCGAGCGGTAAGACAGTATATGCCCTCTCGCTCGGCATGCTCTTCGTATTCCTGTCTTTGGCAGCTCTCTATGAAAGCTGGAAGGTTCCATTCACGGTCATCTTCGGGATACCGACTGGTTTCTTTGGCGCGAGCCTGGCAGCCATGGCATTCCATGTATATAACGACATTTACTTCCAGATCGGTCTCTTGACCATCATCGGGCTGGCTGCGAAGAACGCCATCCTGATCGTCGAGTACGCGAAAGTCCGTGTTGATAATGGCATGGATGTCATGAAGGCTTCCATCGAAGCATCGCAGATTCGTCTGCGCCCGATTCTGATGACTTCCCTGGCATTCATCCTCGGCAACATTCCGCTGGCACTTTCGACTGGTGCAGGTTCGAATTCCCGTTCTGAAATGGGTATTGCTGTAGTATTCGGCGTGCTTTCTGCAACTGTATTCCAGATCTTCATTGTACCGATGCTCTTCGTTGTTATTGAACGAATTCATGGTTTCAAAAGACCGAAAAAAGGAATTTCAGTAAGCAAGTAATTTAAATGAGACTGCAGTTCATTCATGGGCTGCAGTCTTTTTTATACACAAGAGTGAATATGGAAGATCGATGGAAAGGGCAGGCGCCTTTATTCATGAATTGCTTCGGTGACAGCCTGACTGAAGGGTTCGGACTAAGGAAGGGCAGGTACTGGCTTGAGATTGCTACCAGGGAAATACATGGCATCAGGTTCAGGAATTTTGGATCCTGCGGCTCCCTGTCATCAGATATCCTTCAAAAGGCAGAATTTTTTCTTGAGAGAGCCGGAAGTCAGGATGAAATTTTCATCATGGGCGGAACCAATGATTTGCTGTGCAGAATAAGGCTTTCTTCCCTTGAAAAGAATATGGAAAGGGGGATTTCACATATAGCAGCCAGCCTGCCGCTGACGATTGCCATCCCGCCTCAGGTAACACGCGCAAGCGTTGAGGCAGGATGGCAGTCGGAATTTTCCTATGATGCCAATCAGGAAGATTACAGGACGTATATTTCCTTCTTAAAGGAACTGGCACAGAGCCTTGACGTACGGGTGATTGATTTTTCAAAAGTGATTCCCTTTGACGATGATTATTATGTTGACGGGGTTTATCCTAACGAGAAGGGACAGGAACTCATGGCAGAAGCTGCTATCAAAGTTTGGGGAAATTGAGGGGATTAATCCCTGATTTCCTTTGTACCTTGACCCAGTGGATTTGGTATAATAAAACAATATGGACGATGCATGTTCATAGAATGATAAAGGATAGGAGATTGTTATGGATACGATTCTTGTGACCGGCGGAGCCGGGTTTATTGGATATCATTTAAGCAAACGTCTGCTTAAGGATGGATACAATGTTGTCGGATATGACAACATGAATGATTACTATGATCCAAAGCTTAAGGAAGATCGTGTCAGGGATCTTGAGGAATCAGGACAGGACTATCGTTTCATAAAGGGAGACCTGGCCGATAAGGACATGGTATTCCACCTCTTCGAAGAGATAAAACCTGCTATTGTCGTTAATCTTGCCGCACAGGCCGGAGTCCGCTACAGCATCGATCATCCGGATTCGTATATACAGTCCAACATCGTGGGTTTCTTCAACATCCTGGAAGCTTGCCGCCACTATCCGGTAAAGCATCTTCTTTTTGCATCGAGTTCTTCGATTTACGGAAATCAGGAAAAAGTTCCATTCTCGGTCAATGACCCGACGGACCGCCCAATCAGCCTTTATGCGGCAACGAAAAAGTCTGACGAGCTTATGGCATATACGTATTCCCACCTCTACAGGATTCCTGCTACCGGGCTTCGTTTCTTTACGGTTTACGGACCTTTTGGCAGGCCGGATATGGCTTACTTCAAGTTTGCCAATAAGATTTTCAACGGCGAGACGATTCAGGTTTATAATAACGGAGATATGCTTCGCGATTTCACCTATGTAGATGATATCGTAGAAGGGATTTCCCATATGCTGAACCATCCGCCGAAGCTCAACGAAGAGCATGACCCGTTCAAGGTTTATAATATCGGCAACAATCACCCGGTCAGGCTGATGAAATTCATTGAAATTCTGGAAGATGCCATCGGGAGAAAAGCGGAAAAAGAGTACCTGCCCATGCAGATGGGAGACGTGTATCAGACGTATGCTGATATTGATGATCTGGAAAAAGATTTCGGATTCCATCCGTCGACCACCTTGGAGGAGGGACTTGCCGCATTCGCCAAGTGGTATAAAAATTATTATCATAAGGAATAATCACTTAATAGAGGAGGTATGTCCGTGAATCTTTTACTTGCGGATCTGCATAAATTTGTAGGATACAGCGGCGGCATCGAGCATGTCTTATCGAGGATGGCAGCTGCAATGAAAGACAGAGGATATACGGTTTCTGTCGTGATGGCTGATGAAAAGAGCGGGGATCCTTTCTATCCTCTTCCTGAGGGCGTTAAACTCTATAACTTGTTCAAAATGGAAGGAATGACTGAAATTCATGCCGGCTTGTTTTCCAAGGCAGCAAGGGAAATTGCCCGCGCTTTTAGCAAGGAAGCTGCAAGAAACAGGAATTACAGTATTTTTAACCAGGCAAAGCCTCAGATGAAAAGAGTCCTTGAACTGGCAAAACCTCATGTAATCGTTTCCTTCAGGGAACCGACAGGCCGTCTTCTTCTTGAAGGGCTGGATACTGAAATTCCCGTGATTTCCATGCTTCACAATGATCCGGATGAAATATTCCTCCATTCACCGGAGAAAGAAAAAAGGGCTCTTGAAAAAAGCCGCTTCATTCAGGTACTCATGCCTTCATTTATAGAAAAAGCAGAAAAATACCTGGATTACGATCGCTTTGTGCATATTCCCAATTCTGTAAATATCCCGCATTTGGAGGTGGATCCCGGACAGGAAAGGAAAGTTCACAAAATCGTCAATGTAGGAAGAGTGACAGGCAGGACGAAGAGGCAGCATATTTTAATAGAAGCCTTTTCGAAAATTGCTCAGGAATTTCCCGACTGGGAAGTGGACATCTGTGGGGATACTTACGATAAAGCGTATGTAACTATGGTGAAAAGCCTCATATCCAAAAATGGACTGCAGGACCGTGTCCACTTGCGCGGCACTACGAAGAATATGGGAAAAGTCTGGCAGGAAGCAGATATATTTGCATTCCCAAGCCATCATGAAGGTTTCCCTTTGGCGCTTTCTGAATCGATGGGCGTTGGAATTCCGGCAGTAGGCTTTGCATCCTGCTCTTCCGTCAATGAACTCATCAAGGATCAGGTCAATGGATTTCTTGTTCCTGACGGGGCAGAAGCGTTCTCAAAAGCACTGGCATCCTTGATGAAGGACAGCGAACTTAGAAGGAAACTGGGAACGGGAGCGAGAGAATCAATGAAACCATATGCACCGGAAGTGGTGTGGGATTCCTGGGACAAGCTCATTAAAGAATGCATAAAAGAGCAATGAGATAATATAGGAAACATAGTTTGTATTTGATTTTGGCAGGGGAACCATGAGACAAGACGGAGAAAAATTTCTTAGTGAAGATATTCTGAAAGTAAAGGCAGCCGTAATCGGTGATGTAATGATGGATCAGTACGTGACAGGGAGCGTGAACCGCATCTCTCCTGAAGCGCCTGTACCGGTCAATCTGGTCAAAGGGGAAAGAAACGTGCCGGGCGGGGCTGCCAATACAGCGGCCAATCTGGCATCACTTGGTTGTCAGGTTTTCGTTTCCGGCATAGTTGGGAATGACCAGAATGGGAAAATGCTTCTTGACCTTTTAAAAAATGCAGGAATTGACTCTAATGGGATTCTTGTGTCTGATGATTACCAGACGACAGCTAAAATACGCATTCTGGGCGCAGGCCAGCAGATGATGAGGCTTGATTATGAAAGAACCAGAAAGCTCACTGACGATGAATGCGAAAGCGTTATGGAATGGCTTTGCGGGCTTTTAAAAGCGGGACTGGACTGTGTCGTCATTTCTGATTACGGCAAGGGAATGATCGACGACATACTGTCTCAGAAAATCATAAAGAAAGCCAATGAATACAATGTTCCTGTTCTTGTCGATCCTAAGGGCAGTGATTGGGAAAAGTATGACGGCGCTTATGGAATCACGCCTAATCTGAAAGAGCTTTCTGACTGCGCCGGAAAGAGCATCCCTAATGAAAGCGCTCCCATAGAGGCGGAAGGAAAGAGGATCAGGGAGAAATTCCACTTGAAATATCTCTTCGTAACAAGATCCGAGCGCGGAATCACCTGCATTATGGATGGCGGGGCTATTCATAGAGCATCCGTTGCGCAGGATGTCTTTGATGTTTCGGGCGCAGGAGATACTGTCATGGCTGTTACAGCTGCCTGTGCAGCCGCTGGCATTGATATGGAAACGACATTGGAACTTGCAAACCGCGCAGCGGGCATCGCTGTTTCACATGTAGGAACTTATCAGGTCGAAAGGAAAGAAGTCCTTGATGCATGGCGTGATAATGAGCCGGTCCGCCTTGATTACCTCCCTCTGACGTGGAAGGAAGCGGAAAACAAGGTAAATCTCTGGAAAGCAAGAGGAGAGACCGTTGTATTTACCAATGGATGTTTCGATATCCTTCACAGAGGCCATGTCACCTATCTGCAGAAGGCGGCTTCCCTTGGCGACCACCTGATTGTGGGATTGAATTCCGATGACTCAGTCAAAATGCTCAAAGGGGAAGACCGTCCGGTTAACCGTGAAAATGACAGGAGCTTTATGCTTGCCGCTCTTCGCTGCGTTGATGATGTCGTTGTCTTTGGAGAAGAAACTCCTGAAAAACTTCTGACCCATCTGAAACCGGATATCCTTGTCAAAGGCGGGGATTATAAGGCAGAAGAAGTTGCCGGAAGGCAATATGCAGGATCTGTGGAAATTCTCCCCTTTGTCGATGGTTATTCAACAACAGGAGTCATTAAGAAAATAAAAAGGGAAAAGCAATGAAAAACTCTGCCCGCCGTGTCGATTTGAAAAACAAGACGATTGTTATTATGTATATGCTGTATTTTGGAGACATGGTTTCCATTACTCCTTTTCTTGAAGTGCTGAGAAGAGAAGCAGAAGGCTCCAGGATCGTCCTTGTCATGGACTCCAGATTCCAGGAATCCGTGAAGTACAACCCCAACATCGATGAAATTATTCCTGTCGACAGGAATGGAAAAGATAAGGGGCTTATGGCTACCTGGAATATCGGGCGGCAAATTGGAAAATTGAAGCCGGACGTCCTGATGGCTCTCCATGGGACATCAAGGACTACGCTGATGGGTCTTGCCATGCATCCCAAGTACTGGACGGGAGAAGAGGGAACAGGTATCGATCACTTCTTCATGGATCAGCCGATCGTGATTGAGACGTATAATTCTCATGCTGTCGACAAATACCTTAGAGTGCTGCAGCTTTTGGGTGTAAAAGATGTTTCTCACAGCGGAATGCGTACCTATACCTGCAGTGACTGGGAAGACAAAGCCAGGGAATTTTTCCAGTCGCAGAAATTGCCGCAGAATGCAAAAATGGCCGGATTTTCTGTGGGAAGCTCTACGCCGGAAAAGAACTGGCCCGCTGAGAATTATGGGAAAGTCGCTGATCATTTCTTTGAGAAGGGATTCATTCCGGTTTTCTTTGGCGTCAAGTCAGAGCTGGGGCTGATCCAGAAGGCTATTTCCTCTATGAAACACGGGGATAAAGCGGTTATTGCGGCAGGCCATCTGAGCATGGGCGAATTTATTGCAGCGGCCGGTCATTGCTCCATTTTCTTTACCAATGACAGCGGACCCATGTATGTAGCAGACAGCCGCGGTATCCCGACTATTTCCATGTTCGGACCGAGCAATGCAAAGTTCCATCATCCATTGGGACCTTGTTCACAGGCAATTTCTTCATGGGATATGCCTGAGGGACCCGAGCATGTGAATAAAACGATTGCATCAGGCAATTATGTGCCTATTTCTGAAATCAGTGTGGATAGGGTCATTGATGCAGGAGAGAAAGCATTAGAAAAAGCAGAAAATCTGTAAATTGAAATAGGGCTGTGACAAAATGGTTAATTATTTTGCCACAGCCCTATTTCAATTGGGATATTCCGTTAAAAGATTATCTAACATTTATAAGCATTGACTTGGTCTGAATACCAAACAACCTCGCTGCGCTCGAAGGAAATGAACCTCCTCAGTCGGCTCCGCCGCCAGCTCCCCTACGGGGCGAGCTCCGACACCCTTAAACCGAACTTCGTTCGAGAAAAGAAGTCAGCACTTTAGTGGATTTTGTCACAGCCCCTTTTTATTTTTGCTTGGAATAAGTTTTTGCTGTGAGCAGTATAAGTATGATTTCAAAAAGACCTACGATGGCAAGTCCTAAAGAGGTTCCCATGTACTCAATGATTGCACTGACGAGGAGAGAACCAAATGGTGCGCTCCCAAGGAATACAAAGGTATAAAGGCCCATGATTCTTCCCAGGTATTCAGGGGGAGATGCCATCTGGATTGCCGTATTGCAGTTTACCATGAAGAGAATGGTAGCAAAACCGAGCAGGGCGAACATGAAAAGCGCTGGGATTGTCCAGAAAATGTAGCTGACGGCCATAAGGAGAAGGCCGCATAAGCCGGCTGCAGTAAATATGAACCGCTGTGAATAATGTGTGCTGGATGTGGCAGATAGTATTCCGCTTGCCATGGAACCGGCCCCTGCGGCAAAGAGAATGGATCCGAATCCATCAAGTCCTTTGTGAAGTACCCTGTCTGCAAAGAGCGGTCCGTAAGTACCCATATTCAGGATCAGACTGCTTACGATTCCGGCTGCCAGAAGATTGCCGAAAATAATCGGATTCTTTCGTGCCTCGGAAATACCCTCGCGGATTTCATGAAGCGGTTTTTTATTGGTTTCCTGAATGACGGGAGTATTCACGTTCATTTTGGCATAGGCAAAGAGTATAGGGATGAGAGAAACCGCATTAAGGAAGAAAATATCACTGTAAGAGAGATAGTTCAGAAGAAAAGCGGCAAGCAGCGGGCCCACTATTCTGGTGATATTGAAATTGGTCGAGTTCAAACTGACTGCACTATGAAGTGCTTCTTTTCCTACCAATTCAGGCATGAAAGCCATGCGGGCAGGCATATCGAAGGCATCGATCGTTCCCAGAAAAAAGGCAAAGAATAAAAGCCATCCATACGTTTCATGCCCGGAGAGAAGGAGCAGGCCTAAAAGAAGTGCCTGCAGCATATAGAGGGACTGTGTTCCCATCAGTATTTTTCTCTTGTTGTGATGATCGATCCAAAGCCCCGTTCCCAGTGTGAATAGAAGGGAGGGGGTGAACTGGCATGCAGATAAAAGGCCTAAAAGAAAGGCAGAATCGGTCATCTTATATACGAGCCACTGCTGTGTCGTCAGCTGCAGCCAGAAACCGATGAGCGCAATCCACTGCGTAATCCAGAATACTCTGTAGTTCTTTACACCCAGGGCAGGGAATAAGGTTGTAATTTTCATAAGGAGCTCCTTGCAAGATGTCTACGTATTAACTATATCATGAATGAATAGGTCAAAGACAGCAAAAGGAGACCTGCAATAAAAAAGGATGATGCAGGCGCATCATCCTTTGAGGTAAACCCATTAATCCCAGGCTGGTTCAATGGTTCCTTTATATTTTTCTGCAATGAATTTCTTGACTGCATCAGACTGGTAAGCCTGTACGAATTTCTTGTAAGCAGGCTGATTCTTGTCTTTATCTCTGGCAGCAATAATCATGACAGCAAGC
Source organism: Dialister hominis (assembly GCF_007164725.1). Lineage (NCBI taxonomy): Bacteria > Bacillati > Bacillota > Negativicutes > Veillonellales > Veillonellaceae > Dialister > Dialister hominis. Next base: position 1,222,882 of record NZ_AP019697.1, on the reverse strand, counting down.
GGGGTGTCCTTGGATTCAAGGAAGATGCCCTGATCCTTTGGAGACAGGCCTGCGCTCATGACATAGTTCATTGTAATGACAGAAGCAGCAACATCGTCAAGGCTTCTTGGGAGCTGAGCGGCTTCCAGCTCATTGAATTTCAGATGCTTCGGGTTTTCCGTAACGTCTGCAGGAGTAGCTTTCATGCCTACGCCTTCCTTGAGCTTGATCAGGCCGGCTTTTTCAAGAAGCTGGAGTCCGCGTCCTTCATTTGTCGAATCGTTAGGAATGGAAATGGTAGCGCCGTCAGGAATATCCTTGACATCCTTGTACTTGTTGGAGTAAATGCCCATGCGCATCAGGATGGCTTTTCCAATCGGAACGAGGTTTGTGTTGTGCTGCTTATTGAAGTTGTTCAGGAATGGTTCATGCTGGTAAACTACAAGATCAAGATCTCCGTCAGCAAGTGCCTGATCCGGGGTAATGTAGTCAGAGAATTCCTTTACATTGACCTTAAGGCCGTTCTTTTCAGCTTCTTTGGCAGCTGCTTCAACAACCTCAGCGTGCGGGCCGGCTGTTGCACCAACCGTAATTTCCTTCTTTTCTGCAGGAGCAGACTGGGCAGAGGATGCTGCCGGCTTAGCGTCGGAACCGCAGCCGGTGATGACTGCTGCTGCGGAGAGTGCGCAAAGGCCGGTGATAATCAGTTTCTTTAACATAAGCAAAACTTCCTTTCTCTTTTGAATTTATAATTCCGGAAATGGGATTTGACGGATAATTCCATCCATTCCGGTGATTAACGTTTGTCGGTCTTTCTTGACCATGTGCTTCCGATGAACTGGATAAGCTGTACGATGATGATCAATACAATGATTGTTGCAATCATGACATCAGCCTGGAATCTCTGATAACCGTAGCGGATGGCAAGGTCGCCGAGACCGCCGCCGCCAATGGTGCCTGCCATAGCGGAGGAACCGATCAGGGATACGATGACAACTGTCATGTTTTCTATAATCGATGGAAGAGCTTCAGGAATCAGGACCTTCTTTATGATCTGATAGGGGGAGGCTCCCATGGATTCAGCTGCTTCAATAAGGCCGAAGGGAATTTCACGGATGGAAGTTTCCACCATTCTTGCCGTATATGGAATAGCGGCAATTGTCAGAGGAACAATAGCTGCTGTAGTACCGATGGAGGTACCGGCTACCATTCTTGTAAAAGGAATGATGGCAACCATCAAAATGATGAATGGAATGGAACGGACCATGTTGATGGCAAATGCCAGCGGCTTATTGAGTACCGGGCAAACGAGAATTCCGTTCTTCTCAGTGACTACGAGCAGGATGCCAAGCGGTATTCCGATAATGGCTGCGATAATGGCTGAAACGGAAAGCATGTACAATGTTTCCGCCAGACTTTTGAAAAGCAAATTAGTGATTACTGGAGACATAGCCTAACACCTCGCTTGTGATTGGTAATGATTTCAAATGGCTTAATGCATTGATCATGTCATCTTCATGGCCGTCGATCATGATGATCAGACGTCCGAAGGATACGTCCTGAATATAATCGATCGATCCATAAAGGATGCTGACATCCAGGTTGTACTTGCGGATCAGGTTTGCAATGATCGGCTCGTTTGTGACGTCCCCGCGGAAGGAAAGGCTGATGATTGTCTGATCGTCTTCCTTTTCTTTGTCTTTATGGATATTCATATGGGACAACTGCTCCGGAACTTCCGTGGACATGACGGTTCCGATAAATTTCTTCAGCGTTTCAGTCTGGGGATTCGTGAAGAGATCGACAGTCGAACCCTGTTCAATGATTTTTCCATGTTCGATGACTGCGACGCGTTCGCAGATTTCCTTGATGACTTCCATCTGATGAGCAATCATGATGATTGTGATATTCAGCTTCTTATTGATGTCTTTCAGAAGCTCGAGGATGGATTTTACAGTTTCCGGATCAAGTGCGCTTGTCGCTTCATCCGAAAGCAGTACAGAGGGGTTGGATACGACGGCTCTTGCAATGCCGACTCTCTGCTTCTGTCCGCCGGAAAGCTGGGACGGATACTTGTCCTTGTAGCTGGTAAGCCCTACAAGTTCAAGGATGTCATCAATCCTTTTTTTCTGTTCCGCTTTCGGCACATTGGCAAGTTCAAGCGGGAAAGCAACATTCTGGGCAACGGTTCTGTTGGAGAGAAGGTTGAAATGCTGGAAGATCATTCCGATGTTTTTGCGTTCTTTGCGCAGCTCGGAACTGCTGAGCTTTGTCATATCCTTCCCGTTGATGATGACCTCTCCGGAAGACGGAGGTTCAAGCATATTGATGCAGCGGACGAGTGTTGATTTTCCGGCACCGGACTGTCCTATGATTCCAAAAATTTCGCCGTCTCTGATAGTGAGATTGATATCATCGAGTGCCCTGTAATTATTGTCATATACTTTAGTTATATGTTTCAGTTCAATCATGGGGGTCTCCTCCCTGAAATTAAAAAACTTTCATCGAAAGATGAAAGCTTGTGACATCATCTTTCGAGATTTTACTCGCTGGAATTGGCACCGTTTCATTAAGAATGGTTGCCGTGACTTCAATGGGCCAGTCCCTCCGTCACTCATGATGAATAAGATTATTAAATTAACTAGATGGTAAACTAGTTTGACTTTAATCGATTGTGTTTATAGTACTCTGTATAGATTTCCTTGTCAATAGTATTTATTAAAATAAGATGCACGGTAAATAAAGCTTTTCGGCATAAAAGAAAGGGAGTGTAAAATAGTTTGTGTAAATCGGTATTGCATGAATCTACTTTATGCCCCATACTGGGGTAAACAAAGATAAGGACGGTAACAGAATGGCAAAGTGTAAAACTCCACCAACTACCCCAGGCGAGCAGATTGCTCAGCAAATCCTCAACAACTACGACATCAAGAGCGCGGAAGACGTACAGGACGTCCTGAAGCAGATTTTTGGCCCCATTTTTGAGTCCATGCTCAAAGGTGAGATGGAAAATCATCTCGGCCATAAGAAGCATGAGCGCTCCGAAGACGGTGACAATGTCCGGAACGGCTATTCATCCAAGACGCTCAAGACCTCTCTGGGCGAGGTTCCTATCCGCGTCCCTAGGGATCGCCAGAGTACGTTTGAACCGCAGATCATCAAGAAGCACCAGCGCGACGTTTCGTACATCGAGGGCAAGGTACTGGCGATGTATGCCCGTGGCATGAGCCAACGCGACATCGCTGCAACCATCGAAGACATCTACGGCTTCCAGATGTCACATGAACAGATCTCCACCATCACAGGCTGCGTCATGGAAGAGGTCGAGGCATGGCGGAATCGTCCGCTCCAGTCGTTCTATCCATTTGCTTTCGTCGACTGCATCTACGTATCGCTGCGCACGGAGTATGGCGTCCAGCAGGTGGCCGTCTATGTCATGCTTGCCTATGACGTCAACGGCTGCAAGGATGTCCTTGGCCTCTGGATCAACGAGACGGAGAGCAAGCATGCCTGGATGCAGATCTCCGACGAGCTGCGGGCTCGCGGCGTTAAGGATCTTGGCATCCTGTCCATGGATGGCGTGAGCGGATTGGAGGAAGGCGCCAAGGCTGTATTCCCGCATGCCACGGTTCAGCGCTGCATCGTACACCTCATCCGCAATTCCATCCGCTACATCCCACGCAAGCAGTGGAGTGCATTCACGAAGCAGCTGAAGCTCATCTATGGTGCCATCAACGTCAAGCAGGCCCGTCAGGAATTCGAGAAGTTCAAGACCGACTGGCAGGCTTATCCAGGCGCGGTCAGCGTATGGGAAAACAATTTCTCACACGTCGAGCAGCTCTATAACTATGGCAGTGCCGTGTGCAAGATCATGTACACGACCAATGCCATCGAGAGCGTCAACTCTAGCTTCCGCAAGGTGACCAAGAAAGGCGCTTTCCCCAACGAGGATGCAGTCTTCAAGATTTTCTACCTACGCATCCAAGAGCTCTATAAAAAATGGAAGGGTCGTCACGTCGCAAACTGGGCGATGGTCCGGAACCAGCTGCTCATGGACGACAGGATGTCTCAGCTTATGCAGCAATACGATGTTGCTTATTGAATCGATTTACACAAAACTCTTGACACACCCAAAAGAAAAGAAAGGCCAAAAAGTTTTTAACAGTATAATTTAAATCATCTATTCTTTACGCTGTATAATATCAAATGTTATAATATATTAAAGCATAAAAGAAATATACCCATGGCCTAAGGGCACATGGGGAAGGAGGATGAAAGATAGATGAGCGTAAATCAAAGATTGGTTAATAAACTGACTGATAATTTATTTGACGGCATCCTTCAGCTTAAAACCAGGAATGAATGTTATGAATTTTTTGAGGATCTTTGCACGATCAATGAAATCCGGGATATGTCACAGCGCCTGGAAGTAGCAAGGATGCTTGAGGCTGGGGAAAAGTATGATCAGATCGAGAAGGAGACGGGGGCAAGTACTGCAACAATCTCAAGAGTCAAAAGATGCCTTAAGTACGGGGCTGACGGATATCTGACAGTACTTTCAAGATTGAATGAATTAGGGGGAAACAAGAAATAATGGATAAACTGAATCTTTCTCATGCAGGGTTTAAAGCATATGATATTCGCGGCATTGTGCCGGATGAAGTAAACGAAGAACTTGCTTACAGAGTAGGACGTGCCTATGCAGACCTGTATTATCCAAAAACCATGTGCATCGGCTATGACGTGCGCCCGAGCTCCCAGAAGATCTGCGAAGCTGCAAGCCGCGGATTGACTGACGGCGGTGCTGATGTGTATAACATCGGACGCTGCGGTACAGAAATGATGTACTTCGGCACATTCTTCTATAAAATGGATGGCGGATTCATGATCACGGCCAGCCATAATCCTTCCAACTATAATGGAATAAAAATCGTCAGACAGGAAGGCATCCCTGTCAGCGAGGATACAGGCCTTAAGGATATTGAAGAACTTGCTTTTTCCGGAGACTTCAAAGAGTCCGAGAAAAAGGGAACTGTTTATAAGAAAGAAATCATCGATGATTATGTAAAGCATATCCTGACATTTGTCGATATGAAGAAGATGAAACCGCTTCATATTGTTGTTGATGCAGGAAACGGCTGTGCCAATGTTGCATTTGCACCTCTTGAAAAATATCTCCCGTTCAAATTCAGCTATATTGACATGCAGCCGGACGGACTTTTCCCGAACGGCGTGCCTAACCCGATGCTTGAAGAATGCCGCAAGAAACTGGTCGATACCGTATTGAAAGAAAAGGCAGACCTTGGAATTGCATGGGATGGAGACTTTGACCGCTGCTTCTTCATTGATGAAAATGGCAAATTTGTCGAAGGCTACTACATGGTAGGCCTTCTGGCTGAATACTTCCTTCAGCTCCATAAAGGAGAAACCATTGTCCATGATCCGCGCGTCTTCTGGTGCACACAGAAGATCTGCGAAGAACTGGGCGGAAAAGCCGTCGAATCCAAAGGCGGCCATGCCTTTATGAAAGAGACCATGCGCAAAGTGAAGGGAATTTACGGCGCAGAAAACAGTGCTCATCACTTCTTCCGTGAATTCTCCTATTGCGATTCCGGCATGATTCCCTGGCTGATTGTTGCTCAGATCATGAGTGAAAAGGGGAAAGGCTTGGGAGAACTTGTTGCTGAAATGGAAGCTGAATTCCCATGCAGCGGCGAAATCAATCTTCCTGCCAACCATGTGAATGCTATCCTGGAAGCAATTGAAAAGAAATATACACCTGATGCTGAAAGAATTGATAAGATCGATGGCATCGGAGTTGATTTCAAAAACTGGAGATTCAATCTCCGCCCGTCCAATACGGAACCTTTGATCAGATTCAACATGGAAACCCGTGGGGACAAAGAACTCCTTAAAGAAAAAGAAAATGAAGTCATTGAATTAGTCAAGTCTCTTAACTGATTCGCCGTGACGATATAAAAAAGCAGGACCTTTCTGGCAAGACGAAGGTCCTGCTTTTTTATTTTTCTCGAAAGGAGGATATGGAGAATCTGAAAATAATTTATGCATTATATTGCATTTTATTACATAAAAGCGTATATTTATAAGTATAATTAGTCAAAGACCCATTTAGATACAGAAAAGAGGAGATCATTATGAAAAAAATTACAAAGGCAATTCTGACCGGAGCCGTCATTGCAGGCATGTTTATGGCAGGAGGGTGCAACAATAGTTCTTCTGGCAGTTCATCGCCAAAAACCAATGAGAGCGCTTTGATGCAGAAAATCAAATCAAGCGGGAAACTGACTGTAGGTACAGCATCCGGATTTCCTCCTTATGAGTTTTTAGATACTTCAGCATCAGATGGCAAAAAGATTGACGGGATAGATATCAAACTGGCTGAAGCTGTTGCCAAAAAGCTGGGAGTCAAATTGGAAATACAGGATATGACATTCCAGTCGCTTTTATCCTCTCTTACCACGGGAAAAGTGGATATTGCTGTCTCTGCAATCAATCCGACTGAGGAACGTAAAAAGACAGTAGATTTTTCTGACAGTTATCTTGAAGGGAAACAGACGCTTCTTGTCAGAAAAGAGGATGCAGGGAAGTATAAGGCGCTGAGTGATTTTGACGGAAAACGTATCGGTGTACAGAAATCTACGATTCAGGAAAAGCTTGCTAATGAGCAGATCAAGAATGCGCAGATCGTGGCACTTCCCAAGGTCGCAGATGCACTTCTTGAGCTGAAGACGGGGAAAGTGGATGCGGTACCTGTGCAGAATATCGTTGGAGGCCAGTATCTTCTGACAAATAGTGATCTTTCGGCAACAAATATTTACTTCAGCAATTACAGCGGCGGCGCTGCCGTTGCCGTGCCGAAGGAAAGTGCTGATGTCATTAAAGTGATTAATGAGGTCATTGCAGAAAACAAAGCCAATGGAAATATCGATAAATGGGTTGATGAAATGACAAAGAAAGCCGTTGAGAATGCCAAGAAATAATGTGGATATAATATTTATTCACATATAAGGAGAGCAGAATACTGCATAAAAGTATAGATATGCATAAACACTTTATTTCATATCTATACAATAAAGGCGGAAAATGGTAATATGCACATAGGAATGGAGGGATGTATACATGAGAAAATCTTTAAAGCTGGCATTGATCGGTGCGGCAATTTTAGGTTCGCTGGCAATTGCCGGCTGTGGAGATAATTCCAAACCTTCTGGCGCGTCTAGTACACAGGAAAGCAAACTGATGCAGACAATTAAGCAGAGAGGCAAATTAATTGTTGGCACTTCTTCGGGATATCCGCCTTACGTTTTTGTAGATGCTGATTCCCCTGACAAGAAGGTCATTGGGCTCGATATTGAATTGTGCAAGCAGATTGCTGACAAACTCGGTGTCCAGATGGAAGTACAGGATATGGGATTCTCTGCGCTTCTTTCATCAGTGACTTCCGGCAAGGTAGATATTGCAGTCGGAGGCGTCAACCCGACACCGGAAAGAGAAAAGGCGATGGCATTCTCTGATATTTATCTGCCAACGGAACAGAAGCTTCTGGTTCTCAAGAAAAACGAACATCTTTACAAGGACATGGCTGATCTTGATGGCAAGACAATCGGTGCAGAGAAATCTACGACACAGGAAACGACGGCTCAGTCAATCAAAGGAGCAAACGTCATCGGACTTTCCAGTGTCCCGGATGCTATCCTGCAGCTGAAGAATGGCAAACTTGACGGAATTGTCGTGGAAGGCGTCGTTGCCAAGCAGTACCTTGTATTCAATGATGACCTTGCTTTGGCGGATGTACAGTTCCAGGGAGCTAAGAAAGTCTCTGCTGTTGCACTGCCAAAGGGAAGTGATGATGTATTGAAAGTCATTAACGGCATTATCAAACAGGATACGGAATCCGGACAGTTTGATAAATGGGTTGATGAATACAGTAAAATTGCAGTGGAAAAAGCCAAGAAATAATAAGCTGGACCTGACAGAGAGGAATGCAAAAGCGCATTCCTCTTTTTCATTTGTATGGAACCGTAATGATTTATTCATCATTGTGCAAGTAAATGCATAAAAGACAAGAAAATTTCATTATTTATACGAATAATTATTGACATACGTGTATATTTATGCTACTATCTATCCATCACAAAGATGTATCCGGTTTGGGATCAGAATTATCAGAGAGGTGCTTAAAATGATGAAAAAGATAAATGCAATGAAATTGGCAATGCTCGGAGCAGCAGCTGTAGCAGCTTTTGCTATCACAGGCTGCGGTGGAAGCGATAATAAGGCAGCAAGCAAGCCGGCTCAGGCTGAAAGCCCGCTTATGCATAAGATCAAGAGCAGCGGCAAGCTCGTTGTGGGAACAGCTTCCGGTTATCCTCCATATGAATTCGTAGACACAAGTGCCGGTGAAAAGAAGGTCATCGGGATTGATATGGAACTGGCACAGAAGATTGCTGACAAGCTGGGCGTCAAGCTTGAAGTGCAGGACATGAATTTCCAGGCTCTTCTTTCTTCCCTGACAGGCGGTAAGGTTGATATGGCTATCGCAGGCATCAACCCGACAGATGAACGTAAGAAATCCATGGATTTCTCTGATAACTATCTTCCGACAGAACAGAAGGTAATCATCCGCAAGGCTGATGCTGACAAGTTCAAGAAGGTAGAAGACCTTTACGGCAAGACCATCGGCGTACAGAAATCCACTACACAGGAAGCTCTTGCTAAAGACCAGATTAAGGATGCCAATATTGTAGGCCTCGCACATGTTCCTGAAGTTGTCCTTGAACTGAAACAGGGCAAAGTCGATGCACTGGTTGTAGAAGGCATCGTCGGCGAACAGTATGTCATTTTTAACAATGACCTCATGTTCTCTGACATTAAATTCCCGAATGCTGTCAAGAACTCTGCAGCAGCCCTTCCGAAAGGAAATGAAGATGTAGCTGCTGTTGTCAACCAGGTAATCAAAGAAAACACGGACAACGGAAACTTCAAGAAGTGGACAGAAGAATACAGCAAGAAAGCAGTAGAAAACGCAGATAAGAAATAATCGGCTGTGAATAACGTATGAATCAATAGGAAAGGTCACCATGCACCAGATGTGTGGTGACCTTTTATAAGTCGCAAAAATGGTATATCATTACTGACTGCGGCATGCACGGATAATACTGAATGTAGTCAAGTTTTAAAACGTATGTTATAATGAGTCAATTATCCTGATACAGGGAAAATCAATAGAAAGAGGGAAGGCTAATGAGCGTTAAAACAGTTCCATTTAGTGATGAATTAATTCAGAATATTGCTGCCAAATACGGTACACCTTTTCATATCTACGACGAAAAGGGCATGTTAGATAATGTCAAGCGCTTTCAGAAAGCCTTTTCCTGGAATCCCAACTTCCATGAATATTTTGCTGTAAAAGCGACTCCGAATCCCTGGATCATGAAGAGCCTGAAAACGCTGGACGTCGGATCAGACTGCAGCTCTATGGCTGAACTTGTCCTTGCTGAATCGGTTGGAATCAAAGGGGAGGAAATCGTATTTTCTGCCAATGATACGCCTGATGAAGAATTCATTAAGGCACATGAGCTGGGTGCCATCATTAATCTGGATGATGTTTCAAATCTGGATGATCTGGAAAGACTTCAGATTGTGCCGGAAAGGATTTGCTTCCGCTACAATCCGGGTCCGGAACTGACCAGAGGCAATGCAATTATCGGGACGCCGGAAGAAGCAAAGTACGGAATGACTTATGACCAGCTCATGACCTGTGTCGACTGGGCTAAGAAGAAGGGCATTTCCTATATCGGAATCCATACGATGGTCATTTCCGCAGAACTTGAGCTTCCCGGTCTTTTAGGCACGATTTCAATGATGTGCGATCTTGCCAATGATATCAGAGACAAAAAGGGCATTACTGTCGATTTCATTGATTTTGGCGGCGGAATCGGCATCCCTTATCTTCCTGAACAGGAAGCAGTCGACATTGAAGGATTGGGAGAAGGCGCAAGGAAACTCTTCGAAGAAAAGATGGCAGGATTTGAAAAGACAAGAATCTGCTTTGAATGCGGCAGGGCCATTACCGGTCCGTATGGCTTCCTTGTGACAAAGGCTATCCACTACAAGAATATTTACAGGAACTATATCGGAGTAGATGCATGCATGGCTGATCTTATGCGTCCGGGCATGTACGGGGCTTACCATCACATTACTGTTCTTGGGAAGGCAGATGCACCCAAAGACCATGTATATGACGTAGTTGGTTCTCTTTGCGAAAACTGCGATAAATTTGCCATCCAGCGCAAGCTGCCGGAAATCGACATGGGCGATTTGATTGTTATCCATGATACCGGAGCTCATGGCCACAGCATGGGGTACAACTATAACGGCAGACTCCGCCATCAGGAAATTATGGTTTATGAAGATGGAAGCGTGCAGCAAATCAGAAGAAATGAAACATTGTTTGATCTTTTTGCTACACTTGATTTCCCGTCCCTGAAAGAAAATACAGCCAAAGTTGAAAAATAATTTTTTAAGAGATGTCTCTTTTTGGAGGCATCTCTTTTGTCTCTTTTAAGGGATTGATTATAGAAAATCGAAGAATATAAGAGTATAATCTGGACGTAAGCAAACGTTTATATTGAAACGTAAGGGGGCTTTAAATTATGTATACGTTATCAAATCAGCAGTTCAAAGGTAAAGTTCCACAGATTGATCCGAATGCTTTCGTTGCACCGAGTGTATTTCTGTCCGGTGATGTAAGAATCGGAAAATATTCCAGCATCTGGCCAGGCGTTGTTGCAAGAGGCGATGTCAACTACATTTCCGTTGGCGAATGCTCCAATGTACAGGATCTCTGCTGCCTGCATGTAGCAGATAATAATCCGTGCATCATCGGGGACTATGTTACAATCGGACATAGTGCCTGCATTCATGGATGCGAAATTGAAGACCATGTACTGATCGGCATGCATTCCACCATTCTGACAGGAGCAAAAATCGGCAGAGGCTCTATCATTGCAGCCGGAGCTTTGGTTCTGCAGAATCAGGTCATTCCTCCGAACTCGCTCGTTGTCGGTGTCCCGGCAAAGGTTATCAAGACCATTAACAAGATGGACAACATCCATGCACAGGCATTGAAGTATAAATGCGAATGGGCTATTGGATATGGTGTAAAACCGGATATCGATGGCGAACTCTATCACAACGAACCTATTGTTTAACAGGCAGTGATTGGACTGGAAGTCGTTTCATAAATGATAAGAAAGATGGCAATGCGGAAAACGCACTGCCATCTTTCTGTTTTCCCTTATTTTATCGTTTATGCGGCAGGCAGATGATTTGACTAGAGGATAGTGCGGGCTATATAATATATGACAACTATATAAAACGGATAATTATCTAATTATCAGAATAAACGGAAGGTGACATTATGCGAGAAAAGTATATTCCTCAGCAAATCGAGAAAAAATGGCAGAAGATTTGGGAGGATAACAAGGCGTTTGAAACTCACTATGATCCAAACAAGAAAAAATATTATGTACTGGAAATGTTTCCTTATCCTTCAGGAAACCTCCATATGGGCCATGTAAGAAACTATTCTATCGGCGATGTTGTTGCCCGTTTCAAGAAAATGCAAGGATTTAATGTCATCCATCCGATGGGATTCGATGCGTTTGGCATGCCGGCTGAAAATGCAGCAATCCAGCACGGAATTGCTCCGGCAAAATGGACTTATTCCAATATTGACAACATGACAAGACAGCAGAAGGAACTCGGTCTTTCTTATGACTGGGACCGCAAAGTTCTGACCTGCAGCGAAGATTACTACAAGCATACACAGAAACTTTTTGAAATCTTCTACAAAAAAGGACTGGCTTACAAGAAGGAAGCCAAGGTCAACTGGTGCAACAGCTGCCATACCGTTCTTGCCAATGAACAGGTTGAAGAAGGGAAATGCTGGCGCTGCAAGAACCCTGTCGTAAAGAAAGATTTTTCCCAGTGGTTCCTGAAAATTACAGCTTATGCAGACCGCCTTCTGGCAGACCTTGATCACATGCCTGGATGGCCGGAACGTGTCAAGACGATGCAGAGAAACTGGATTGGCAGATCAACCGGCACGCAGTTTTCCTTTACTGTAGAAGGCATGGATGAACAGATTCCGGTCTACACAACAAGAGTAGATACCGTTTATGGTGTTACTTACATGGTGCTTGCTCCTGAACATCCGCTTGTTCCGAAATTGATTGAGAGTAATCCTGATAAGGCATCTCTTGAAACTTTCATTGAAAGAATGAGAAATGAAAATGATATTGTCCGTACTGCCGAAGATGCTCCTAAGGAAGGAATGTTCACCGGAAGTTATGCAATTCATCCGCTGACAGGAGAAAGAATTCCGATCTGGATTGCAAACTACGTTCTTTATGAATACGGCACAGGCGCTGTCATGGCTGTACCGCAGGGCGACCAGAGAGACTGGGAATTCGCTAAAAAGTACAATCTTCCGGTCAAGCTGGTTATCCAGAACAAGGAACATGACCTTAAGCTGGAAGACATGGATAAGGCATACGATACAGACGGATTCCTTGTCAATTCCGGCAAATTCGACGGACTGACCTCTGGAGAAGCCCGCGAAGCTATTACGAAGAAAATCGAGGAAATGGGAATCGGAAACGGCAAGGGCAACTACCGTTTGAGAGACTGGCTGATTTCCCGCCAGAGATACTGGGGCTGCCCGATTCCGATCATCCACTGCCCGCATTGCGGCAATGTTCTGGTGCCGGAAAAGGATCTTCCTGTAGTTCTTCCGGAAGATGTCAACTTCGTAGCCGGAGCTACCTCTCCGCTTGAGACAAGTGAAACATTCCTCCACTGCAAGTGCCCGCAGTGCGGTGCTGATGCAACCAGAGAAACCGATACAATGGATACATTCATCGATTCATCCTGGTACTTCCTGCGCTACTGCGATCCGCACAATACAGAAGAACCATTCAGCAAAGAAAAGGCTAACTACTGGATGCCGGTCGATCAGTATATCGGCGGCATTGAACATGCTATCCTTCACCTGCTGTATTCCCGCTTCTTTATGAAAGTGCTGCAGGATGAAGGCATGGTAGATTATCCGGAACCATTTACAAACCTTCTCTGCCAGGGCATGGTTCTCAAAGACGGCGGCAAAATGAGTAAATCTGTCGGCAACGTTGTTTCTCCTGAAGAAATCGTCGGAAAATACGGCGCTGATACAGCAAGACTCTTTATCCTCTTTGCAGCTCCTCCGGAAAGGGATCTCGAATGGTCCGATCAGGGCGTTGAAGGCTCTTACCGCTTCCTAAAGAGAGTATGGGCTATCGTAGAAAAGTATCAGGATTTCGTCAAGGAATCAAAAGGTGATCTTTCTGAAGATGAATTTGCACTCAGAAGAAAGCTTCATCAGACGATTTCCAAGGTTACGGAAGACCTTGACGGCAAATTTGCTTTCAATACGGCAATCTCCGCTGTTATGGAACTGGCCAATGAAATGTACCGCTTCAGCGAGACACATTCCGTCATCGAAGACAAGCTGGCAAAAGAACTTGTCCGCAACCTGCTGATTCTGCTCGCTCCATTTGTTCCGCATATCACTGAAGAACTCTGGCAGCAGATCGGTGAGAAGGAAAACAGTGTCCATGATGCAGAATGGCCGGTATGCGATGAATCAGCCCTCGTTGTTGACGAAGTGGAATTAGCTGTTCAGGTCAATGGCAAAGTCCGTGGTACCATCAAAGTGGCAGTCAGCATGGAAAAGGACGAGATTGCGGATCTGGCAAAGGGACTTGCTGAAGTGCAGAAATTCATCGAAGGCAAGACAATCGTGAAAACGATTGTGGTTCCTGGAAGAATCGTTAATATCGTAGTTAAATAAAATAGCAAATTTAGAGAGATCAGAGACTGTTCCTGGTCTCTCTTTTGTTTTGCCTGCATATACATGTTACGGCCTGATTTATATTATGCTAGAATGAAATAAGATAAATCTTAGAGGGTGGCAATCATGAATATTACATGTGAAGGGAAGGAGTACCATTTCTTTGATGGCGCTACTCCGCAGAACTTATGGAATATCGTACGCGGCGCAAGAAAGCGCACCGATGCAGTAGTGGCTGATTTTAACGGAGATATTATAGATTTCCAGACGCCATTTCCAAGTGATGGAGCCGTCAAGTGGATATCTCTGGAATCCCCGAAGGCCCACCAGGCTTACCTCAGGAGTGCCATTATGCTTCTGGTGTGTGCGGTAAAAGAAGTCTACGGTGCAAAAGCGGATGTCAAGATCAAGCATTCTTTGGGGAAATCCATTTACTGCGAATTCAAAGACGGACATACGCCGCTCCAGAAAGAGCTGGATATCCTTTCAGAAAGAATGCGGGATATCGTCAAAGAAGGAAGGGACATTACCAAAATCATAGTAGGAAAAAGCAGAGCCATTGCCTTTCTTCGAATGAAGGGGCTCCAGGAGGATGCCGAGCTTCTTTCCCAGCTCGATATTGATCATCTGGATGTGGATCAGTGCGGAAAGGTCATTGATTACTTCTTCGGGCCGATGCTTCCGGATATGAGCTTTGTCAGGCAGTTCATCCTTCGTTCCTATGCGCCCGGATTCCTGCTGAGGATTCCGCAGCCTGGAGAGGAGGAATTGAAATTCGGTGAGGAAGATCCGTTGTTTGCACGTGTCTTTCTTGAATCCCAGAACTGGAGTGAATTAATTGGATGCCATAATCTGGCGGAACTTAATCATGCCATAGATACGGGAAAAATCTATGATTTTATTGCCATTGCCGAAGCGCTTCATGAAAAAAGGCTGGCTGAACTGGCAGATACGATCTGCGAGCAGAAACCCAATATACGGCTCGTGTGCATAGCAGGGCCTTCTTCCTCGGGCAAGACGACGTTCATGAAACGGCTGATTGTCCATTTGAGAGTCAATGGCGTAAAGCCAGTCATGCTCTCTCTGGATGACTATTTCCGGAACCGTGACGAGATGAATAAGGAAGACTGGGAAAGTCCGAAGGCACTCGATATTTCTTTATTTGAAAATACGGTATCCGCACTTCTTGAAGGCGGAGAAGTGCATCTTCCTCATTTCAACTTCATTACCGGGAAAAAGGAAATGAGTGAGGAAACAGTAAGTCTTGGAAAAGGACAGCCCATTTTAGTGGAAGGACTTCATGCGCTTAATCCTGCGCTTACATACTTCGTTCCAGGTTATCAATGCATGAGAGTCTATGTCAGTGCTCTGACGCAGCTCACAATTAATGATCACAACCGTATTTCCACCTCCGATACAAGACTTTTAAGAAGACTCGTGAGGGACGTCCAATTCAGGGGAAACGGGGCGGAGCATACGCTTGAGGTCTGGGACAGCGTAAGGCAGGGAGAGGGAAAAAATATCTTCCATTACCAGAACAGGGCGGATGTCGTATTCAATTCAGCTTTGCTTTACGAAATACCGGTTCTTAAGAAAATGGCCGAACCGCTTCTTCACGATATCAGGACTGAAAGCGGAGCTTATGCGGAGGCGCAGAGGCTTCTGGAGTTCCTGCGGCCATTCCGGGAGCTGGATGTATCGGTCGTTCCGGATAATTCACTGCTGAGAGAATTCGTAGGATATAAGGGACTGGGGAAATCTTTCCTGAATCATTAAGACGCTGGAGTTTGCATAAATCGAAGCAAACGGATATAATAGAAATTGTAATAATGAAAATTTTCGATATGTCTGAAAGGGGTATATTTATGGATATTACTGACGTTATTGTGATTGGTGCTGGTCCTGCAGGTCTGAATGCTGCTTTATACGCTTCCCGCAAGGAGCTCAGCGTAAAAATTATTTCAAATGATATCGGCGGACAGATGCTTCTGACCAGTGAAATTGAAAATTATCTCGGATTCGAATCAATTTCCGGTTTTGATCTGGCAGACAAGATGGAAGCACATGTAAGGAAATACCCGGTTGAATTTATCACCGCGGCCGTCATGAATCTTGAAAAGAATGAAGATGGAAATTTCGTCCTTCATCTGGATGATGGAAATACCGTCGTCGGAAAGGTCTGCATTATTACAGCAGGAAAGCACAGCCGCACGCTGGATATACCGGGAGAAGCCAAATTTACAGGCCGCGGCGTATCTTATTGTGCCACCTGTGATGCTCCGTTCTACCGCAATAAGACTGTTGCCATTGTCGGCGGCGGGGACAGCGCTGTACAGGCTGCTGTAGAATTAGGACATCTTTGCCCGAAGGTGTACCTGGTGGTCAGAAGCCGCATCAAAGCAGCTGAAATCATGGTCAAACGCATGGAAGAACTGCCTAATGTAGAAGCTCTTATCGGTTATGTTCCTGAAGAAGTCAAGGGTGACAAGAAGGTGAATGCCCTTGTCGTAAAACGCAAGAGTGATGGAGAAGAGCGTGAACTTGCCGTCGATGGTGTCTTTGTAGAAGCAGGCGGCATTCCGAATAATTCCTATCTTCCAGAAGACGTGAAGACTAACAGCATGGGAGAAATCATAACCAATAAGGACGGAGAGACAAACATTCCCGGCCTTTATGCAGCTGGTGATGTCACAGACTGCAAGAACAAGCAGATCATTATTGCTGTAGGAGAGGGGGCTGCCGCAGCATTAGCCGCTCACGACTACTTGCTGCGAAGCGGTAAATGAGGGTCACGAAGAAAATAAAGGCAGAGCAGCTGAGGCGTCTCAGCATTGCTTATGCGGGGGAAGGGACAATGCTTAAATACACAAGTCCTTTTACACTGCTCGTGGCAGTCATACTTTCTGCCCAGTGTACGGATAAGCGCGTCAATATTATTACTGACAGGATTTTTCCGCGCCTTGATACTCCGGAAAAGATGGGAGCCTTGACGCAGGCGGAGCTTGAACGGGAAATCCATGACTGCGGCCTTTATAAATCCAAGGCAAAGAACCTTTTGGGAATGTGTCATATGCTCTCTGAGGAATATGATGGAAAAGTCCCGGAGGACTTTGATAAGCTCGTAAAACTTCCAGGCGTCGGCAGAAAGACGGCCAATGTTGTAAGAAGTGTTGTATGGGGATATCCTGCCATTGCAGTCGATACACACGTTTTCAGAGTAGCCAACCGTCTGAAACTTGCAACGGGCACAACGCCGCTTGAAGTAGAGGAAGGCCTTCAGAAGGCCATCCCCAAAAAGGACTGGTCAGCAGCGCATCACTGGCTGATATGGCACGGAAGGCGCGTATGCCATGCCAGAAAGCCTGACTGCGAAACCTGTATCCTGCAGGATGTATGTCCCTCCTGCACAGTCAGCGTCCCGCCGTGGAAAGGCTGATCCGGATATATTACAAGCAATACAAAAGCCATGCGGAATGCCGCATGGCTTTTCTTTTTTATTAGTGAATTTTAAAACATATTCAGTATTCCCTGGAAGTGGTAATAGTTCGTCGGGAGGAAAGCATCTACGAGTTTGGAAACCCCAGTCGGTTCCGGAGCTGTGAGGAACAGGAGGAATAAAGCGAGAACTGTAATTCCAATGGAGAGCAGGTTTGCCTTGCCTTTTCTGGATACTTCATAGTAACCGAAGAGGCGGAGTCCAAGTGCGCCAAAGAAAACAATGACCATACCGGAAAGAGAGAAGATGCCGAAAAGGATATTTGCCATCAGGAAACCTACGTAGAGAACCGGCAGGAAAATGAACGGCAGGTTGTAGGCAATCGGTGTCGGATTGATATTGCGGCGCATATCATCGAGCCAGTCTGCTATATCAAATCCAAAAAGACCAAGGAGAATGAATGATAGGATAATGACCTTGTCCCAGATGGAAGAAAGACGGTCTCTGTCCTGTCCCAGCCACCAGAAGAAGAAACAAAGAAGAAGACCTGCAGCGCCGCCAAAAATGTAGTAATAAGCAGCAGGAATGAATTTTACGCAGATCATGGATACAGTGATGAGTACAGATCCGATGGCAATATAAGGAATCAGCTGTGAAGTCGTCATCTGACGGTCATCTGGTACTTCTTCCTTCATCTTAGCCAGAATTTCCGTCATGAATAAGAACAGGAAAATAGCTAAAGCAGCGAACGGATAAAGGAAAAGCGAAATGACGATCAGAAGTATCGGGAAAAATACTCTGAATCCCCTGAAGACCTTCAGCTTTTTAAAGTTCAGCTTCTGGTTCTGTGTATATATGGTTAGTCTTAAAAATACCAGGTAAGTCAGCATAATGCCGATCGTTTCCAGAGGTTCACAGCCTAAGTACAATAAGCTGCAGAAAACCAGTATGGCGGTATTGGCACCTGTGAAACGACTGATCAGGGAACTGAAGAGCCCGATATTTAAAAACGCCACTATTGCATCAACAAAATTCAACGCATCCATCTCCTTCAAAATTAACAATTTCATATTAGTATAACTGTTGGGAAGAATTGGCGCAAGAGAGCAGGCTGCTATATTGTATAAATATAAAGATATATTTTATAAGGTAATAATACAGCCGTATGTATAGTGCATTAGAAAGAGAAAAATCCAGCCTGTTTCAGGATTATCTTTATCCGGTATAGAAGCGGGAAGAAAACTGCAAATATTGCACTTTTACTTGCCTTGTGAAAACTGTTAGAATAAAAAGCATAGAAAAACCTTATAAAAGCATAGAAATGAAAACAGGGAGGGGAATGAAGGCATGGACCATTTGATTATCGTAGATTGTCAGTATGATTTTATCGACGGTTCCCTGGCATGCAGCCACAGCCGGGAAGCCGTCAGAAATATTATAGCTTTTGCCAATGCAAATGATGTGGAATGCATGTACACATCGGACTGGCACAGCAAGACAAATAAATCTTTTAAAATTAACGGCGGTATCTGGCCGGTACACTGCGTTGCAGGAAGCAGGGGCGCTGAAGTATCAGATGAATTTAATCAAATGAATGAAGGCAATCGCCCTGGCAAAGATAATATTTTCTATAAAGGCAAAAATGATGATGTTGAGGAGTATTCGGCATGCCTTGCTGCAAACAGCAGCGGAAAGGTATTATCCGAATGCGTTTCGCCTCATGTCTACGTCACGGGGATTGCAGCCGAGTACTGTGTCAAGGAAACGGTTCTCGGCCTTCTTGAAAAGGGGATTAAAGTAACCGTTCTTAAGGACTGCCTTGGCTATGTTTCTGAAGATGACTATAGGAAAAGCCTTGCTGCTATGAAGGAAAAAGGAGCAGAAGTACTTTAATTTACAGGATTTACCAGAATACTAATCATTCGGAGTATTGGCATGACAGAAAAAACAATTTCAGATATAGGTGAATTTGGTCTTATCAAATTAATATCGCATGACCTGATTTACAGGCCGGAGTTTGTTAAGATTGGGCCAGGGGATGACGGAGCGGTCTATTCTATACCAGACGGATTTGATCAGGTCATATCAACGGATACCATGGTGGAAGGTATTCATTTCACCAGTGTGACGATGAGTGCCTATGATGTTGGCTGGAAGCTCTGTGCCTCAAATTTCAGCGATATGGCCGCTATGGGCGCCGATCCGATAGGGTTTGTCATTTCAGCCGCATTTCCTGAAAAGCTTTACACTTCATGGGTTGAGCGATGCTATGAAGGAATCCGGGACTGCTGCAAAGAATACCGGGTCAATTTGCTTGGCGGAGACATGACCGGATCTGTTTCAGGTATTATCATGACAGGAACTGTGGTAGGCATAGTTCCAAAGGATACAGCCGTCCGGCGAAGCGGTGCGCGCAGGGGAGATGTTGTTTTTGTAACCGGACATCCCGGTGATTCAGCGGGCGGGCTCTATGCCCTGCTTCATGAAAACAAAGAATACAGCGGGCTTATAGAAAAGCATAAGCATCCGCGGCCTCAGATTGAATGGGGAACTCTTTTGCGGGAAGCAGGAGCCTCTTCCCTGAATGATATTTCTGACGGAATATCCAGAGAAGTCAATGAAATTGCAGAAGCAAGCGGCGTTTCCATCAAAATCGATAAATCATCCATACCCGTTTCTGCTGAAGCTTTGGAATATGGCAGAAAAGCGGGAATCGATCCTCTTTCCTGGGCCTTGGACGGCGGGGAAGATTATGAACTTATAGGTACGATTTCAAAAGAAGATTTTGAAAAGGTAAAAAATCGTCCTGGCATAAAAGAAATAGGAGTTGTGACAGATAAGCCCGGGAAAGGCGTATTCCTGAAACAGGAAGGGCATCTGGAATTGCTTGAAGTGCATGGTTATGATCATTTTGAAAAGTGAAAATTAGGGAGGATTATTTATGTACACATTAGTAGTCATTCGTCATGGTGAAAGTGAATGGAATAAAAAGAATCTGTTTTGCGGCTGGACAGATGTAGACCTGACAGAAAACGGATTCCGCGAAGCGAAAGAAGCCGGGAAACTCTTAAAAGCAGAAGGCTTTACTTTTGATAAATGCTATACATCTGTTCTCAAGAGAGCTATCCATACCGCTTATTCTGTTCTTGATGAAATGGATCTTGTCTGGATTCCGGTCATCAAGAACTACCATCTCAACGAAAGACACTACGGTGCTCTTCAGGGATTGAACAAGACGGAAACAACAGATAAGTATGGGGAAGAACAGGTCCATTTATGGCGCCGTTCTTATGATGTATGCCCGCCGGCACTTTCTGAAGATGATCCCAGAAACCCGAAAAACCAGCCTCCTTACCAGAAACTTGGCGATGTGAAGCTCCCATTGACGGAATGCCTGAAAGATACGGTAGCAAGGGTAGCACCTTACTTTGAAAGCGTCATCAAACCGGAAATTCAGAATGGAGAAAAAGTCCTGATTGCAGCGCATGGCAATTCCATCCGCGCACTCAGGAAGCATCTTGAAGGAATTTCCAGTGACGAAATTGCCGGGATGAACATTCCTACAGGAATCCCGCTCGTTTATCATCTGAATGAAGATTTCACGGTGCATGATGTTTCTTATCTTGGTGACCAGGAAGCCATTCAGAAGAAAATTACAGCAGTCAAAAATCAGTCTGCCAAGTCCAAATAAAGATGTAATATGATGTGAGAATCGGTGATCACGTAAAATTGATTGCCACAAGGGAAGTGTGGAAATGTCAATCATAACCGAAGGTTTGCATAAAACAAATACGATGAATTCCGCTCTTGTCCTTGAAGGCGGAGCGATGCGGGGACTCTTTACGGCCGGGATACTTGATGCTTTTATGGAAAGGGGATTCTACTTCCCAAAAGTCGTTGGGATTTCTGCAGGTGCCCTGCAGGGACTCAGCTATATTTCCAGACAGCCGGGAAGAAACGTATCCGTCAATATCAGGTTTGCTCCGGATAAAAGATATATGGGGCTTCGTCATTTGGTGCGCGACGGCAGTTATTTTAACTTCCGCTTTATGTTTGGCAAGCTTGCTCATGAATATGTGCCTTTTAATTATGACAAGTTTGAAAAGGCTTCGGAAACGTTATATGTGGGCATTACTGACTGCCTTACGGGGAAACCTGTTTTTGTATCGAGTAAAAGCTGCCCTCTTTCCGAATTTATGGGGGTATGCGTCGCAAGCTGCTCGATTCCGCTTCTCTCAAAGCCGGTAAAACTTGAGGGAAAGGAATACGTGGATGGCGGCGTGGGGATGCCGCTTGTGCCTTTCCCTGAAGACCTGCCATTTCCGTGCACAAAACCCGTATACATTCTGACAAGGGATATTACGTATCGCAAGAAAAAGGTGCCGCATGGGTTTAAATCCCTCATGCGTGCTGCCTACGGCAGGACGTATCCCGCTGTGGTGGAGGGCATGTGCTCTATCCCGGAGCGGTATAATGAAAAGGTAGAAAAGATCATACAGATGGAGAAAGAGGGAAAAGTTTTCGTACTGCGCCCGGAATCTCCCGTCAAAGTGTCCCGCGTGGAAAAAGACACGAAAAAACTTCGTGCACTTTACGAAGAAGGCTATCAGATCGGCATGAAGCGGTTTGATGAGATGATGAGGTGGATGAGTGAAAAATAATGAAGCAGTATTTATAAGCACGAGTGAAGAAATGACGATGGAATTCGGCCGTTTCATAGGGGAACATGCTGAAAACGGACTGTTCATTGCCTTGATTGGAGATCTTGGAACAGGTAAAACCCATTTTGTCCAGGGACTTGCCAAGGGACTGGGAATCAATGATGTGGTGAGCAGCCCCACCTTTACAATCATGAATTATTATGAAGGTGAGATTCCGTTAAAGCATTTTGATTTCTATCGTCTTGATACAGAAGAGAATTTATACAATATCGGCTGGGAGGAATACAGCGAAGGCGGTGTCACCGTTGCAGAATGGGCAGACATGTTCCCGGGACTGATTCCAGAGAGAGCCATATACATATATTTGTCAAATAAAGGAACAACGGAAAGAGAAGTCAAGGTTATCTGGGGAGAAGAAGCTCCTGATGCCATAACAAAGGAGATAGAGAAATATGCTTCTTGCCATTGATACATCATCTTTAGTTTTAAGCTGCGCTTTAGCAGAGGAGGGAAAGCTTGTCACTGAATGGACACAGCAGAAAAAACTGACACATTCAGAACAGCTGATTCCATGCATGGACCTTATGCTGAAAGAAGTGGGCGTCAGCAAAAAGGAAATAACAGGGATTGCCGTCGCCAAGGGCCCTGGCTCATTTACGGGTCTTAGAATCGGCCTTGCTACAGCCAAGATGACATCCTATATCTGGAACGTCCCGTTGGTCGGTGTTGACACCCTGGAAGCTCTTACATGGAATATGTACGGCGCGCAGGCATTTATTCTTCCGCTTCTCGATGCGCAGAAGAATAATGTGTATGCAGCCCTTTACGGGGCATTTAATGAAATGTGGCAGGAAAAGCCTGAAGTGGCAGCTTCCATTGATTCTGTCATAGAATCAGCTGTAAAACATGGCGGGCCGGTCATTGCAGTCGGTGAATGTGCTGATAAATATAAGGATAAGCTGGTTTCTGCAGGTATTCTGCTGGCTCCGCCCCATAGCAGATGCAGCCGCGCGGGAAGTCTCGCCATGGCAGCAATCTCTAAATTGAAAAACGGCATGGCAGATGATCCATTGACGCTTTTGCCAAATTATATCCGCAGGAGCGAGGCAGAAGTCTTATGGGAAAAGCAGCATGCCGATTCGTAATAGAAGAAGCGCTTGCCTCTGATATTCTGGCCATATATGAAATTGGCAGGATTTGTTTTTCCGATGCATGGAGAAAAGAGACTGTCAATCATGATTTTCAGGGAACGCACAGCCATTACCTCGTTGCAAGGACTTCGGAAAAAGTCATAGGCTATGCCTGTTTCTGGTACGTGCTTGATGAAGCGCAGCTGGTCAATATCGGGGTTCTTCCTGAGTTTCGAAAGCAGGGGGCGGCAAAAGCCATTCTGGAGGCCGGGATTGATAAAGCTCTCGAAAACGATATGAAGACAATGTTTCTTGAAGTCCGTGTGAGCAATCATGGGGCACAGAATTTATATAAGAATTTTGGGTTCCACGTTGACGGTCTAAGGAAATCGGTGTATGAACTTCCTGTCGAAGACGGGTATATCATGTCCCGAAAGTTATAAGGAGATAAAATGAAGATATTAGCATTCGAATCAAGTTGTGATGAAACGTCCTGCGCAGTAGTGGAGGACGGCAGACAAGTCTTGTCTGACATCATTTCAACACAGGTTCCGATTCATAAGAAGTTTGGCGGTGTAGTTCCTGAAATTGCATCACGCCATCATATAGAGGATGTGCTTCCCGTTGCCATTGAAGCATTGGAGCAGGCAGGATGCAGCTGGTCTGATATGGATGCCATCGCGGTCACGCAGGGGCCGGGTCTGGTCGGGGCGCTTCTTGTTGGAGTAGCAGCCGCAAAGGCGGTAGCCTGGGCTATTGACAAGCCTCTTATTGCAGTCAACCATATAGAAGGGCATATCTTTGCCAACCTGGTACAGTATCCCGATCTGGAACCTCCTTTTTTATCACTGGTTGTTTCCGGCGGTCATACCATGCTCGTTGTAGTCAGAGATTACAATCACTTTGAAATTCTCGGACAGACAAGAGATGATGCTGCAGGAGAAGCTTTCGATAAAGTCGCACGTGTACTTGGTTATCCATATCCGGGCGGACCGCACATTGACCGTCTGGCAAAGGAAGGGAACAGCAGCGCTATCCACTTCCCGATGGGACTCAGCAAGGGTCACAACTTTGATTTCTCCTTCAGCGGATTGAAATCATCCGTCATCAACTACATCAATACGATGAAAATGAAGAAAGAAGAAATCGTGGCAGAGGATGTGGCAGCTTCCTTCCAGAAGGCCGTTGTGGATGTCCTGATTGAAAAAGCGATGGAAGCCGTCAAAGTGACGGGTATGAAGACGATTGCCCTCGCAGGCGGAGTCGCAGCAAACAGCGAATTAAGGACCAGGCTTGAAGAGGAGTGCAGTAAACGCGGCATACGCATGTGCCGTCCGAGCCTGACCCTTTGCACCGACAACGGGGCTATGATCGGCTGCCGTGCCTATTACATGGCCAAAGCCGGCGAATTTGCCGATATGTCTTTAAATGCGGATCCGCGCCTGCCTTTTAATGCAGAACAGATCAAAATGTAAAGTACAGATTTATACATTCAGGATGGGAGAATAATATGCAGACACGCGGCATAGAAATGAGTCAGCTTTACACATTGATTCGTGATTCGACGAATCTGACTGAAGTGCAGGCTAAAATTCTGGATCATGAACAGGTTGCCCTTCAGTTTGCAGCCGATATTTCAAAGAATCAGGTGTACTTATGCGCCAAGGGAAAGAATTCTGATATTTCAGTCATCCTGCTCGCTGTCCGGCCTTCCTATACGCACAGCCAGACTTTCTTCAAGGCGGGAGATACGTTTTTGAGGGATGAATTATCCATCGTCGAAAATGTTTTCAGTACGGGAAGAAAAGTCGCAGGCCGCATGGAGCTCGATCAGGGAAGGAAAGTCGCAGTTACAGGATATCCTATCGTTGATAATGCAGGCGTTCCATTTGCCGTCGTCTGTTTCGTATCCAGCTCGCTTGATCAGCAGCAGGTCCTGACAGATACAGGAAGTCTTGCGCTACAGGTACCCTTTGACGGGAAGGACTATTATGGCATACGCCCGCAGGACGGTGTCATCATACTGGATTCATTAGGCCGCATCATTTATTCCAATGATATGGCTAATGATTTATACATGGTTCTTGATAAAGAGGCTGTCGAAAGCCAGGAAATTATCGGGCACACGATCGTACGGTTTCCGCTTGTCGATGAAGTCATGAAAACGGGACGGCCTGTTTTCGGCGATGAAGTTTCCGAAAACATGACGCTTTCGGCCTGGGGGCTTCCCATTATTTCTGGCGGCAAGGTGACAAGGACTGTACTGATCCTCACGGATGTTACTGCGATTCGTGAAAAAGAAAAGCAGATACTTGTCAAGGATTCTGTCATCAAAGAAATCCATCACCGCGTCAAGAACAGCCTCAATACGATAGCAGGAATGCTTCGCATGCAGGCAAGACGCGCCAAAGATCCGGATACGAAGGACGCCTTGAAGCGTTCAGTAAACAGGATTCTTGGCATTTCACAAATTCATGATATCCTGGCAAGCCAGAGCGGCGGACAGATCGATATGGATGTGCTGCTTGACCGTATCTGCAAATTGTCTGTGGACAGCCTGACGTTCTGCCCGGTGCGGGTAGTCCGCGAAAAGGGCAGTGATCCGCTGATTGTAGATTCTGAAAAAGCAGTTCCGCTGGCGATTGCAGCCAATGAACTCATCCATAATGCGATTGATCATGGTTTTAATGGTATGGACAAGGGGATTCTTATCGTCGGAACATCTCTGGATGAAGAGAAACTTCATGTTTATATTAAAAATAATGGGCATCCCTTATCGCCTGAAGTCAAAGACATGAATTCATCCGGCCTAGGACTTCAGATTGTAAGGAATTTAGTAGAAATAGAATTAAAGGGAAGCTTCGAACTGAGGAATGATGGAGAGTTCGTAACAGCTGATATTTATTGCTCGAGGGCATTGATGGGAGCATAGCAGAATGGCAGAAGTGTATAAAATCGTAATCGCAGATGATGAAGCACTCATCTGCATGGATCTTAAGGAAATGATGGAAGAAGCAGGCCATGAAGTCGTCGGTGTAGGATCCGACGGGGTTGAAGCTTTGGAACTGACAAAGAAGCTCAATCCGGATCTTGTAATCCTTGATGTTAAGATGCCCAGGCTTGACGGTATCCAGGCAGCTAAAATGATTGCCCATGACAATCTGGCACCCGTTGTACTCCTGACAGCTTTTGGCGATGAAGACATCATCGAAAAGGCAAAAAAATCCATGGTTTTCGGATATGTAATGAAACCGGTCAGCGAGCGGTCTCTCTTTCCGGCCATCCAGATTGCAGTAAGCCAGTTCCGCCAGAAAAACGAGATCGTTCACCGGATCAAGGACATGGAACGCGAAATGGCTGCCCGGAAGATCATAGACCGCGCTAAAGGCCTTCTCATGGACTTCTATCATATTTCTGAAGATGAGGCTTACAGGAGAATGCAGCAGACAAGCATGAAAAGAGGCATTGCACTCTCCGAAGTCGCACAGAAGGTTGTGAAGGAAATCATGGCCAGAAAGAACAAATAGGCTGTAAGTTGTAGAAAGGAGATTCTTATTATGGAATTCACATTTTATGGACATGCATGCTTTAAAATCGATACAGGAAAGGAGTCGCTTCTTTTTGATCCGTTCCTGAGCGGAAATTCGCAGGCTGCTGTTTCTGCTGACAAGGTTGAATGCGATTATATCCTTCTTTCTCATGCTCACGGAGATCATTTCGGCGATGCAGATAAGATTGCCAGCCGCACGGGCGCATGCGTCATAGCGATTCCTGAGGTGATTTCACTCTTTTCAAAGAATGTCTCCAATTTCCAGCCGATGAATCTGGGAGGATCTTTTAAGGCGGACTTTGGAAAGGTAAAAATGGTGCAGGCTTTCCACAGCTGCGGAGCTCCCGGAGGCACGCCCTGCGGGTTCATCATACAGTTTAACAACGGGAAGACTGTTTATTATTCAGGAGACACGGCTCTCTTTGGAGATATGAAGCTGTTTGGCGAACTGTTTGATATTGACTATGCAGTCCTTCCAATCGGAGACAACTATACGATGGGACCAGACGATGCATTGATTGCTGCCAAATTTCTGAAGGCAAAATGCGTAATTCCTGTTCATTACAGCACCTGGCCAGTCATCGAACAGAATCCGGCTGATTTCAAGGAAGAAGCACAGAAACAGGGGATTGCAGTAAAAATCGTAAAACCTGGAGAAAGCCTGGAGCCGTAATTTTTTGATAAAAGAGGACTGCGTCTGCAGGATGCCGCCCTCTTTCATCATTTCCGGTGAATCTTAAGACGGATTAGGAAGCTGGATGCTTTGAATGGAAAAGGGTGCTACATGAATAATAAAAAACAAAAATTTTTCGAGTCGCTCTCAGTGCAGCTTAATTCATACATTGAGGCAGAGAAAGTGATCGACCAGTTTATTTCTAATGATATGGATGCTTTTCAGGGGAAAAGACTATTTCAGCATGCTTTAGGAAATACGGACAGTGATATGGAAGCCGTATTTAATCGGATCGTCAAAGCATATAAAGATGCAGCCGGCTATGGATATGGTGTCAGAGCATTTGGATTAATGAAATCCATGCATGACCATTTAACAAATCTCTTCAATGAATTCTCATCCTATCAGGATGAGAAAATGCCTGATGAAATGAATCTTGTCTGGGATCTTTGCAAAGCAGGTGCATTGGAAGTTTCAAAAGTTCTTGAATATACCAAAGGATTTGAAGAAAATAATTTGAAGGCCGAAGCCAGATGCCTTAAAATTCATAATTTCAAGAGCAGGGGAGACGAAGCTGTCAGGGATTCACTTGAGGCAGTTTATGGGATGAATAACAGTATAGACATCATTTACTGGAAAGACGTATTAAAGGAAATGAACGGCTTCTTGTCTGATATCGATCAATTCACAATCTGCCTGCAGAAACTCCTTGCCATGGAATAGGATGGAATGCATTTTTAATAATTTACAATCAGGGTGTTGGATTTTCTGATCATTTTGGGTATAATATAAATACATGGAGGAAATGCCATGAGATAGAATTTCTATCTGGTCAAATTGATGATTATTTCCCTGATTATCAATTGGGCTGCGGACTATGCATACTCCTCAATGATAGTCTTGCACAAGAAAAGCGGTTGATACCGCTTTTTTTGTTTGCCTGAAACGGAGCTTCATCCTTTTTATAACGTTTCCTGATTTTTGTGGAAGAGTCCAATCGTGTTATAATATTGGATATTTAGTAAATTCAGAATTTTGAAAAACGATTGTTTATAGAAGAGGAGAGGGTTTTGTTGATAGCAAGACAGATGAGATCATATGCATGGAACGATGGCAAAGAACTTCATATTGGCAGAGACTCTCTTGTCATGGGAGTTTTAAATATAACGGATGATTCATTTTCGGACGGCGGGAAATGGAATACGCTGGAAACTGCCATGAAGCATGCGAAGGATATGGTTGAAGATGGGGCAGCAATTGTAGACATAGGGGCAGAATCAACAAGACCGGGATTCACGTCCCTTTCGGCAAAGGATGAGACAGACAAATTGATGAAGATTCTTCCATCCATTTTAGCGTGCTCTCCGGTTCCTGTATCTGTCGATTCATACCATTATGAGACAATGGACGCAGCACTTCGGGCCGGGGCGCATATCGTCAATGATATCTGGGGATTCCAGTATGATGACGGCAGCATGGCAAGGGTAACTGCTGAATATAAAGTGCCGGCAGTCCTCATGCATAACCAGGATGGAGAAACATATGATGAAGATATCCTGGAGAGTATGAAAAAATTCTTTGACCGTTCCATTGATATTGCTGTAAGGGCCGGCGTAGAGCAGGATAAGATCATTCTGGATCCGGGAATCGGTTTTGGCAAAACGGCAGAGCAGAACATGGAAGTCCTGACACGTCTGGATGAACTGACGAGGGAATTTCCTTTCCCCTGGCTTTTAGGAGTAAGCAGAAAACGCTTCATCGGTGCAATCCTGGATCTTCCGGCACCTGAAAGAGATGAAGGAACCGCTGCGGTCAATCTCTGGGGGATTGGAAAAGGATGCTCTATATTCCGTGTTCATAACGTTAAAATAAGCGCCCGTGAAATCAAGGTATGGGATGCTTTAAATCATTTCAATCAGGAAAATTGACGATGGCAGGGTGTGAATGATGGATTATATTAAACTCAAAAATATGGCATTTTTCGGTTATCATGGCGATGAGCCGGAAGAGAAGACATTGGGACAGCGATTTTATATTGATGTCGTGATCGGCACAGATCTGTCCAAAGTCAGCCGGACCGATGACTTGAATGATTCCGTAAATTACGTGGAAGTTTTCCAGATTGTGAAGCGCGCGGCCGAAGGAGGCCCCTATAAGCTTTTGGAAAAACTGGCAGGCGTGATCAATGAAGATGTCATGGAAAAATTTCCTCAGGTTGAAGAAATCGTGACTACTGTCCATAAGCCGGGTTCTCCCATTCCCGGCATCCTGGATGATGTATCCGTTACGATAAAAAAAGAAAGATAGGTTTGACGGTTTATCAAATGTTGAATTCATTGAAAAGGAATTCTTATATTATCTCGCTGGGATCTAATATGGGAAATTCAGCTGAGATTCTCTCTGGATCCGTCAGGACGCTGAATCAGGATGAAAGACTCAGGGTCCTGAAGAAATCATCCCTTTACAAGACCAAGCCATGGGGGTTGACGGAGCAGGCCGTTTTCCTGAATGCCGTAATTGAAGTTTCATGGACAGGGGAACCTGAAGAACTGATGGAATTTCTGCTGCAGGTGGAAAAATCATTCGGCCGTATCCGCATCAGGCACTGGGGACCAAGGACGCTGGATCTGGATATGATTTATAACAGTGAAATAGAAAGCAATACAGATTTTCTGAAATTGCCGCACCCATTTTTCTGGGAGCGGCCCTTTGTGTTGGTCCCTTTGGAAGAAATATATCCTGATTTCGTCTTTAATGGTGAAGGAATCCACCAGAGGATTCTGGAACTGGATGGATATAAGGATGTAGAGAAAACGGACATTGCATGGTAGGCAGGAGGTGAAATGATGGCAGAAAAAAATAAGATGATTGATGGAAAAGAAAATGCAAAAGAGGAAACTTCAGATTTGAACACAAAGGGGCCTGAGCTGGTTCAGATGATTGGAGACAGGCTGACATCCTTAATCGACCAGAACCATCCGGGAAAATCTGTAATCATCAACGGGATCAGCGGGTCTCAGAAATCTCTGGCGGCTGCGTCTCTCCTGGCGAAATATAATACGGCTGTTATTGTGGTTCCTACGCAGAAAGATATTTTCCGGTGGGAAGAAAATCTAAAGTTTTTTGTTCCCGATGCCAGAATATTTTCATTTCCTGTCGTGGAAGAGGCAGGTTTTGAAGGCACTTTTTCCAGTACGGAAAGGTTAAGGGAGCGCATGCGCTCCTTGTCTGCAATGATCAATGGTGAAAAGAGCATCATTATTGCGGCCGCAGTAGAAGCTGCGCAGAAAATTTCAGCTCCTTCTTCTATCAAGGATCATTTATATAAATTTGAGTTAGGCAGTGAAATCGAAAGAAGAGAAGTCCTGGAAGTACTGCAGGATCTGGGGTACGAAAGAGTCGATCAGGTTGAGCGGTCCGGACATTTTTCTGTCAGGGGCGATATCGTCGATATTTATCCGATCAATGAAATTCATCCGGTGAGAATTGAATTCTTCGGTGATGAAATTGACAGCATACGTTTGTTTGATGTAGACAGCCAGCGCTCCATCGAAACACTGGAAAGTCAAAGCGTATTTCCTGTTGCCGTAAAGGGCAGCAAGAATTCATCCGTTCTCTCTTACCTGGATCATGGGATCGTCTTTTATGATGAACCGCAAAGGGGTGAGGAATCCTTAAAGCAGTTCTTTAAGGAAGAAAAAGCCAATGCGGGCAAGGCTTTCCTCTGGAGCGAGCTCATTCATACAGCCCGGAAACAAACGAATCAGGAAATGGTATTCTCGCTTCTCAAGAGGGAACTGGAGGAGTTCAAGCCTTCGGTATACCACAATTGGAACGGGCAGGAGATGACGAATTATCAGAGGCAGATTCCCATTTTTACGGCCGATTTGAAATCCCTTCTGAATAAGAACTGGAAAACTGCAATCGTCATCCCGAGGGCCTCCGAGAAGCGCGAAATCGAGGGAATATTAACGGACCATCAGATACCCATGTCTCTTGATATAGAAGAGGGGAAAGTGGTTCTCCTTGATGGCGTCCTGACAGAGGGGTTTGAACTTTCCGATTTTAATCTGGCCCTGATTACAGCCGGCGATATTCTTGGCAGGCAGAAACTCAGAAAGTACAGTACAAGCGGATCAAGAAAGCAGATCCGTTACTTTTCCGATCTGAATCCGGGGGACTATGTTGTTCAGCAGGTACATGGAATCGGCAGGTACCTTGGCATACGCACGATTGAATTATCCGGTGTCCACAGGGATTACATTACCATCCAGTATGCAGGATCGGATAAGCTTTATCTTCCTGTAGACCAGATTGGTACTTTGGAGAAGTATATCGGTCCGGAAGGAGAAACGCCGCGCCTTCATACCATGGGCGGAGCCAACTGGAAAAAAATCCGCTCAAAGGCGAAAAAATCCATTCAGGAACTGGCTGAAAAGCTTTTGGACGTGTACGCGAAGCGTGAACTGGCAAAGGGTATTGCCTTTGCGCCGGATACGGCAGAACAGGTTGAATTTGAAGATTCATTCCCTTATGTTGAAACAGAAAATCAGGAGAATGCTATTTCCGTCATCAAGAAGGCTATGGAAAAGCCCACACCGATGGACATGCTTCTTTGCGGGGACGTTGGATTTGGAAAGACGGAAGTGGCGATGAGAGCCGTTTTTAAATGTGTCATGAGCGGCTATCAGGCTATGGTTCTGTGTCCTACGACGGTTTTGTCAGAGCAGCATTATAAAAACTTCAAGTCCCGCATGGATTCCTTTGGCGTCAATATTGCGGTGCTGAACAGATTCACAAAGGCTTCTGAAAGGACAAAGATCCTCCATCAGCTTGAATCCGGCGAACTGGATGTTGTCATTGGGACTCATTCTGTCCTGAACAAAAAGATTAAGTGCAGGAGACTGGGACTGCTGGTCGTAGATGAGGAGCAGCGCTTCGGTGTCGTACAGAAAGAAAGAAGAAAATCACTGGCAGAGGGAATCGATGTATTGACTCTTTCGGCAACACCGATACCAAGAACGCTCCATATGAGTTTGACAGGACTTCGTGATATGGTCACGATCACAACGCCGCCTCCTGGAAGACATGCAATCCAGACCTATGTTAGCGAGTACGATGATTCCATTGTCATTGACGCGATTCTTAGGGAAAAGGAACGCGGCGGCCAGTCATTCTTTGTCTACAACAGGATTGAGACGATGCCTGCCATGCTGGATCATCTGAAGAGCATACTGCCGGATACGATATCGATTGGAGTTGCCTATGGCCGGATGGATGGTGCAGTCCTTGAAAAAGTGATGCTTGATTTCTATCAGGGAAAGCATGATGTCCTGCTTTGCACAACCTTGATCGAAAACGGGCTGGATCAGCCAAATGCCAATACGATGCTGGTCTATGATGCAGACAAGCTTGGACTTTCCCAGATTTATCAGATGCGCGGAAGGGTAGGGCGTTCCGATAAAATTGCACGTGCCTGGTTCTTCTATAATAAGGATAAAGTGCTTAGCGAAGTTGCAGAAAAGCGTCTGAACACCATAAGAGAATTTACTGAACTCGGGAGCGGCTTTAAAGTCGCCATGCGCGATCTGGAAATCCGCGGGGCAGGCAATCTTCTGGGATCTGCCCAGCATGGCAATATCGCAAGCGTCGGGTTTGCAGCGTACTGCTCCATGCTTGAGGAGGCTGTGCAGCGTCTGATGGCAGAAAGAGAGCATAAGCCCCTTCCGAAGAAACTGCCGAATACCACTATCGAATTTCGTCAGGATGCGTACCTGGATTCCAAGTACATCAGCAATGAAGAGCAGAAGATGGAAATTTACAGAAGACTGGCATCCGTGGAAGATGAGAAAGAGCTGGCGGATTTGATCGATGAGGCAGTCGACCGCTATGGAACCCCGACAGAACCGGCCGAAAAACTGTTTTCCATTTCCCTGGTCAGAATAAAAGCCAGGAAACTTGGAATAGGGAGTGTCATTGACGAAGGGGATTCCATGCTTCTTACATGGGCGGATGAGGATTTCATGCGTGGATGGAATCCCAACCTTCTGCCAAAAGCGCTTGTTCCATACCTGCATTTCCTTCCGGGAAATCCGGCAAGGCTGAGAATCAGGAAGGCAGGAATCAAGGGCAGCCCCATGAAATGGCTTGGCGGTTTCCTGGATGAGCTGATGAGCGAGATCCATCATTCTTCCCATTAGATTTGCAGTGCATAGAACTCTGCATTTACGGGATTCTGCTTTACATTTATTAGCAAATCTGTTATGACTATATAAGTTATGTTTTTTTGAGGGGCTTTTCCATATTTTTTAATCAGGTGAAAAATGCGTAAAAATTCGTTTATCCAGGGTGCGTTGATCTTGACGGTAGCAGGGATTATCGTCAAGTTCATTGGGGCATTCAGTCGTATCTATCTGTCAAGACTTCTTGGCGGCGAAGGGATTGGGCTCTACCAGATGGCTTATCCGATCTACCTGCTTTGCCTTTCGGTATCGTCAGCAGGTCTTCCTGTGGCTATTTCAATCATGGTTGCAGAAAGAAACGCAGTCAACGATTACTTTGGCGGGCAGAAGGTATTCCGTATATCGCTCGTGACATTGGTTTTGACAGGACTCTTTTTCAGTCTCCTGCTTTTCTTCGGGGCCCAGTGGCTGGTCGACAGTGAAATTGTCCGCGACCAGAGAGCCTATTGGTCACTCCTTGCTTTGTCCCCGGCTGTTTTCTGTGCAACGCTTCTTGCGACGCTAAGAGGTTACTTCCAGGGTCTTCAGCTGATGACACCGACAGCTGTTTCACAGATACTTGAACAGGTCGTCCGTGTTGTTGCCATGATTCTTTTCGCCGTCGTCCTTCTTCCTTATGGACTGGAATACGGAGCTGCCGGCGCAACCCTTGGTGCAGCACCGGGTGCTTTTGTCGGCATACTGACACTTCTTGTTTTCTACTACATGACCCGCGGATGGAGAAATGAACTGGCATCTGAGCAGGATCCATCTATCAAGCCGCAGAGTGTAAAGACAATTATCAAAAGACTGCTTGTTCTTGCCATTCCTGTATCGCTGGCAAATATCATGCTTCCGATCGTTTCATTGATCGATCTTTTCATTGTTCCAAGAAGACTTGAAGTTGCTGGTTTTACGATTGAACAGTCAACAACATTCTTCGGCTATCTGACCGGCATGGCAACGGCTCTTGTCAACATGCCTACCATCGTTACGGCATCTCTGGCAGCAAGTCTTGTTCCTTTCGTTTCGGAAGCTATCGCGCAGAAACGCGGCGACATGGTACTCAAAAGAACAGATACCGCGATGCGCTTGGCCAATCTGATTACCATTCCTTCCTTTGTCGGAATGTGTGTGATTGCCACACCAATTTCTGCCATGCTTTATGCAACTCCGGATGCTGGTCCGTGCATTGCAATCATGAGCTTTGGCATTTTCCTTCTTGGCGTGCAGCAGGTAACAACGGGCGTTCTGCAGGGGATGGGCAAGACTGCCATACCTTTCCTGAACATGGTTGCCAGCGCGTGCTGCAAGATGTTCCTTTCATGGAACCTCACGGCTCTCCCAAGCTGGGGCGTTTTAGGTGCGGCATGGGCAACAAATGCAGACTTTGGCGTTGCAGCCATTCTCAATTTGATTTTCCTTTATAAATACAGACATTACACGATGGACATAAAGCATACGGTCAAGCTCTTCATTGCAGCAGCCGTTATGGGCGTGGTTGCTTATGGCTCTTATCACGCTCTTTACAGCCTGATTCACAGCAATACGCTTTCTACCCTGATTGCAATTGCCCTGGGCGGAGTTGTCTACCTTGTCGGTATCGTGCTGATTCGTGCTGTAACTCCTGATGATGTCAGGGAAATCCCAAAGATCGGCACACGTCTGGCCGCTATTGTGGAAAAGATGAGTTTCAAAAAGTAATATATTGCTTAGGAATGAAAGCATAGTAAAAAGGGGCTGTGACAAAATGGTTAATCATTTTGTTGCAGCCTCTTTTTTGCGTCTTTATTTCATCATTTTTAGCTCTGCTGTAAGCCTTTTACGTAAAAATGCGCGTAAGCCCCCTTACCCCCATAAGACTTTTAATTATATTGTCTTAGGCGGCAATCCTTATACGCATTATTTTTGTGATGTATTTCCTTAAATTATAGCCAAGTGCTACCAGGTATAACTCGGCTTTTACAGAATCTATCCCTTTTCTGACGATTCTTTTGTACCATCTGTCATGTTTCATGATTCCAAAAGTTCCTTCAGCCTGGATTGACCGGTTCATTCTTAGCAGGGCTCCATGGATGCTTTCCAGATTATCCTGAACCTCCTGGTACATGTTATTCCGTTCTCTGCTCAATGAGATTCTTTTGTTCTTCGGGGTCTTTTTACATTGCTCTGCCAGCGGGCATCCTTGGCAGTCTTCGCATTCAAATACTTCCTCCTGCCTGCCGTATAAGTTCCCTCTGACCAGATGTCTATAGATAAATTTGAAAGCCCTGTCATTTGGACAACGGATGGTTCCATTCTCATCAACTCTAAAGTTTATTGGCCGAAACGGATTGGTATGGTATTTCTTGTCTTTCGTTTCTTTCTTGTACATGGGGAATTTCATATACTTTTCCATACCGTGCTGCTCGCAATAGATGTAATTGTTGAAAGATCCATATCCTGCATCTGCCACAGGATACTTAGGATAAGCCCCATAGACTTCGTGGAATTCCTCCATCAGCGGTACGAAGCAATCCATATCTGAACGATACTGGTTAACATCAATTACGGCAATAAATTCATCGGCAACACCTATTTGGACATTGTATGCAGGCAGAAGCTGATCATTTCCCATGTAGTCCGACTTGATTCGCATGAATGTTGCATCCGTATCGGTCTTCGAATAACTGTTTCTGGAAGTACCGCATATCTGTATCTTCTCAACATATTCTTCAAGTTTTGATGTATATGCCTTAAGCTGCTCATACTTGCGTTGATGATCGGACTTGCGATGCCCGCTTCCATGAACAAAGGCCGTCTCATCAATCTGCCAGATTTCTTTTAATTTATCCAATACCAGACGCAGATAGTCCGGAGCGTATTCTGTATTGATGTTTACACTCATATGGTCATACTTAAGATCATCATTGAGTAACTCAAAAAGGCTGGTAATCTTGGCAAAAAGCTTGTAGCGGGATTTTTCAGCGGATTTCTTCCATACCCAGCTGTATTTATTTGCGTTCGCTTCAAACTTGGAACCGTCAATATATATATGCTGCAAATCCACGTTGAGTTTGCCGCAGAGTTCTTTCGTAATTGAATAAAAGATATCCTTGAGAGAATACTTAAGAAAGCCCTTCACGAAATGACAGAATGTCCGATAGGATGGGGCTTCATAATTCATCAGGTACATATATCTGATATTAACCCTGCAATTATCTTCAAGTTTTCTAAAAGAGCAATATCCTTCTTCTGCGAAACCATAGATGATCGTTTTCAGCATGTTGACGGGATTATACCTGGGTCTGCCAGCGCCACGCGTCGGTATGTAACGAAGGTACTTTTTAAGATCGATTTCCTCCATAAATCTGTCATACATTAAAACAGGATCATCGACATTGAGAATCTCAGAGGGAAACATTGGCAAAATGCCTTGTTCTGCGGTAAAATGATTGCTAGTGTTGTTATTTTTCATTGTAAAAAATTATAACACGAAAGGCTCTGCCCCGGACCAAATGATCCGGGGCAGAGCCCTTTTTGTTGGGATGAATTTTGTCACATCCCCTTTTTACTATGCAGCTGATTTAAATGACGCGGCTGGCATTTGCCAGGCAGCGTTCTGTTTCGGATACGATATCTTCAACGATTTCCTGTACGGGCTGAATCTTTGTCAAATGGGTCAGTGACATGCCGGCGAGGATAAAGCCGTTTTCTGTGTCGCCTTCAATGGCACCTTTTCTGTTTGTCCCTCTGGAAAGTGCAGTCAAGGTGCTCAAAGGAGCACCGCTGTATTCTTCCTGCAGATACTTATCAGAGAACTTATTTCTTAATCCTCTGACACTGTCTCCGGTAGTGAAGCCGCAGACGACAGAATCCGTATCGTTGGCATTGATGATGGCCTGCTTGGCATTGGGGTGAAGCAGGTGGCATTCCTCAGCAAGAAGGAAGCGTGTACCCATCTGGACACCTGAAGCGCCCATGATCAGAGATGCCGCAACACCTCTTCCGTCCACGATGCCTCCGGCTGCAACCAGTGGAATCTCGATGTCGGGAAGAATGTTTTCCAGGAGAGCCATGAGTGTCACTTTACCGTCATGTCCGCCTGCTTCCATGCCTTCGACGATGATGGCATCAGCTCCGGCATCCTGCACACGCTTGGCAAGCTTTGCATTTGGAACAACCGGAATGCATTTGATGCCTGCATGATGAAGAGGTTCAAACCATGGGAGGGGATTGCCTGCACCAATGGTTACGAAGGGGACTTTCTCATCACAGATCACCTGAGCAACATCATCGACGTTTGGCGCCTGCAGCATTAAATTGACGCCGTAGCATTTCCCGTTTCCCAGAATGTCTTTGGCTGTCCTGATACTGTCCCTGACTTCATCTGCAGAGAATCCGCCCGAGCCTATGACGCCTGCGCAGCCTGCATGATTCATTGCAGCCGCCAGCACTCCGTCTGAAATATAGGCCATTGCACCCTGAATAATGGGGTAATCAATACTGAGGAGCTTCGTTAACTTTGTGTTCCATGACATAATATCCATCTCCTTGCGATATGAAAATACCGGATTAAAGTGAAATTTCATAATGGACTTTGCTTGATGCCTTATGAAGACCGGTTTATTATTCTTTTCCCATTATACCTGCTTTATGTGGAATAGGTAAGTTTTAAGCCCTATCATGCGGATTACCGGAAGACAAATGCATAATGAATGCATGAAAGTAACCCTTTGGCTGCTATGCAATGCGCAAATTTCATGTAATGAGAAAACATAGGAAAATATCTGCCTGAAATGAACCATGATGAGGAAATGATATAAAAACGGATAAAGGCTTTGATTTTAGAAGAGAGTCAATGTGGAAATATCAGCCTTTCCTGCACGTAAAATATAGGAATAAGTATATATTACATAATTTTAATGCACATTATGGTTAAATAATGTATACTTAATTATAGAATTAACGGCAGTTGTTGTAGTATTATTAACTGCGTGATATACTGTAAGGGTAGAGTTCAGGCTTTTCTCTATCCCTAATTTCATAAATATATGATACGGAAGTGATAAAGGTGGAAGGGGACTCCTTAATGATGCTTCTTGTGCCGGAGATGATGATTGAAGCACAGGAGCGGTATGAAATCCTCAGACAGATCCATGCAGCACAACCGGTCGGAAGACATCTTTTAACCGTACAGACGGAATTGTCAGACAGCATTATTCGGAAACACATTGAAGAAATGGAGCGGACCGGGCTTTTGGTTTACAGGCCCTCCGGGATCAGTTTGACCAGCAAGGGTGAATCACTCCTGGAGCCGCTTTCCCATTATTTCCGGAAAAGTCCTTTTTCCGATAAGATGGCAGCATCTTTGCAGAAAATCTTATCGATGAAAAAGGTCATACTGGTGCGGGGAGATTCTGATGAGAAGGAGTCAGTAAGAGGTGATATAGCCCAGGAGGCCGCCTTGGCCCTGATTCGTCTTATAAGAGATGATGACATAGTGGCAGTGAGCGGCGGAGCATTGATGGCTGAACTGGCGGAAATGCTCCCAAAGCTTCACATGAATGTGGATGTTTTACCGATCAGAAGAGGATTTGGCAGGAGAATAGATTTTTTACCAAATAATGTGGCAGCTCATATGGCTGAAAAATTAGGAGGGAAGTATCACATCCTTCAAATACCGGATGGATTGAGTCCCGAGTTTTTCTACAAGCTGAAAAAAGAATTGCCGCAGATCAATCAGACAGAAGAATTGTTTTCAAAAGCGGGTATATTGGTTACTGGTATAGACAGTGCAGAGGATATTAAGAAGTATCACGAACTTCCATCAGATGTAACGAGGCGGCTGGAAAAGGAAAATGTATCCAGCGAAGCTTTGGGACTATATGTCAATGCGGAAGGGAAAATCTTATATCGCCTGTACAATGTCGGCATTTCCAGGGACGATATACCAGCAATACCACATATATTAATTACTGCAGGCGGAAGTCATAATGGGGAAGCGATCCTTGCTGTGGCAAGAGCAGGAATACGCGGAGTCCTCATTACTGATGAAGGGGCCGGCAGAAAAATACTTCAACTAGTTTCAGGTGAAAAAGCGACAACAGGAGGTTGCAAAGATCATGGTTAAAGTCGGAATTAATGGATTTGGCAGAATTGGAAGACTCGTATTTCGCGGCATGCTGAAGAGGGACGATCTGGAAGTCGTTGCTATTAACAATCCAAGCGGGGTTGAAACAGCTGCTTACCTTCTTAAATACGATACTGTTCACGGAAGACTTGATGAAAAGGTAGAAATTGACGGCGACGATTTGATCATTGAAGGCAAACGTGTTCATGTTTTCCAGAATCGTGATCCGGAGCATCTGGACTGGAGCAAGTATGGTGTTGAAATCGTTGTAGAATCCACAGGCAAGCTGAAAGATAAAGTCAGCGCCGGAAAGCATATCAAGGGAACTGTGAAAAAGGTTATTATCACAGCACCGGGCAAAGATGATGACGCAACGATTGTTATGGGCGTCAATGAAGAAACATATGACCCGAAGGCAGACAATATTATTTCCAACGCTTCCTGCACGACAAACTGCCTCGCTCCGATTGTAAAAGTACTGCATGAACAGTTCCACATTGTACGCGGACTTATGACAACCGTTCATTCCTATACGAATGACCAGGCTATTCTTGAAAAAGCACACAAGAAGGATCCAAGAAGAGGCCGTGCTGCTGCAGAAAACATTATTCCGACTTCCACAGGCGCAGCAAAGGCAATCGGCATTGTCATTCCTGAAATGAAAGGCAAACTGAACGGACTGGCTATCCGCGTTCCGACCCCGGACGTATCCCTGGTCGATCTGGTTGTTGAACTGGAAAAGACAGTTACAAAGGAAGAAGTCAACGAAGCATTGAAGAAAGCCGCTGAAGACGAATTGAAAGGAATCCTTGCTTATACGGATGAACCCCTTGTATCCAGCGATTTCCGCACAACAAATGTAAGCTCTACCGTTGACAGCCTGCTCACCATGGTTATGGACGGCAATCTTGTCAAAGTTATTGCATGGTACGATAACGAATGGGGTTATTCAATGCGTATTATTGATCTTGTAGCTTATGTTGCATCGAAAGGACTGTAATGATGAACAAGCAGACAGTGTATGATCTTAAGCCTGAAGGAAAGGTTGTATACATCCGTGTCGATTATAATGTTCCCCATGATAAAGAGGGGAATATTCTGGATGACCGCAGAATCCGGGCTACAATTCCAACAATTCAGTATCTTCTGAATCAGGGCGCAGCCATTGTCCTGGCCAGTCATATGGGAAGGCCGAAGGGCGAATATAAAGCAGAATTATCTCTCCGTCCTGCTGCAGCCCGTCTGGCAGAACTTTTACAAAAAGAAGTCAAATTCATTCCGGACTGCATTGGACCCGAAGCTGATCAGGCCAAAGAAGAACTGAAGCCGGGCGAGATTATTCTTCTTGAAAACTTAAGATTCCATAAGGAAGAAGAAAAGAATGATCCGGATTTTGCCAAAGCACTTGTCAAAGGATGCGATCTGGCTGTTAACGATGCTTTCGGCGTATCCCACCGTACACATGCATCCATCGTAGGCGTTGGCAGACTTTTGCCTATGGTATCCGGCCTTCTTCTTAAAAAGGAAATTGATTTCCTTGACGGCGTCATTGAACATCCGGAAAGGCCATTTGCTGCGATTATAGGCGGAGCAAAAATTAGTGACAAGATCCAGGTTATTGCAAACCTGATGGAAAAGGCAGATGTCATCCTGATTGGCGGCGGCATGGCGAATACATTCGTTGCAGCCCAGGGTTATGACATGGGCGAATCCTTGCAGGACAAAGACCGCTTTGATTTGGCAAGAAACCTTATGAAGAAGGCAAATGATCTTGGATCAAGCATCATGCTGCCGGTTGATTTCATGGCAGGTGATTCATTCTCCGCTGAAGCAAAGACAAAGGTTCTTTCGGCAGAAGAATTCTCCAGCCCGTGGATGGCGCTTGATATCGGTCCTAAGACCATTGATCTTTATGTTGA
Organism: Dialister hominis; assembly: GCF_007164725.1. Taxonomy (NCBI): domain Bacteria; kingdom Bacillati; phylum Bacillota; class Negativicutes; order Veillonellales; family Veillonellaceae; genus Dialister; species Dialister hominis. Next base: position 1,181,289 of record NZ_AP019697.1, on the reverse strand, counting down.
AACTTTGCAGAAAATGAAGACTGTCGTTTGGAATGGCCCGATGGGCGTTTTCGAAATGGAACCATTCTCAAAGGGAACCTATGCAATAGCTAAGGCTATGGCATCCCTCAATGCGACGACTGTCATCGGCGGAGGAGAATCCGCATCGGTTGTTGATCTGCTTGGAATCGGAGACAAATTCTCTCATGTATCGACAGGCGGCGGCGCTTCGCTGGAAATGCTTGAAGGAATGATTCTTCCGGGCGTTGCAATCCTTGCTGACAAGGAGTGATAATTTGAGGAAAAAGTTAATTGCAGGAAATTGGAAGATGAATCAGACGGTGACGGAGGCAGGTCACTATTTTGAAAAGTTTAAAGTAAAAGCCAGGGAAGATGTAGATTTGGTTTTCATTCTTCCTTTTACCGATATTCCAGTTGCCAAATTTTTTATAAGCAGATCATCAATCGGTCTTGGCGCACAGAATATGTATCCGGCGGAAAGCGGAGCTTTTACCGGAGAGATTTCACCTCTTATGCTCAAGGATCTTGGATGCACGTATGTCATTTGCGGACATTCTGAAAGAAGAGAGATCCTGGGAGAGAGCGATGAATTTATTGCCAGGAAAGTAAAATGTGCACTGGATCACGATATAACTCCGATTCTTTGCGTCGGTGAAACAAAGGATGAACATGATGCAGGGAAAACAGAGGAGAAAATAGAAACACAGGTAAGGGCAGCTCTTGAGAAAATCCCCACTGATAAGGTTTCAAATGTTGTTATCGCTTATGAACCTATCTGGGCGATCGGCTCGGGCGCAGCGGCAACTGCAGATGAAGCAGAAGCGGTTGCAAAGCTGATTCGGCAGATTGTTAAAAATATTGCCGGGAAAAAAGTTTCAGATCAGGTGCGGATTCTCTATGGCGGTTCTGTCAATGCCGGAAATATCAACGATTTTACTGGAGAAAAAGATATTGACGGCGCTTTGGTCGGTGGGGCCAGCTTAAAACCAGAAGAATTCATTTCTATTTATCAGAAAGCTTGAGAAATCATTTTTATTAAAGGGACAGATGAAAGGGTATAGGTGGAGTTAGATTATGGCAGTCATTACGGATCTTCATGCAAGAGAAATTTTAGATTCACGTGGAAATCCTACTTTGGAAGTCGATATGTCACTGGAGGATGGGACATTTGCCCGCGCCGGAGTTCCGTCCGGTGCTTCTACCGGTATCTTTGAAGCCACCGAACTTCGTGATGGAGATGAGACAAGGTATGGCGGAAAGGGTGTTCTTAAAGCCGTAGATAACGTAAATGGTGAAATTGCAGATGCCGTTATCGGTTGGGACGCAAGTGATCAGAGAGGGCTGGATCATATTCTGATCAACCTTGATGGAACCGAAAACAAGAGCAGACTCGGTGCAAATGCCATTCTTGGCGTATCCCTTGCTGCTGCTCATGCTGCAGCCAACTCATTTGGACTTCCGCTCTACCAGTACCTTGGCGGAGTGAATGCACACGTACTGCCTGTTCCGATGATGAACGTACTTAATGGCGGCGCTCATGCAGACAACAATGTTGATATCCAGGAAAGCATGATCATGCCTGTCGGAGCTTCCAGCTTCAGGGACGGCCTTCGCATGTGCGCTGAGGTATACCACACTTTAAAAGCTGTTCTTAAGGATAGAGGACTTTCTACTGCAGTTGGAGACGAAGGCGGATTTGCTCCGGATCTTCCGTCCAATGAAGCAGCTATGGAACTTCTCTGCGAAGCTATCGAAAAAGCAGGCTATACTGCAGGAAGCGATATTGTCCTTGCTACTGACGTTGCTGCATCTGAACTCCTTGGCGACGACGGCTTATACCATTTATCCGGAGATCATGCAGCAAAGACCGCTGAACAGATGATTGAATTCTACGATCACCTGATTTCCGAGTACCCGATTGTTTCCATTGAAGACGGGCTTGGAGAAGAAGACTGGGAAGGATGGAAACTTCTGACAGATTCACTGGGAGACAAAGTACAGCTTGTTGGGGACGACCTTTTCGTTACCAATACAGAACGTCTTTCCAGAGGAATTGCAGAAGGCGTTGCCAACTCCATTCTGATTAAACTGAATCAGATCGGCACGCTGACTGAAACATTTGAAGCCGTACAGATGGCACAGAGAGCCGGTTACACAGCTGTTATTTCCCATCGCTCGGGCGAAACGGCAGATACGACAATTGCTGATCTGGCAGTTGCTTTGAATGCAGGACAGATCAAGACAGGAGCGCCGTGCAGATCTGAACGAGTTGCAAAATACAACCAGCTCCTCCGCATTGAAGAAGGACTTGATGCAGATGCCTGCTATGGAAGCGAAGGGCTTGCCGGCAAGCTGCGTATATTTGAAAAATAAAAAAACGGAGCTGTGACAAAATGCGCAATCATTTTGCCACAGCCCTTTTTTTATGCATCATATACAGCATGTCAATAAATTAGTGCAATCATTATGAAGAAATGATACAATAAGACGGTATAAAACGTTAAAATTATTTGGACCATAAATTACAAAGGAGAGACAACATGAGTAAAGTATTTGTTATCGGTCATAAATCACCGGACACAGACAGTATAGCTGCTGCCGTTTCCTATTCCTATTTGAAAAGACAGCTTGGCGTTGATGCCGTAGCAGCCAGAGCAGGGGAACCAAACAAAGAAACAAAGTTCGCACTTGATTATTTCAAGGTAGAAGCACCTGTTTTACTGGAAAGCACTGCAAGAAAGAATCCGGATGATGAAAAGACAAAACTGATTCTTGTCGATCACAATGAATCCAAGCAGTGCGTAGACGGCGCAAAGGATGCAGAAGTCCTTGAACTGATCGATCATCACAGACTGGGTGATTTTGAAACCGAAAATCCGATTTTCATCCTGATCCGCCCGGTAGGATGCGTAAACACCGTTATTTACGGCCTTTACAAGGCAAATGGAGTAAAACCGTCCAAAGAAGTTGCCGGAATGATGCTTTCTGCGATCATCTCTGATACAGTTCTGTTCAGATCCCCGACTACAACAGATGAAGACAAGGCTGCAGTCAAGGAACTGGCAGAAATTGCAGGCGTCGATTATGAAGCTTACGGCATGGAAATGCTTAAGGCAGGCGCTGACATTTCTGATTACCCGGCAGAAAAGCTTGCTCACAATGATACCAAGGAATTTGAAGCAGGCGGAAAAGTTTTCAGCTGCGGTCAGATTTCTGTTATGGATCTTGAACCGATCGAAGCCAAGCGCGCAGATATCATGAAAGTTCTTGAGGAAACCAAGGCAGAAAAACAGTATGAAGCTTCCTACCTGATGGTTACCAATATTCTGACAGAAGATACATATCTCTGGTTTACCAGCGGCGCTGAAGCTGCAGCTGAAGAAGCTTTCGGCAAGAAAGCGGAAGATAGATGTGTATATCTTCCTAAGGTCATGTCCCGTAAGAAACAGGTAGCTCCGTTCCTGTTAAAAGTATACGGAAAATAATTGATTCGATGAATGTAGGAAGAACTCATTTTTGACAGGTACAGTCATTTATGGGTTCTTCTTTTTACACTAAGGAGATTTGAGGATTTGTCTAATTATTTAAACACATTAAACGACCAGCAGTTGAGAGCGGTAAAGCAGATAGACGGACCAGTCCTGATCCTGGCAGGGGCCGGTTCAGGCAAGACGAAGTCATTGACCTGCAGGATTGCCTACATGATGGAATCGGGAATCAGTCCGTCTGAAATTCTGGCAATCACTTTCACAAACAAGGCTGCCCAGGAAATGAGGGAACGTATTCATGCTCTTGTGGGGCCTTCTGCTGACAAAATCTGGATGTATACATTTCATTCCTTCGGCGCAAGATTCCTCAGACGTGAAATCAGCAATTATCCTCCATATAATGATAAATTTACGATTTATGATTCGGATGATTCCAAAACACTCATAAAAAATATACTTAAGGAACTGAATCTGGATGACAAGCAGTTCCAGCCCAATATCATTCAGGCGCATATATCTTCAGCAAAGGGCCAGCTGCTTGAGCCGAAAGCATTCCGCGCGCAGGTTGGATCGAACTTCTTTGCACAGAAGGTTGCCGATGTATATGAATCTTATGACAAGCATCTGAAGCAGAACAATGCGCTTGACTTCGACGACCTGCTTTTCATGACGACAAAGCTCTTATCGATTGAATCAATCCGGAGACGCTGGCAGGACAGATTCCACTATATTTTGATCGATGAATATCAGGATACGAACCATGCACAGTACCTGATGGCAAAACTTATTGCAGGAAAGAATCAGAATATCTGTGCAGTCGGTGATGCTGACCAGAGTATTTATTCCTGGCGCGGCGCCGATCTCAGGAATATCATTGATTTCCAGCAGGATTATCCGTCTGCCAAGGTGATCAAACTTGAACAGAACTACCGCTCGACGCAGACGATTCTGGATGCGGCAAACGCAGTCATTCAAAATAACTCCGGAAGACCGTCCAAGCGGTTATGGACAGAAAACAACCAGGGCAAGCCTCTTATCCTCTATACAGCTTCCGATGAGCACAGTGAAGCTGATTTCATCGTAAATACGATGAGAAAAGAACACAATGAGGAGCATCAGCTGTATGGAAATATGGCTGTCTTGTACCGTATGAATGCGCAGTCGCGAGTCATTGAAGAAGCGCTCGTAAAAAGCGGAATCGGATATACGATGGTCGGAGGGACGAGATTCTATGACCGCGCAGAAATCCGTGATATGCTTGCATACCTCAAGCTGGTATCCAATCTTAAAGATAATGTCAGCCTTATGCGTATCATCAATGTCCCCAAGCGCGGAATAGGGGCGGCAACCGTACAGAAGCTTTCCGATTACGCCAACGAAAGAAATACATCCATGTTCGAAGCAATGATGGATCTGGACGGGCTTGATGTCTCTTCATCTACGAAGACAAAGCTCCAGAACTTCATAGCCATGATGTTTGAGTTCCTGAATGCATCTACCGAGACGAATGTCTTTGGCCTGCTTCAGAAAATAATGACGGATACGAAGTATCTGGAACAGCTGCAGGAAAGCAAGGATCCGCAGGTACAGAGCCGTGAGGAAAACCTTGGTGAACTTCTCTCTGTTGCCAAGGATTTCAATAATGATAATCCGGAAGGCGGAGTATCAGATTTCCTTGAAAAGGTTGCTCTTGTCAACGATGTGGATACGTATGAGAATGAAAATGACAGAGTGACACTGATGACGATCCACAGTGCCAAGGGACTGGAATTCCCGATTGTATTCCTGGCCGGAATGGATGAAGGCATATTCCCCGGCGTCCGTTCTCTGATGGATGAGTCCAAACTAGAAGAGGAACGCCGTCTCTGCTACGTGGCTTTGACCAGAGCAAAGGAAAAGCTGTATTTATCCAATGCCCATATGCGCACGATGTATGGTCAGATCAAGCCGTACCTTCCCAGCCGTTTTATTGATGAAATTCCTCAGGACCTCCTGACGCATGTCGAGTCTGATGAACGGCAGGACAGGGCTTTCCAGGCAAGAAGGCGGGAGACGGCCAGCAGAGTCGATTATGCAATGTCGGAAGTATCCGTTGTGAATAAGCCAAAACCGCAGAAAGAGCCGAAACGCTATGACTGGAAGGTAGGAGATACGGCTGTACATAACCTCTGGGGGAAGGGGAAAGTCGTTGCAGTTATGGGATCGGACAGCAAAATGATGCTGAAGATTGAATTCCCGGGAAATAAGATTCGTCAGGTCATGGTTGCATTTGCTCCAATAACGAAAGGAGAATGATTATGGTTCCTGAAGATGTGCGAGAAGAAGCCGAAAAACTGAAAAAGGAGCTTCGTCATCACAGCTACTTGTACTATGTATTGGACAAGCCTGAAATTTCAGATTATGAATTTGACCATATGTACAGAAAGCTTGTAGACATAGAGGCAAAGTATCCTGAGCTTGTTACTCCGGATTCTCCGACACAGAGAGTCGGGGGAAAGGCAACGGATGATTTCCAGAAGGTAAGATTCAGGAAGCCTATGCTGAGCCTTGCCAATGCGTTCAGCGCCGATGAGCTCCGGGATTTTGACCGCAGGGTCAAGGAAGGGCTTGAAACAGACCACGTCCAGTATATTACGGAGCTCAAAATCGACGGGCTCTCAATGAACCTGATCTATAAAAACGGCGTTTTGACGCAGGGGCTGACAAGAGGCGACGGAAGAGTCGGCGAAGATGTTACAAGCAATGTAAAAACGATTCATACGATTCCGCTTTACATAGAAAACGCTCCGCCATATATGGAAGTCCGCGGTGAAGTTTACATGCCGAGAAAAAGCTTCATCATGCTCAATGAGGAAAGGGATGAAGCCGGACTCATGCCGTTTGCAAACTGCAGGAATGCAGCAGCAGGTTCCCTGCGCCAGCTTGATCCGCATGTCACGGCTGCCCGCAATCTGGCTTTTTTCGCGTATGCATTAGGCGACATTGAAGGCCTTGAAATTTCCTCGCAGGAAGAGCTTCTGATGAAACTTTCCGAATTCCATTTCCAGGTAAACCCGAATTATAAGAAATGGGATTCCATTGAAGGAGTCATCCAGGGCGTCAATGACTGGGAAGTCCGCAGGCATGATCTTGGATACGACACTGACGGAATGGTTATAAAAGTCAATGACTTTGCGCAGCAGGAAAAGCTTGGCGCAACCGTCAAGGATCCGCGCTGGGCCATGGCTTACAAGTACCCGCCGGAAGAGGCCGAGACTAAAGTTGAAAAAATTGTCGTAACTCTTGGAAGGACAGGAGTCCTGACACCATCTGCCGATCTTGAACCGGTCCATCTGGCAGGGACAGTCGTAAAAAGAGCAACCCTCCATAATATGGATTTCATTAAAGAAAAGGATATCCGCGAAGGGGATTACGTAAAGATCTACAAAGCCGGGGAAATCATTCCGGAAATAGACCGCGTGCTGAAGGAAAAACGAAATGGTTCTGAAAAGCCATTTGAAATTCCGGAAGTCTGTCCGGTATGCGGAAGCCCTGTGGGACGTCCTGCCGGCGAAGTCGCTTACAGGTGTACAAATCCGAACTGCGGCGGCATAGTCCGCGAAAAGCTGGTGCATTTTGCCTCCAGAGATGCCATGAACATCGAGGGAATGGGGCCGTCAGTGGTCGATAGCCTTCTGGCATACAGGCTTGTTTCTGATCCCGGTGATTTCTACAGGCTTACTCAGGATGAGCTTGAACAGATTGAACGGATGGGAGAAAAGCGTGCCGGAAACCTGATTGCAGCAATAGAAAAGAGCAAGGAAAGCGGATTGGCAAAACTGCTCTTTGGCCTGGGCATCCGTTTCCTTGGTGCAAAAGGTGCTGAGCTCGTAGCCGGAAAGTACCATACCATGGAGGAGCTGGAAAATGCCGGCACAGATGATATCCAGAGTATTGACGGAATCGGCAAGGCAACGGCTGAAAGTTTGTACAGCTACCTGCATGATATGGAAAATATGAAGGTACTGGATAAGCTTAAAAGCGCAGGCGTCATGATGGAAGCAGCCGTCGAAGAGGAAACAGGAAGCGCCTTTGAAGGTGAAATGGTCGTGCTGACAGGAAAATTATCCAGCATGGGGCGGCGCGAGGCAAGAGATCTCATCAAAAGCCAGGGCGGCTCTGTCCAAAGTTCCATCACGAACCATACGACCCTTGTCGTAGCAGGGGAAGACGCAGGAAGCAAACTGGACAAGGCCAGAGAAAAAGGAATCCCTGTCCTTAGTGAAGAAGAATTTCTGGCAAGACTTGGAAGAGCGTAATGAATGTTTCCGCATTCTTGATGCATAAGAGGGAAAAAGGATGCAGCAATGCTCTTCTATAACAGATCAAAGCCTTATTTATACGGTTTTTCCGTATCTGTGATATAATTGAAAAAGGTTTTTTCTGGTTAAAATACAAGATAAGGAAGTGTACTATGAAAATCACAATTGAGGAAGCCAAGAAGATTGCGCTTCTTTCCAGATTAGAGTTTTCTCCGGAGGATCTGGAAAAAATGCGTGAATCAATGAACAGCATTCTGACTCATATGGAAGAACTCAGCCAGTATGATACGACAGATGTTGCGCCAACGGTACATGCAGTAGAACAGTATAACGTTATGCGTGAAGATAAACCACATCAATCCTTCACAAATGAACAGGCACTTATGAATGCGCCTGAAAGTGAAGATGGATATTTTAAAGTACCAAAAATTATTTAAGCGGGAGGTGCGGCTTTGAATTTCACAATTCATGACTTGCATGCACAGCTGGTCAATAAGGAAATATCAGCTGTTGAATTAACAAAGAAAGTTATTGCGCATCGTGACTCCGTCGAGAAGGATGTTCATGCATATCTCTCGCTTAGCGATGCAAAAGCTCTGGAAAAAGCGGCTGAAGTTGACGCCAAGATTGCAGCAGGAGAAGAAATCTCTGATCTGGCGGGCATTCCGGGAGCCATTAAGGATAATATCTGCATCAGCGGAGAAACCTGCACAGCTGCATCCAGGATGTTGGAACACTGGGTTGCTCCCTATGATGCCACTGTCATTGAAAAACTTAAGCAGCAGGATTTCATCTCTATCGGAAAGACGAACATGGATGAATTCGCAATGGGCTCTTCTACAGAAAATTCCGCTTTCGGACCGACAAGGAACCCATGGAATCTGGATTATGTTCCTGGCGGCTCCTCCGGCGGCTCTGCTGCAGCAGTAGCTGCAATAGAAGCAGTCTGGGCCCTTGGTTCTGATACGGGCGGATCCATCCGCCAGCCAGCTTCCTTCAATGGCATCGTAGGTCTCAAACCTACCTATGGGCTTGTTTCCAGATATGGCCTTCTGGCTTTTGCATCTTCACTCGATCAGATTGGCGGTTTGACGAAAGACGTAACCGATGCTGCCATTCTTTTAAATGCGATTGCCGGGTATGATGCAAAGGATTCCACCTCCATTCCTCAGGATAAAAAAGATTACAAGAAAGCTCTTGTGAATAACGTGAAGGGAATGAAGATCGGTGTCCCGAGAGAATTCTTTGGCGAAGGGATTAAGCCTGAGACCAAAGAGGCTGTTAAAAAGGCACTGGCCTTCTATGAGAAGGAAGGCGCTGAGCTTGTCGATGTCTCCATCCCGCATATTAACAGCGGTGTTTCTGTTTACTATATCATTGCTCCTGCAGAAGCAAGTTCCAACCTTGCCCGTTATGACGGCGTAGGCTTCGGATATCGTGCAGAAGGCAAAGATATCATTGATATGTATATCAAGACAAGAAGCACGGGCTTTGGCGAAGAAGTAAAGCGCAGAATCATGCTTGGCAACTATGTTCTGTCAGCAGGATATTATGATGCATATTATCTGAAAGCGCTGAAGGTACGCACTCTCCTCAAACAGGAATTTGATGAAGTATACAAGTCCTGTGATGTGATTGCAGCTCCTTCTGCATCCGGGACATCATTCAAGTTCGGCGCATTCTCTGATCCGCTCTCCCTGTACATGGAAGATATCTGCACGGTTCCGGTCAACCTGATCGGTGCTCCGTCCATCAGCATCCCGGTCGGATTCCATGAAGGAATGCCTCTTGGCATGCAGCTGATCGGCAAGCCGCTTGGCGAAGAAACAATTATTCAGGCTGCATATACTTTTGAACAGTCTCATCCTGAATTTACCCAAATTGCACCGAAAGGAGAGATTAAGGCATGAAATATGAAGCAGTGATTGGCTTGGAGGTTCATACAGAACTCCAGACAACAACGAAAATCTTCTGCGGCTGCAAAACATCATTCGGCGCTGAACCAAATACAAATGTATGCCCGGTTTGCTTAGGGCTTCCAGGCGTACTTCCTGTCCTGAATAAAAGAGTACTGGAATTTGCAGTACGTGCAGGCCTTGCCCTGAATTGCGAGATTTCCCGCTTCAGCAAGTTTGACCGCAAGAATTATTATTATCCGGATCTTCCGAAGAACTTCCAGACATCGCAGTTCGATCTTCCAATCTGCGAAAGAGGCCATCTTGATATCGAAGTAAACGGAGAAAAGAAACAGATCCGCATTACAAGAGCACATATGGAAGAAGATGCCGGCAAGCTTGTTCATCATGGAACATCCATTACCGATTCCGACTATTCCCTTGTCGACTATAACCGTACAGGTACACCGCTTCTTGAAATCGTTACTGAACCTGATATGCGTTCTGCCAAGGAAGCTGTTGCATACCTTGAAAAAATGCGCGCTATCCTGCAGTACATCGGTATTTCCGACTGCCGCATGGAAGAAGGAAGCCTTCGCTGTGATGCGAACGTTTCTGTCAGACCTGTCGGTCAGAAAGAACTTGGCACCAAGACGGAAATCAAGAATATCAATTCCTTCAAGGGCGTAGAAAAGGCAATTGAATACGAAGCGCTGCGTCAGGCAGAAATTCTTGAAGACGGCGGAAAGATCATTCAGGAAACAAGAACCTGGGATGAAAAGGAAGGCGTCACAAAGAGCATGCGTACAAAGGAAGAAGCGAACGATTACCGCTACTTCCCGGAACCTGACCTTGCACCTTTCACAGTTTCTGAAGAATACATTGAAGACATCCGCAAAACTCTTCCAGAACTTCCGGATGAAAGACGCGAACGTTACATCGCAAACTTCGGCCTGTCCTCTACGGATGCCCAGTATATGACAAACGACAAGGATACCTCCGATTACTTTGAAAAGGTGGTCGCAGCAGGCGCAGATCCCAAGGCTTCCGTAAACTGGATCATGGGCGAATTTGCAAGCCAGCTTTCCAATGCAGGCATAGAAATTGCCAAAGCCCCGGTTACACCGGAAAATCTCGCCAAACTTCTGGCTCTGATTGCTAAGGGAACCATTTCCGGAAAAATTGCCAAGAAAGTTTTTGCTGAAATGTGGAAAGACGGAGCAGATCCGGAAGAAATCGTCAAGGCACAGGGCCTTGTACAGATCAGCGATACAGGCGCACTCAAGGAACTGGTTGTAAAAGTCATTGCCAATAATCCAAAGGCAGTAGAAGACTTCAAAGCCGGAAAGAAGAAAGCTGTCGGTGCTCTGGTCGGACAGATCATGAAAGAAACAAAGGGCAAGGCAAATCCAAAAGTAATCAATGAGTTGCTGAATGACGAACTTAAAAAGTTATGATAGATGATAGAAAAAGCGAGAATGTTGAGCCTAATCAGGAAGAACCGAAAGTGATGTCTGATCAGGAAAGAGACAATTTTCATGGGCTGACATTAAATGAAGATGGGAGACGGGATGATCCCGAGGAGGATACGGAAATCCGTATTCACTTTGTGGATATAAAGAAGATTCCTTTATGGAAGAAAATCCTTTTTGGTGCCGCCTTTGTCATTTTTGTTGCCATTGCTCTCGTGATGGCATGGTTCTTTATGCTCGGCGGCGCAGCTGTCTTTGCTTTAGGTCTTATTATTTATTTGCTGAAAAAGTACATATTCTGATAAAAAGCTGCCTGCCGGCGGGCAGCTTTTTAGGTTAAAAGGGTACGGTTTTGAGGATTCGTCAAATATATTCAAACATTTAGAAAATAAAATAAACCATCTATATTGAAAAAATCAGATATGCATGTTATAATACTTCCAGAACGTCAAAAGTATTTTATTTAGAATTATTCTAGTAATTATATGATCAAGGAGGAATTGTACTATGTCTTTAAATGGAAAGAAGATTAGCGAATTCAAGCTTCAGGCTTATCAGAATGAAGATTTCATCGAAGTAACCGATAAGGATCTGCTCGGCAAATGGAGCGTCCTGTTTTTCTACCCGGCAGACTTCACATTTGTATGCCCGACCGAACTGGAAGACCTGGAAAACAAATATGCTGATTTCAAGAAGATCGGCTGCGAAATCTATTCTGTTTCCTGCGATACCCATTTCGTCCACAAAGCTTGGCATGAATCTTCTGACAGAATCGGCAAGGTTGAATATCCGATGATCGGCGATCCGACCGGCAAGCTTGCTAAGGATCTTGATGTATACATCGAAGATGCTGGCCAGGCAGAAAGAGGAACCTTCGTCATCAACCCGGACGGAGAAGTTGTACTCTATGAAGTAAGCGCAGGCAACATCGGACGTAATGCTGATGAACTGCTCCGCAAGGTTGAAGCTGCTCAGTTCGTTTACGAACACGGCGATGAAGTTTGCCCGGCAAAATGGCATCCAGGTGAAGAAACCCTGAAACCATCCTTTGACTTAGTCGGCAAATTATAATAAAACGGAGGCATCATGGAAAAATTTTATGATGCCATAGTAGTAGGCGGGGGGCCAGCTGGGCTCTCCGCCGCTATTTATATGGCGAGAGCGCGTTTCAGAGTCCTTGTAATAGAAAAGGAAAAAGTTGGCGGGCAGATTACAATTACCGCAGAAGTTGTCAACTATCCGGGGATATTCTCCACGAATGGCGAAAAACTTACTGCTGAAATGGCTCGTCAGGCAAGAGCATTCGGAGCAGAGTTCCTGAATGCAGAAGTGACCGGAATGGATGTAGATGATGATTACAAAGTCGTTCATACCTCCAACGGTGATTTCAAAACACTGGGAATCATCTTTGCCGGCGGCGCACATCCGCGTCTTGCCGGTTTCAAGGGAGAAAATGATTTCCGCGGCCATGGCGTGGCATACTGTGCAACCTGCGATGGCGAATTCTTTACAGGAAAGACCATTTTCGTTGTAGGCGGCGGTTATGCGGCTGTCGAAGAAGGGCTGTTCCTTACAAAGTATGCCAAGAATCTGATTGTTGTCGTAAGAGGAAATGATTTCAGTATAGAATCTGCAGCTGTGGAAGAGCTGAAAGATAATAAGAATACAAAGATCCTTTACCATACACAGATTGAGGAAGTAAAGGGCGATAGTGCTATCCGCAAGGTTGTCCTTAAAGACAGACAGACCGGAGAAGAAACAGTATATGAAGCGGATCCCAGTGATTTCTATGGTGTATTCGTATTTGTAGGATATGCTCCTGAGAATGCCCTTCTCAAAGGGAAAATCGATCTCGATGAAAAGGGATACGTTATTACCGACCGTGACCAGAAAACAAATGTTGACGGCGTTTACGCAGCTGGTGATATCTGTGTCAAGAACCTCAGACAGGTTGTAACAGCTGTATCTGACGGTGCAGTGGCTGCAACTTCTCTGGAGAAATACCTGGGAAGCCAGTTCAGAAAACTGAATCTGAAGCGTACTTATGTAAAGAATCTGGCTCCGAAAGAAAAGAAGCAGGAAGCTGCTGCTGTTGCAAAAGCGAAGCCGGAAGCCTTCCTTGATGATCAGACAAGACAGGCTCTTGCTCCTGTCCTGAACCGTTTTACGAATCCGATACTGCTGAGACTCTATAAAGATGATTCGCATCTGTCCCAGGAAGATGAAAAGATGGTTCGCGAACTTTCTGTAATCTCGGACAAGGTTAAGTTTGAGATTATTCAGGCATCTGAGGGAATGGAGCATACGATTGCCATCTGCAATGCAGAAGGCGAAGATCTTGGCCTGCATTTCCACGGAGTTCCTGGCGGACATGAATTCAATTCCTTCATTCTTGCCATGTATAATGCCGCAGGACCTGGACAGGATATCGGAAAAGATGCAGAGGCAAGAGTTGCAGCCATCAATGAAAAGAAGCATCTGAATATTGCAGTTTCTCTCTCCTGCACGATGTGCCCGGATCTTGTTGCCGCAGCCGAACGTATTGCTGCAGGAAATAAGAACATCACAGTTGATGTCTATGATCTGGCTCATTATCCTGACATGCAGCAGAAATATAACATCATGAGTGTTCCCTGCATGATCGTTAATGACGATGATGTGCATTTCGGCAAGAAGAATGTAACGGAACTTCTTGATATACTCCACGCTTAAGATGGAATCTTGCAATTGAAGGCAGTCTGACGTATATTCGTCAGGCTGCTTTTTAATTTAGTATCTACCCTTTTAGCTTCAATTGATCAGTTTCCTGATATAAATTGAAATATATACTACACTTTTAGCCAAAATATGATACAATAAGTTTAAATATTAATATTATGTATACTGTTTTGGAGGCATGAAATGAACAGACAACTTTCAATGGAATTCGTAAGGATTACCGAACAAGCTGCATTGAAGAGCGGACGGCTGATGGGAACCGGCGACAAGGAAGGGGCTGACCAGGCTGCTGTCGACGGAATGCATGAACAGTTCGCAAAGACACCGGTTTCCGGTACTGTTGTTATCGGGGAAGGCGAAATTGATGAAGCCCCGATGCTTTATATCGGGGAACATGTAGGTGCAGGCGGAGAAGAAGTTGATATTGCTGTCGATCCGGTAGAAGGAACGAATCTGGTTGCCAAAGGACAGGATGGAGCCATTGCAGTACTGGCTATTGCTCCTAAAGGATGTCTGCTTCATGCTCCGGATATGTATATGCAGAAAATCTGCGTCGGACCAAGAGCAAAAGGCCGTATCGACATCAATGCTTCCGTAACAGAAAATCTGAAGAACGTTGCTGATGCAATGAACAGAGAGATTTCTGACCTGACAGTTGTTATTCTTGACAGGGAACGTCATGAAAGCATTATCGGAGAAGCCAGAGAAGCAGGCGCAAGAATCCGTTTGATCACAGATGGTGATGTAGTTCCTTCTGTAGACTGCGGTATTCAGGGAAGCGGCATTCATATGGTACTGGGCTCCGGCGGAGCACCGGAAGGCGTTCTTGCAGCTGTAGGACTTAAATGCCTTGGCGGCGACATGCAGGCAAAACTTCTGCCGCATACAGAAGAAGAACTGACAAGAATGAAGAAAATGGGAATCGATGATCCGAACAAGGTGCTGACCCTGGATGATCTGGTAAGGGGCGATGACTGCATTTTCTCTGAAACTGCCATTACAGACTGCGCACTCCTGAAAGGTGTAAGATATTTCGGAGATGGTGCAAGAACAAGTACCCTCGTTCTCCGTTATAAGACCGGAACTGTTCGTTTCGTTGATACCATCCATCGTTTCGGTGATAAGAAACCGGCAGTCCGCCTGTGGTAATAATCATCCGGATTTATTAATTTAATAGATTAAGCTAAACAGGAAAGCAGCCATGAAAGCCGCTTTCCTGTTTTACGTAGAGCGCCCTTTTCTGCAGATTGAAATCTTCTGATCAGACTGATTTCCTTCTTTATCCCGAATTGCAATAATAAGTTGAACACCCGGCGAACCTTTATGCAGTAAGTGCTGCAAGCATTTCTTCCCTAAAGCACTCCTCGGGTGTCTTATAGCCGAGTATTTTTCTTGGCAGGGTGTTGGCCCAGCACTCTACTCTGGAAATGTATTCCACTGGGTAATCCTGGATTTTCTTCCCTTTGGGAAGAAATCGACGGAATAAGCCGTTGTGATTCTCATTCGTACCTTTGTCGCTGGAGCAGTACGGATGCGCATAATAGATCCGTGTGTGACTTAGTTTCTCTAGCTCCGACAGGCTAGAAAACTCACTGCCATTGTCTGTCGTAATGCTGAGGAACACTCGGCTGAAACAGCCGCGGAACATTCCATCCTTCAATTTTCTGAAGGCTGCTATTACAGAGGCACTTTCCTTGTTGGGCAGTTTTCTGATGAGGGAACAGCGTGTCTTGCGCTCAACCAGAGTCAGCAGTACTTCGTCCTTTGAGCGAGATCCCAGTACAAGGTCACACTCCCAATGCCCGAAATCCTGACGCTCATCCACAGAAGGATCGCGCTCATCTATACTGCGGCCGAACTTCTTCTTACGCTCACGAACCCGCTTCCTGGCGTTTTTTCGCTTGACGCGCAAGGGCAGGTCAATACTCTTGATTTTTCCTAGGAGCCCCAGCGTGACATAGTTGTACAGGGTTTTCGTACAGACCATCTCGCCACGTTGAAATTCTCCCGTAACCAGTGCCCTGCCAAAGCAGGCATCGAGCGACCAGTGATGTTCCTGAAGTCTCTTCTGCACATAGTCGAGGAATGCTCCCTTTGCTATGGCGTCGCATTTGCGACCACAGTTTTCGCGATGCGCCTCATAGGTGCTTTGCCCGTCTGCTGCGCGATAGCGTTCCACCTTGCCGTTATAGCAAAGAACCTTGCCACGCTTCACCTCGTTGCGTACCGTATTGACACAGCACCCAATCTCACGGGCTATGCTCCGATACGATTGCTTGTCGCGGAGACGCGTTTGGATAATGACTCGTTCCTCAAAAGTTAAATGAGCCCCTTTTTTGCGTAACGTATCCGTGGTAAAATGATTTTGATCCATAGCGATTCTCCTTTGTGGTTGTGTTTTTTGTGCAACTACATTTTACCACAAGGGTTCGCTATGGATTTTTAAGTGTTCAACTTAATTATACAATCCGCCTTTCCTTCTTTATCTTTTATTTAATGGCATAAGATTGCTTTATGTTGTAAAATAAAAGATACGATTTACTAAAAGGGTATTTAAGCAGATCGCTTACTATGGAAATGAAAAGGGGTTTCAACATATATGCATGAAATTTTAGACTGGATCTACTCAATCGTAGTGGCATTGTTCCTGGCAATGCTGATTCATATTTTTCTCTTCGTACCGACAAAGGTATCAGGGTCGTCCATGTATCCGACTTTGACAAATGGAGAGTATCTCATTGTTTCAAAAATCAGCCACGTACTTAGAGAAACTCCGAATTACGGGGATATCGTCATCATAGACAGCCGGACCCACAGGGAAAGATCCTGGATGGATGATCTCACAGAACCGCTTGATAATTACATTGCCATTTTCGAGCATAGTACTCAGGGTCATAATATCTGGGTCAAACGCGTTATCGGAAAACCGGGAGACAAGCTGGAATTCCATGACGGACACGTATATAGAAATGGTGAAAAGCTGGATGAACCATATATCAATGAACCAATGGAATTTTCTATGGACGGATCTTATACTGTTCCTGAAGGCGATGTATTCGTCATGGGGGACAACAGGAACCACAGCTCTGACAGCCGTTTCATCGGGCCGGTTCCGATCGATCATGTCCTTGGCAAGGTATGCCTGCAGCTGTAACCCGGTCAGGCATACTGCCTCCATGCGTTTTTGATTCATGAAATTCCCTGTGATAAGATGATTGCAATCATCGGGCGGTTTCAATGATAAGTTGTACAGATGGAAGATTCTAAGGATAATAAGAAGGGAAGTTTGTTATGGCACATTGCAATGAAAAATATTTAAACTTGCAGAGCGCTTGTCTTTTTGATGAAATCAATGAAAAACAGAATGCATACAAGGAATCTCATCCTGATGCAGATATTATTTCGCTGGATATTGAGGATGGAACACAGCCGCTTGCTCCATCTGCTGCTGAAGCCATGAAAAAGGCTGTAGACGAGATGTCCCGCGGCGGGACGTTCCCCGGCTGCGGCCCGGAGCAGGGATATCTTTTCCTGCGCGAAGCTATTGCAAAAAATGATTTCCAGTCCAGAGGCTGCGATATTTCACCAGATGAAATTTTTGTCAGCGATGGTGAAAAATATGACATTGGGAATATGCAGGAAATTTTTGCTGAAAGTGATATCGCTGCAATAACAGACCCTGTATATTCTCCCTATGTTGACAGCAATGTCCTGGCCGGCCGCGGCGGGAAATTCATCAACGGCGCATACTCGAAGCTTGAATATCTTCCCTGCTATGAAGAATGTGATTTTAAGGCAAATCTTCCGCAGCATGATCCGATGATCATTTACTTATGCTCGCCAAATAACCCGACAGGAACCGCTTTGAACAAGAGCAATCTTACGATGTGGGTGAAATACGCAAAGCAGACTGGAGCTGTCATTTTCTTTGATGCTGCTTATGAGGCCTTTATTACTGAGCCAAATATTCCGCACAGCATTTATGAAATCGAAGGAGCTAAGGACGTTGCGATTGAATTCCGCTCTTATTCCGAAACGGCAGGACTCACAGGTCTTCGCTGCGGTTACTGTGTCGTTCCGAAGGAATTGATGCTTGAAACAAAGAAAGATGACAAGGTTTCAGCCAATGAACTGTGGAAATGCCATCAGCGTGCAAAGTTCAAAGGTTGTTCCTATATTGTTCAGCGCGGGGCAGAAGCATCCTATACGGAAGAGGGTAAAAAGCAGATTCAGGCTGCACTTGCTGCTTATCGCGAAAATGCAAAGATCATCATGGATGCCTGTGAAGAATCCGGTCTCAATGCATATGGCGGTATCAACAGCCCGTATATCTGGGCAGCTGTTCCGGAAGGAATGACAAGCTGGGAATTTTTCGATTTTCTGCTTGATAAGGCACAGGTGATCTGTTCTCCGGGATCCGGATTAGGCCTGTGCGGTGAAGGCTTTATCAGACTGACATCTTTCAATACTCCGGAACTTACAAAAGCAGCAGCTGAAAGAATGAAGAAAGCCCTGAAAGAATTATAAAAATGATTTTGCCCGGGTGGATTGGGAAAGTATTTTAGTTTGTTTGAAAGTGGGTTGAAAATGAGTACAAATCTTCAAATTGGTATTGTCGGCTTGCCTAATGTCGGCAAGAGTACATTATTTAATGCGATCACGAAAGCCGGAGCAGAAGCTGCAAACTTCCCGTTCTGTACGATTGAACCAAACGTAGGTATAGTAGAAGTACCAGATCATCGTATTTACGATCTGGCAAAAATGTTCAATCCTAAAAAGATTACACCTGCTTTTACCCGTTTTGTCGATATTGCAGGGCTCGTCGCAGGGGCATCTAAAGGTGAAGGCCTTGGAAACCAGTTCCTCAGCCACATCAGGGAAACCGATGCGGTCGCTCATGTCGTACGCTGCTTTGAAAGCGGGGATATCACACATGTCGAAGGTACTGTGGATCCTGTGCGTGATATGGGTATTATCAATACAGAACTCTGCCTGGCAGATCTTGAAAGCGTCGAAAAGAAGAAAACGAAAGTAGCAAAACTTGCTCAGGCGGGGATCAAGGAAGCAAAAGCTGAACTTCCTGTCCTGAATAAAGTATTTGATACACTGCAGGAAGGCATTCCTGCAAGAACGCTCGATCTTTCTGAAGATGATCTTGCTGTCATCAGGGAACTGAATTTAATCACATTGAAGCCGGTGCTTTATGTCCTGAACATTTCAGAAGATGACATTGCCGATCCTATGAAGAATGAGTATGTCAAGAAAGCTTCAGAGGAAGCCGAGAAGGAAGGCGCTAAGTGGATTCCTATTTCGGCTGAGATCGAAGAAGAAGTTTCAGAACTCGATCCGGAAGAAGCCAAGATGTTCCTGGCCGATTTGGGCGAAGATGAACCAGGTGTCAACCACTTGATCCGCGCTGCCTATTCCATGCTGGGCCTTATCAACTTCTTTACCGTCGGACCCGATGAATGCCGTGCCTGGACAGTAAGAGCAGGAACGAAAGCTCCTAAGGCTGCAGGAAAGATTCATAGTGACATTGAACGAGGCTTTATCAGAGCAGAAATCGTTTCTTATAATGATTTAATGTGGTACGGCTCGTATGCGAATGTCCGTGAAAAAGGACTGCTCAGGGTAGAAGGAAAAGATTATATCATCCAGGATGGGGATGTCGCTTATTTCAGATTCAATGTCTGACATTCAGGCATAAAAAAACAGCTCTGCGTTGCATGACTGACGCAGAGCTGTTTTTTATATAATCAATCGGCCTTAGGTTCTTCAAAGATACTGTTTTTGAAATAGAAGTAAATGAAAAAGGCTGCTGCAATGACGAATCCGATAAGAGCAGTGATTTGCGCACTCTTGAGATCCAATGCATAGGTTCCGTAATCTCCGCGGAAAAATTCAAGAAAGAATCGCAGGAGGGAATAAAGCATAATATAAAGGCAGAACGTCGTGCCTTTGGGGTGCTTGAAGCAGGAGTACCAGATCAAAAGGCAGAAAATGATCAGGTCTCCCTGACATTCCCATACTTCAGCCGGCCAAAGGGGCTGAGGGCCATACGTCTTGTACGCCAGAGTGGTCGCCGGGTACAGGATTCCGTATCCAAGCCCCGTGGGATGGCCGAATGCGTCCCCGTTCATAAAATTGGCGATCCTGCCAACCGACTGGCCAAGGATGATGGCAGGCGTAACTATATCTGCAAATGGAAGGATCGGTATATTTTTCTTCTTTAAGAAAAAGTACGCAGCAACGCAGGCGAAAATGACACCGCCTTGTATAGCCATGCCGCCCTGCCAGACATAAGGAATTTCCGTCAGATGATCATGATAGTAATCCCAGTCAAAGAAGAATACATCCCAGAGCCTGCCTCCTATAATGCCGAAGAAAGCGATGGTCAGGCCTAAATCAAAAATGCACTCCTCCCATCCGGTTCTGCTCTTTTTCAATAAGAAATAAGCCATGATGCAGCCAAAGATGATGGCGAGTGAAAAGAAAATGCCATAAAACCGTATGGGGAATCCCCCGATGAAAGTTAAATATTGATGCATGAATATGCTCCTTCTTAATCTATTTTGAAATTGCTTTGATGGACTATAGAAATATTATACTATGCTCATTCCATAAATATAAACCGTGATTCTTTAATGAATGACTGATAATGAACAGCGGCTGGATGATTATCCCGCTTTTGAAATATAACACTTAATGAGTCAGGCAGAGATATTAATCAAATGAGGGCATCTGTCCAATTATTCTTTAAGATTTCTTTAAATTTTTAACTGACGATGTGTTTCTTAACGATTAAAACTTGAATTTGATTAAAGCTATGGTATGATGAATATGAGAGAAAAAATAGAATTCATTAATAACATATTCATCTTTTTCGCAGAAAATAAAAATAATAATAACTACTAATAATAACCGGGATGAATCAGTCCCGCTGCGAAGATGTCTCTCGGCTTTTTTGTTATTTGGAGGAACCTAAAATGAGAAACTGTGTATTGATTCTTGAACCAGATGCAGGTGTGAGCCGGTTCATGCAGTTAAAACTGGAAGAAGAAGGGTTCAACTGCCTGACTGATAATACCGGGGATTCTGCTGTAGATCTGGCAGGCCAGCGCCAGGTCGATATTATTCTGCTTGATCCGGATTCAGCGCCAAGAAACGGAATGGAACTTCTTGGCAAAGTTCGCGAAATCAGTTCCATACCGATCATATACTTGTCTTCAGACAGCAGCGTTGATACTAAAGTCGCTGTTTTGAATGCAGGGGCAGATGATTATATTACAAAGCCATATGCAACGAAAGAACTGGTTGCAAGAATTCGTTCTGCCTTAAGACGCCATGAAGAGCCAAAAGTTGTAACGGATCCGTCCTTTACTATCGGCGATCTTTCCATTTACCCGGATCGTCATGAAGTCCGCGTTGCCGGGGAAGCAGTGGATCTGACAAAGAAAGAATTTGATTTGCTTCTGTTTTTGGCAAAGAATAAGAACAGAGTCCTGAAGAGAGAAGAAATACTGGAAAAGGTCTGGGGCTATGGTTATGCAGGGAAGACAAATATTGTTGATGTTTACATCAGGTACCTGCGCAGCAAGATTGATGAAAAGATAGGAAAGAAGTACATACATACCGTTCGCGGAATCGGCTATGTAGCAAGAGATTGATATGATAAAACAAGTAATCGTAGTTGAAGGAAAATCAGATATAGCAAGAGTAAGCATGGCTGTAGATGCGGACATGATTGCAACAGAAGGTTTTACGCTTCGTCCGGAGGTAATTGAGAGGATCCGCCTGGCTCATGAAAAGCGGGGAATTATTATCCTGACGGATCCGGATGGCCCCGGGGAAAGAATAAGGAAACGTTTGATTAAGCTCTTTCCAAAGGCATTGAATGCTTTTGTACCAAAAGATGAAGCATCCACAAAGGATGATGTGGGAATCGAGGATGCTTCTCCTGAATCGATCAGGAAAGCATTGTACAAACTCCGTATCAGCAGTCTGGAAGACTCCCGCTTATTCTCAGAAGAAGACTTATTTAAGGGCGGACTTATCGGAAAGGCCGATTCTTCAGCAAAAAGGGAAGCAGTTGGTGCTGTTCTTGGTATAGGGTATGGCAACGCAAAGCAGTTTTTAAAAAGATTAAATCATTATGGTGTTACACGTGAAGAGTGGGAAAATGCTTTGCAGGTGTGCCAGAAGGAGAGTTCATGCTAGATGCAAACTTAGCTGACCGGAAAGTGGTTCAGTATGTCATAAATCGTTTCGGGATTCACGCAAAGCATAGATTGGGACAGAATTTTCTCGTCCGCCCGGATATTGTAGCTGCTATAGCGGATGCGGCTGAAATAACACCGGACGTTTCTGTTATGGAAATAGGTGCAGGCATTGGTACGCTTACACAGGCTTTGGCAGAAAGAGGATCTGACGTCATTGCCTTTGAAGTGGATCAGAGTTTGAAACGTGTCCTTGATTCGACACTGGAAAAATATAAGAATGTCACAATTATTTATGAGGATGTTCTGAAGGCTGATCTCAAGGGAATTTTAGGGGATAAAGAATGGCACTGTGCGGCAAATCTTCCGTACTATATAACAACGCCTATACTCTTATCTCTGATTCATTCAGATCTTCCCATTTCCCTTTTTGTATTTATGACGCAAAAAGAAGTAGCCGACAGGATTCTGGCAGATCCGGGAACAAAGGACTATGGTGCGCTTACACTGGCTGTACAGTATTACTGCACGGCGGAGAGGGTCCTGGATATCCCTCCGACAGCATTCATCCCGCGTCCTCAGGTTACTTCCACTGTCTTAAGGCTCAGAAGAAGAAGCGAGCCTGCCGTTTCCGTCAAAGACAGCAAGCTTCTCTTCAGCTTGATCAAGATGGGATTTGCGCAGAGAAGAAAGGTCTTTACGAATGCCGTTAAGTTTGGCGGCATACCTAATGAAATCAGCAGGAAGATTTTCGAGGTGACGGGGATCGATGGCTCAAGAAGAGGGGAAACATTCTCGCTTGAAGAATATGCAGCCCTTGCTGATGCCTGGTATGACCTGATTCATGATTAATCGTTTCGCTTATTGAACATTTGGTTCTATTTACAAATAAGTTCTTAAGGAATATAATAAATATCAAATATGACATGATGATGAAGAATGGTTTCTTTTGATGCTGATCAGAGACCTGGCGGCTGGTGTGAGTCAGGGCGGAGAAAGAAGCTTCCACTTCGGAGTGGCCGGTGATGAATCGGACGGCTGGTGACCGATAAAAACCATAAGCTGGCTTTTATGCAAATTGGGTGGTACCGCGATGAACTTCGTCCCATGTTGGGATGAAGTTTTTTTATTTGATCATCATTTGCCGTATATGCCAATTTAAAATTTTATTGCATTGGAGAGTGTTAACTATGTTGGATATGAAGTTCATTAGGGAGCATGCTGAGGAAGTAAAGGAAAACCTGGTTAATAGACATAATCCCTTTGATTTGGATCACGTTCTTGATCTGGATCAGAAGAGAAGAGAACTGCTTCAGCAGACAGAAGTATTGAAGAGCCAGAAAAACGCTGCATCCAAGATGATTGCCCAGGCAAAAAAGGAAGGCAGGGATGCTTCCAAGGATATTGAGGATATGCGCGAAGTAGGAAAAAAGATTTCTGCCATTGACAGCGAACTGGCATCTATTGAAGCTGAACTGAAAGAACTGCTGCTTCATATTCCTAATATGGCCGATAAGTCTGTTCCTGTGGGCAAAGATGATTCTGAAAATCCGGAAGTCAGACGCTGGGGAGAAATCCCGACCTTTGATTTCCCTGTTAAAGCCCATTATGAATTAGGCGATACCCTTGGAATCCTGGATTCTGAAAGAGCAGGAAAGGTTTCCGGAGCTCGCTTCTATTTCTATCTGGATGGTGCTGCACGTCTTGAAAGAGCTGTTTATAATTTCATGCTGGATGTCCACACACAGGAAAATGATTTCATCGAAGTCATTCCTCCATACATCATCAACGGAAACTCCATGCAGGGAACTGGCCAGCTTCCTAAATTTGCTGATGACATGTACAAAGTCGAAGGCGAAAACATGTACATGACACCGACCGCTGAAGTTCCGCTGACCAACTTCTTTGCTGGAGAAATCATCGATGGAGATAAACTTCCGGTGCATTTTACAGCACTGACACCATGCTTCAGAAAGGAAGCAGGATCAGCAGGCAAGGATACACGCGGCCTGATCAGACAGCATCAGTTCCATAAAGTGGAAATGGTTAAATACTGCAAACCGGAAGACAGCTGGGACGAACTGGAATCCCTGACAAAAGAAGCTGAGAAGATCCTGCAGCTCTTAAAATTGCCGTATCATGTCGTCTGCCTGTGCACGGGAGACATTGGATTCTCCTCGGCTAAGACTTACGATATCGAAGTCTGGATGCCAGCGCAGAATAAGTACAGGGAAATCTCCTCCTGCTCCAACTGTCTGGATTTCCAGGCCAGACGCGCTAATATCAGATTCCGCAGAAAGACCGGAGAAAAACCTGAATTTGTTCATACATTGAATGGTTCCGGACTGGCTGTCGGACGTACTGTAGTTGCCATTATGGAAAACTATCAGCAGGCTGATGGAACAATCAGAGTACCGGATGCATTGGTTCCATATATGAACGGGGTCAAAGTTATTGGTCAGAGAAAGAATTCTGGCAAATAAAAAGTAAAAGAGCAGAAAAATCAGCGGGATGCAATCTTCCGCTGATTTTTCTGCTCTCCTGACTGGTTCCGCTGAGGAATTTTTCGTGAATGTGTAAATGAAATCGCGGCAGGCCTAGTTACCATATTGATTTTTATGTATAATTAATCTTAAGAGGAGGTGATTTGAGTTGAAAAATCTTAAAGTTCTTCTTGCTTTTTTTATCTCTGCATTCATGCTTCCCTGCACGGTTCTTGCCAGTGATGGAGGAGTGGCGGCGTCGATTATTAAAGATCCGGTTGTGGATACTTTATTTTCAATCATCATCATTTTATCCATCGTGATCGAGATAAAGACGGCAGGTTTTTCCGGAGGAAGCCTTATAGCCATTCTGGCGGGCCTTATCCTCATAGGAACGAACTGGTACTATGAAGGCGGGCAGTCTCTTGAATTTGCGCTTTATTTCGGCGGCATCGCATTGATTATTCTGGATATTCTCGTGATGTATACGGGCATATTCATAGGCGCCGGTTTCATCGCAGTTATGGCAGGTCTCTTTTTTACTTTTGGCGGAAACATGACGGCTCTTTATATTCTTCTGTTTGCAGTACTGGCTTCCTGTGTCGGGGCTTATTTCCTTTTCAAATACCTTCCCGACAACCACATCTGGCAGAAGATTACACTTCATGCCAGACAGACGAATAAAGAAGGTTACTTATCTTCCTCAAAGGACCTCAGCTCATTTGAAGGAAAGTCCGGGATCAGCGTCTCAACATTGAGGCCCACCGGAAAAATTTCAATTGACGGGGATATTAAAGATGCAATTTCCGAGAACGGGTACATTGAGAAGAATTGCGAAGTCCGTGTAGTGAAAGTTGAAAACAATTACTTGATTGTAAGAAAAGCATAGCAAGGCTGGCCTTGCTTGTATTCCATTAGGAGGTACTTATGGATCCTTTCGTTTTCCCTGTGGGAGTTTTAATTCTGGCTGTGCTGGCCGGTTCCATCTTCTTGCATTTCGTCCCGGTCGGGCTGTGGATTTCTGCCCTGGCTGCCGATGTAAATATATCCCTGTTCAATTTGGTAGGGATGCGGATCCGCCGCGTTGAGCCAAGGATGATAGTTCTTCCCTTGATCAAAGGAATCAAGGCGGGATTGTCCTTAAACAGCAATCAGCTGGAAGCTCATTATCTGGCTGGCGGTAATGTTGATAATGTGGTGGATGCATTGATTGCAGCACACAGAGCACAGATTGCTTTGTCCTTTGAACAGGCAGCAGCTATCGATCTTGCCGGCAGAAATGTACTGGAAGCCGTGCAGATGAGCGTTAATCCGAAGGTCATTGAAACACCGACGATTTCTGCTGTTGCAAAAAATGGCATCGAACTTAAGGTAAGAGCAAGGGTCACTGTTCGTGCCAATATCGATCGTCTCGTCGGCGGTGCAGGTGAAGCAACGATTATTGCCCGTGTCGGTGAAGGCATCGTTACAACGGTAGGCTCTTCTGAAAAGCATACCGACGTTCTTGAGAATCCGGATCATATATCCAGGACAGTGCTTGGAAAAGGCCTCGACTCCGGCACGGCTTTTGAAATTCTCTCCATTGATATAGCTGATGTGGATGTCGGAAGAAATATCGGCGCACAGCTCCAGACTGATCAGGCTGAAGCTGACAAGCAGATTGCACAGGCAAGAGCAGAGGAAAGAAGAGCGATGGCAGTTGCCAAAGAGCAGGAAATGCGTGCGTATACGCAGGAAATGCAGGCAAAGGTCGTAGAAGCGCAGGCAAAGGTGCCGCTTGCACTTGCCGATGCTCTTAGAGCCGGAAATCTTGGAGTCATGGATTATTACAATATGAAGAACATTGTGGCCGATACTGAAATGAGAGAAAATATTGCAGGCAGCAGTGAGAAGAAAAACTGATTCTGCCATTATAAGGAGGTACACTGCAAGTGAATGAATACTTGATTGAGCTAATGTGCATCCTCGCCATAATGGTCTGGCTGATCCGGCGGTACCCTTTTGCGCGACTGTCCGCGGTGTTCTTAGAAAATGGAAATTCATCCGGTCTGGGCTCTTTCAGGAAGAGGGAAGGAGAAAGCCATATAGATCATACCGTCCATGTAAGCTACTTCAAGCACGGATCTTCCGGTGCAGAGGACGGCCTGGGGACACCGGATGAGGATTATGATTACAAGGCGCTCAGGAAAAAGATCCTTGAAACATGGGGACAGAGCACGCCTGAGGGAAATGGAGAGGAAGATAACACTTCTCCTGATACAACGTCTCCGGATAGTTCCATCGGCCGGAAAGCCCAGGATGAGTCCTCTCAAAATGAAGCGCCTGTTCAAGATCCTGAGCCTGTTAAGAGAAGGAACGTATCTGAGCCTGAAACAGCTCCGGCTCCAAAACGTGAATATGAGCCCGCCCGCGTAAAAACAGTTCCAGAGATAAAAACGCCGCTGCCGGAGAGAAAGATGCCTGACAAGGCAAAGGCACATGTGAAGAAAAAGATTGCTGAACCAGCTCAGATGGAGGCCAGCAGCAACCCGGACAGTGAAGGCTTGATACCTAGACGCTGGTCGGAAAAAGATGCACAGCGATGGATGGTATACGATGCAGTTTTCGGGCCTCCCAGGGGAAGGGCAGGATGGAAATACCGCAGATAATTGATCGGCCTTGCTGCCGTGCATTTTGGGGAGGTTTATGGATACTTTCAAAGAAGAGGTATATGGCAAAATCCAGTGGGAATGCTGCCGTGCGAAGATTTATATAGTAGCTATGTCCTTGTTTTATGTTTTAATCTGCGCAACGATTATTACATATGCCATGGAATATGGAAATATTTTATATGTAGTGGCAGCCTGTGTATTTTGCTTTTCTGTATGGAGAATCAACAGGCTGCACACACCGGTAGCACTCGTATGCGAGAAGAAGCTCCTCGTATCGGTTCCATGGTCATTTTTAAATTCGGACTTCGACTTTTCTTTCAAATCTTTATACATGCCTATAGAATATTCAGAGATTACGGGTGTTTCCAATTGCTGGGATCATCTTTATATAGGTGCCAGAGTAGCAGGAGGAATCGTGGGCCTGCCTGTTCAGATGTCATGCGTTTCCAGGAAGGATAAGAAAAAATTTAAATTCTGGATCAGCAAAAAGCAGGAGGAAAACAGGCATGTATCCAGACTGACCTTTTAATCATGGATAGGGCAGAGACTCAGGCGGGTCTGTTGATTTACAAAAGACCTTATGATACCATATAAAGCATATTCATGATTTTAAGAGGTGAAGTTGAATGGCTGCTAAAATTACATACACGATACAAAAGGAATTGGGCGATTTGTCAATTGCGCCTAATGGATGGAAAAAGCAATTGACTTACACAAGCTGGAATAACCGGGAAGAGAAATTTGATCTGCGTTCTTGGAATGAAGATCATACAGCTATGACAAAGGGAATTACGCTGACTAAGGAAGAAGCCCTTAAGCTGCGTGATATACTGAACGAAATTGATTTCGATGAATTATGATGAAACCTAACAATATGCCAAGCAGGTATTCCGTAAGGAGCGGCCTGCTTGGCATATTATGCATTTAAATATAAATTAAGGTATGCTTTCTACATTTCTTCGCAAAGGGTCATATTATGGAACTGGGATTTCTAAAAGATAATCCAAGAAGCAGTAAGGCAATGCTTACTTGCGCTATTGGTCTTGCAGTTAACTTTATATTAGCCTCCGCCAAAATCTTTGCCGGCTGGTCGAGCGGTTTCTTATCTGTTATGGGAGACGGGTTTAACAATTTAACAGATATGGGATCAATCATTTTATTGATGATGACCTTCTATTACGCTGCAAAACCCTCGGATAAAGAGCATCCATTTGGCCACGGGCGCCTGGAATACATCAATGCTACCGTTATGGCTGCCATTATCCTATATGTCGGCATTACGCTTTTCATAGAATCAGCGCATAAGATTTCCAATCCGACAGATACGGAATATTCTCCTTTGATCATTATCAGCTTAACACTGGGCATCATCGGAAAATTATTTCTGGCATGGCAGTATAAGAAGACAGGGAAGGAGATCAATTCTGAATCATTCAATGCTTACAGCGCGGATTCTTTGTCAGACCTCCTGTCCACCTCAAGCGTCTTGGCGGCAACTTTAGTCGAGTCTTTCTTTCATTACCATATTGACGGATACATGGGCGTATTGATGTCGCTGGTCATCCTATGGACAGGATATACGATTATGAAAAAAGCGGTGAATTCAATTATGGGTTCTACGCCGGATCCCGAGATTTATGAAAGCATAAAAAACTGCATCCTTGGATGCAAGGGCGTGTATGGTGTGCATGACCTGATTGTGCATGATTACGGTCCTGAAAATCATTTTGCTACAGCGCATGTAGAGCTGGACAGCTCATTGACCTTTATGCAAAGCCATGAGCTTTCAGAAAATGTCACGACTGTTCTGCGTGAAAAACTGAATATCCAGGCGGTGATCCATGCCGATCCTAAAGCGGTATCCAATCCAAGGGAGGCAGAATATCAAAGAGATCTGGAAGCTGCCATTTACCGATCGGGACTACCGCTTTCCTATCATGACTTTTTTGTTCAGGAAAAAGAAGGAGAAATCGATCTTTCCTTTGAACTGGCGCTGACAGGCTACTGTAAATTGAATGATGGGGAAATTTATCATGCAATATCTGATGAATTAAGGAAAATCAACCCGGCCTATCATATCGAAACGATGATTGACAGAAACTTTATCAGCGGAAAAATCTATGGAAATGATTGATAAATTATCAAAATTGATCGGATGCTGAATAACACTTGCTGATGATTTTATGATAAAATACATAATGGAAATCTAACGAATATATGCATCGCTGAATCGATGATGCATGCAGATTCTTTTAGCAAAAGGAGAGTCTATACACGTATCAATGAAACTATGTTTTATGAAAAGTCATCGTAAATATGTAAATATTTAAGGAAGTGTGTGTATGAAAATAAAAAAGTACACAGTTTTAGCGGCCTGCCTGTTGGTTTTTGGAACTTTCAACGTATCTTATGCTGATTACATGATGGGTTCCCATGGGAATGATGTCAGGATCCTTCAAAGACGTCTTGCTCTCTATGGACTGAATGTAAAAGCAAACGGCACCTATGACAAGGCAACATACAAGGCTGTCGTGAAGTTCCAGAAGAAAAGGCATCTGACAGCGGATGGAATCATCGGTCCTGCCACTTATAAAGCATTGACCGGCTATTCTATGAAAACGGCTTCAAAAACCGGCTCAGATGCTCCCGCTGCCGTAAAGAAAAGCAGCAGTGCCCAAATCCAGAGTACGGGAATCAATGATTTCCTGGTACAGTGGCACAGCTCGGTGATAACAAACAGCACTGTTAAGGCGATTACAGAAGAAGCGCAGAAGTACATTGGAGTTCCGTACCAGTTCGGCGGTACGACGCCGAAGGGATTTGACTGCTCAGGTTTTATTCAGTATGTTTTCAACCGGAAAGGGATTGTCCTTCCCCGGTCAGCTGACGAGCAGTATACTTCCGGGAGAAAGATTTCAGTGAACGCACTCGAACCCGGCGATCTTGTTTTCTTTAAAACGTATGATCAGGGAATCTCGCATTCCGGATTGTACTTAGGGGACGGATATTTCATCAGCGCGACCTCGAGCAAGGGCGTGGCTGTAGCAACGATGAAAAGCGGCTACTGGCATGACAGATATGTCGGCGCAAACAGGGTTCTGTAACGGGATCGCGCATTTTAGCTGGCAATCGTCATGAAATAACTGAATCAAGAAGCGGAAAATAAAGTAATGTTGAAATAAGGCTGTAGATTTTTTGTTTTGCTACAGCCTTTTTACAATGATAGATGAATACTAAATTTATGAATATTAATGGATGGTGCAGCTCTTATGAAAATAGCCATGATCCAAATGGAAGTTGACTCAGGGCAGAAGGACAGAAATATACGGCATGCATTCCAGCTCTTGGAACAAGCAGTTCCAAACAGTGACGTTCTGGTGCTGCCGGAATTGTGGACAATCGGATATGATTTTCACAATTTAGATAAAAATGCAACAAGGCTTGGGGACAGTTTGATCTCTGGATTATCCTCATTTGCCAATTATCATCATGTTACTTTGGAGGCGGGGACGCTTCCTGTAGAAGTCAATGGCAAGATCAGCAACATGGGGATCGTGTTCGGCCCGAATGGGGAAATCCAGGCACAGTACAGCAAGCGTCATCTGTTTTACGGATATGAGGAATCAAAATTGATGGTTCCCGGAAACAGTTTGATGAATACTGAAATCAACGGTGTCAAAACCGGAATGGCTGTCTGTTATGAGTTCTATTTTCCGAGAATGTGGAGAAAAATGGCAAAGAGCGGAGTGACATTAGTGCTGGCTCCGGCTTCATGGCCTGCCGTCCATATTCCTCAATGGGAAGTCCTTACAAGAGCCAGGGCTATAGAAAACGGGATCTGCGTCTGCGCGGTCAATATGGCAGGAGAGTACCACGGGCTCAAGCTTGGCGGGCATTCTCTCTTTATTGACCCGACAGGGAAGGTAGAAGCGGAAGCAGGAGATGGCGAGGAAATCCTTTATGGAGAGTATGATGAAATCCGGTACAGGGATTTAGGAAAGCAATTGGCGGTCATACGCTTATAAGAATGATCTTATCATTCCGTTTCTCAAAGAGATTGGGCTTAATCACGTGAAGTATGCTAATCCATATTTGCATGGATTAGGCAAGTCATATATAATGAAGGGGCAATTAATTAAGGGGGTCTATCATGAAGGGCAATGATATTCGCGAGTCGTATCTTTCGTTTTTTGAAAATAAAAAAGATCATCTTAGATTAAAGAGTTTTTCCTTGATTCCTAAGGATGACCCGAGTCTTTTGCTGATCGGCGCCGGAATGGCACCATTAAAACCGTTTTTCACAGGCAAGGTTGAACCGCCGAGACATAGAATCACAACAAGCCAGAAGTGCATCCGCACTGGTGATATCGGAAATGTAGGATATACTGCAAGACACCATACATTTTTCGAAATGCTGGGAAACTTCTCCTTTGGCGATTATTTCAAGAAGGAAGCTATTTCCTGGGCATGGGAATTCCTTACTGAAGTAATCAAACTTGACAGCTCCCGCTTGTATGTTACAATCTATCCGGATGATAAGGAAGCTTATGATTACTGGCATACGATGATCGGACTGCCGGAAAATCATATTTATCCTCTTGCCGATAATTTCTGGGAAATCGGTGAAGGCCCGTGCGGCCCTGATTCTGAAATTTTCTTCGATCAGGGAGAAGAATTCGGAACAGACCCGGAAAATCAGATGGGCGGAGACGGTGATCGTTTCCTTGAAATCTGGAACCTGGTATTCAGCCAGTATGACCGTCAGAAGGATGGCTCCTATCTTCCTCTGGCAAAGAAAAACATTGATACCGGTGCAGGTCTGGAACGTCTTGCAGCCGTACTGCAGCACAAGAAAAACAATTTCGAAACAGACCTGTTCTTCCCGATTATTGAAGAAGCATCTACTCTCTCCGGTGTTTCCTATGGAAAGAGTGCACAGGGCGATGTTGCATTGAAAGTTATTTCGGATCATGCCAGAGCCATTACCAATATGATTGCTGACGGCATTCTGCCTTCCAATGAAGGAAGAGGTTATGTACTCCGCAGAATCCTCAGACGTGCTGTACGTTTCGGAAAACTGCTTGGCATTCAGGATCCATTCATGGGTCATATGATCGATGTAGTCATCGATATGATGAAACCTGCCTATCCGGAATTGCTGGATAAACAGGCATACATTAAGAAAGTAGCTGGAATGGAAGAAGAAAGATTCCAGACAACATTGAATGCGGGTATTGATCTTCTTTCCGAAATGATAGAAGATACCCAGAAACATAATGAAAAAAATATTTCCGGGGAACGCGTTTTCAAATTATATGATACCTATGGATTCCCATGGGAACTAACACAGGAAATCGCCGCTGAAAAGGGACTTTCTGTTGATAAGGCCGGTTTTGAAGCTGCAATGGCTGAACAGAAGGAAAGAGCAAGAGCAGCCCGCGCTAAGGTTTCTGCCAAGGTGGCAACGCCTGATACGACAAAACTGGATATTTCTTCTTTATCAACCATTGATGAAGACGGGACAACGAAACTCCTTCTCGTAGGCAAAGATGGCAAAGAACTTGCTTCTGCCGCAGATGGTACAGAAATCACAGCAATCCTTCTCAATACTCCTTTCCACGCTGAAGGCGGCGGACAGATTGGTGATACAGGCATCATTACCGGAGCTGAAGGTTCCATTATTGTTGAA
Organism: Dialister hominis; assembly: GCF_007164725.1. Taxonomy (NCBI): domain Bacteria; kingdom Bacillati; phylum Bacillota; class Negativicutes; order Veillonellales; family Veillonellaceae; genus Dialister; species Dialister hominis. Next base: position 1,148,376 of record NZ_AP019697.1, on the reverse strand, counting down.
AATACCAAGAAGCTTCCTGATGGAATCACTTACATTATCGGTGAAGTTAAAGAAGGCATCATTCGCGCAGGCGAAGAGGTCAATGTAGTTGTAGACCGCGACAGACGTGAAAAACTGGCCAGAAACCATACGGGCACGCATATGCTGCAGGCTGCACTTAGAAGAGTACTCGGCGATCAGGTCAATCAGGCAGGTTCCCTGGTACTTCCTGACAGACTGAGATTCGACTTCACCTGGCCGGAAGCATTATCTGCAAAGCAGATCAGGGAAGTTGAAGATATCGTCAATGCTGAAATCATCAAGAACACATCAGTGTCCATTAATGAAATGCCGATTGATGAAGCTAAAAATCTGGGAGCGATGGCTCTGTTCGGAGAAAAATACGGCGATATCGTCCGTGTCGTTTCCGTTGGTGAATTCAGCAAGGAATTATGCGGTGGTACGCACGTATCCAATACCGGAGAATTAGGATCCTTCAGAATTATCGGAGAGTCCGGTATCGGATCCGGTGTCAGAAGAATTGAAGCTGTCACAGGCTGGGCTGCTTATGAAATGATGCAGGAAGACAGAAAGCTTATCAATTCTGCTGCAGATGCATTGAAATCAAACAGCACAGGGATTCTGGAACGCATTGAAAAACTGCAGGCAGAACTGAAAGACGCTGAACATGAATTATCCGCCCTTAAGAAAAACAAGGTCCAGGACGAGCTGAAAGAATTGATTCAGAATGCTGAAGTTAAAAATGGTGTTTCCATACTGGGTGCAGTTGTTCATGTTGATAATATAAATGAATTGCGTGAAGCTGCAGATTTTGTAAAGGCCAAGCTTCCTGTTTCTGCAGTCATACTCGGCACAGCTGTAGGTGATAAGGTCAATCTGGTAGGCATGGCTTCACCGGATGCAGTCAAGGCAGGCATCCATATGGGCAAGGTTATTTCCCAGGCTGCCAAGATCTGCGGCGGTGGCGGCGGCGGAAAGCCAGCTAATGCGCAGGCAGGCGGCAAGGATGTATCCAAGCTTGCTGATGCTGTAGCCCAGGGCGTTAAAATTATTTCTGGAATGCTTGATTAAGGAGGGATATATATGTCAGTCTCTGATGAAACAATTTTATTTAATAAAAATGCCGACGAAGGTGAAAACACACAGGCATCTATGATTTTGCAGGAAGTGTATGCTGCTCTTAAGGAAGCCGGGCATAATCCAACCGTTCAGCTTGTCGGATATTTGGTATCTGGAGAACCGACATATATTACCAGCAGGCATGATGCAAGAAAGCTTATCTCAGGCATTGAAAGAGATGAACTTGTAGAAGAATTAGTCAGATTCTATATAAAGCATAAGGGTCTCTGATATGCGTATTATGAGTCTTGATGTTGGTTCTCAAACGATCGGCGTTGCTGTAAGTGACCTTTTTGGCTGGACGGCTCAGGGAGTTGAAACCATCCGGCATACTACGAGAGAAAAGGATTTCGCAAGACTTTGGGAGCTCACGGATCAGTATAAAGTGGAAGAGTTCGTATTGGGCCTGCCTTTAAACATGAACGGTACTAAAGGTATGCGCGCTGAGCGTACTGAAGAATTTGCCCATGAGCTGGAAGAGGCTTTTCCTGACATTCCCTGGAGATTCTGGGATGAAAGGCTTACAACTGTTATGGCGCAAAAAGAGCTGATTGCTGCGAATGTGAGCAGGAAGAAGCGGAAGAAAGTTATTGATAAAATGGCAGCAGTAGTTATTCTCGAGGATTACCTGCATTATCTCGCTCTGAATGGCGGGAAAAAGTAAAGGATGCATTATGGAAAATAAAACCGAAGAATCAATCATCGTGACAATCGACGATACGGAAGGGAATTCCAGAGATTTTGTGCAGGATATGGTAATACCGTTTGACGGCAAGGAGTTTGCCGTTCTGGTATCGATTCCTGAAAGCATGGATTCTGAAGAAGAACCCGATATCATATTAGCCAGAATTGACAAGGATCAGGACGGAGAAGTCGTTTACGTATCTCCAACTGATGAAGAATATGACGCTGTCGCTGAAATCTATAATGCCATGTAATTATCATTAAATGGCATAAATTGAAATGGCTGATCACTGAATGTTAGATTTTGTTCTGACAGGCAGAGGTCAGTTTTTTTCAATACCAGGAACTGTACCTGGCCCCAGTCACTTTTCTTCAGGAAGAATGACAGGCGCTTTTGGGTACGTATCTGAAAATAAGCGTCCTGGTTTCGGAGAAAGTTCAAATTCTAGATAAATCAAAGCAACTTTTAAATGTTGCGGCTTAGATTTGTGTTAGAATAAAGAAAATTTGTGTTTTATCAGGAGGAATCATGGGAAAGCACTTTTCTTTTATACATTGTGCCGACTTGCACTTAGGCGAACCATTTGGAGATGTACGCCTTGGCGGCAGTGGTCCATGGAATGAACAGATCAGCAAATCGACCTTTAAGGCATTTGAGAAGGTTGTGGATGCTGCGATCGATAACCGGGTAGATGCTATTTTGATTTCCGGTGATGTATATAATAGTGATCATCATAGTCTGGCAGCGCAAATGGCCTTTGCCCGTGAATTGTACCGTGCGGCTGAAAATGGCATTGAAACTTTTATAGTACATGGAAATCACGATCCGGAAGAGGCCTGGCGTGCCGATATCCCGCTGCCGGATATGGTGCATATTTTTTCCTCCAGCGAAGTGCAGGCTCTGCCATTGATGAAAGATGGAGAAAAAGCTGCAACTATTTATGGAATCAGCTACAAGACAAGACATGTGGGGACTGATCTCGCTCAAGGATTTCATCATAATCCGGAAGACGGATTTGCAATCGGCATGCTCCATACAGATGTTGGATCGGCATCAGGGAATTATGCGCCCTGCACGATTGAAGAACTTAAGAATTCCGGGATTGATTACTGGGCACTGGGTCATATACACACAAGAAAAACTTTGTCAGTAAAACCGTATGTCGTGTATCCCGGCAATATCCAGGGACTTAACATAAGTGAAATAGGGCCGAGGGGCTGTTACCTGGTCGATGTGGGCGCCTATGGAACTGTAACGCTGAAATTCATTGAATCAGACGTTATACGATGGATGGATATGGTCATAGATATATCCAATTTAAAGCAGATTGGAGAGCTTATTACCGAAATATCCAGAAGGAGAGCCGGCCTTAAGGAACTTACAGGCAGACCCAGCATGGTGCGCATTGTGCTTACAGGAAGCGGTCCTCTCCATGAGATGGTATCAAGCGATGATGGGCAGGAATATATTCTCCAGACATTGAATGAAAAAGAGCAATTCAGATTCCTTTTTGCATATTTCATTAAAATCGATGATAATACACGCCCGGATATCAACCTGAAAGAAAGAAGACAGATACCAGATATTGTTGGCACATACCTTCGTACGTATGATATCTGGAATGATCTCCCCGCCGAGGAAAAGAAAAAAGCATTAAGAAAAATCGTTGAAGAACAGCCCGAAATCATGAGGTACAGCAAGTTGGTCAAATCACTCAATGATGATATTCTTGTCCGTGCTTTTCGAAAGGCAGAGCTCTTAGGCGCTGAGATGCTGACTGAGGAGGAAGCAAATAATGAAGATCATTGATTTGCGGTTGGATCATTATGGCATATACAGGAAAGCATCCTGGAAGCCCTCTCAAAATTCGCTCAATGTCATTATGGGAGAAAATGAGAGCGGCAAGACCACCATGCTCCGTTTTATCCGTGACATGATATTTGGTTACGGCAGAGGAAAGTGGCAGGGCAAGACAGGAAGTATTGAATTTGTCAGATCGGATGGACAGGAATATAAAGTCATCCGCGATGAAAAGGAACGCTGGTTTGAAAATTCAGACCATGTAAAATTTGAGGAAGAACTTCCTGCCCTGTGGTGGCATGGCCTGAACCGTTTCATGTATGAAAAAATTTTTGCCATAGGTCTTGAAGATCTGCAGGGCTTGTCCTTCTTGTCCAATGATTCTGTAAGAAGCCGTTTTTTCATGCTGCAGGGCGGAGATAAAATTTCTACAGTGAAGAAACTGGCTCATGACAATAAGGAAAAACTGCTGGTTTCTTCCCCGCAGGGAAAGAGAAAGATTAATTTGCTGATCGGGGAGCTCGATGATGTCAGCCAGCAGCTCGATGCTTTGGCCAATCAGGAAAAAGACTTTTCCGATCTGCAGAAAAAGCAGGATCTGCTGAAGAAACAGATTGAAGAACTTCAGCAAAAACTGAATGCGGATAAAGAGAAAGATAGAACATTAGAGAAAAGGCTGGGCGCCTGGGAATATTATAAAAGGGCCTGCGAGATTAAAAGACAGCTGGATTTATCCATGCAGGTCAAAATGTTCCCGACGAACGGAAAAGACAAGTGGAACGAGATCATGAACCGTATGAAGAGCATTCATGACCAAAAAGAGTCCCTGCAGGCAAAGCTTGATGAATATACACCGATTGAAAAAGAGAAAGTCATTCCCTGGGCGGGCATGGCAGACGAACTTGAAAAGCTCTATGTAGATATCGGACAGTGGCGTCAGACAATAGAAGATGCAGATCGTCTTGAAAAAGAGCATAAGAACTGGGAAATTGATTTCGTCAACATGGGTTACCAGCTGCCGCTCTGGGATCATCCGCTGGATTTAAAGGAACCCTGTGTCAATGTCAATTGGGAAGAAGGCCGCCGTTTAGCACAAAGTGTAGGCGTCAGGAAAAACGAGCTGTATTTTTGGCAGCAGAGAGAGCCTGAAGTTGAACAGCTGGAAGATAAGCCGGAAAATTCCGATACGGAACAGAGCGAAAACGAGTGGAAGAACTTTGAGGAAATGGCCAAGAGCCTTGAAGGAATCCTGCATCAGAGAACGGATATCAATCATTCGATAGAAGAAGCGCAAAGCAGAAAAGACAGAAAATACACTGTCTGGTTCTGGATCGGCATATGCCTTATTGCAGCCTCTGCGGCTTCCGTTGTTGCTTTCTATATGGCCATGATTGGTTATGCAGCTCTTTACGGAGCGGCAGCAGGAATCGTTCTTGGAGCGGTTGCGCTTATGGTCAACAGCCATATTGTGAATAAAAAAGCACATCTCCTGCAGAAGTATAATGATGAGCTGGCCGATCTTGAAGCGAAGCGGAAAGACATTGCATCCCATTTCCCCGGCCAGGTTCCTGAATCCGTAGAGGATCTCCAGGCTTTCCAGAATCTGGTCCAGCAGAAGCGGACTGATTTCTATAAGGACCAGGCCCGGCGGCAGGCTGTTTCATGGAAAAGGGAGACCGTGCGCAAGCAGCAGGCCCAGCATGAAAAGTGGGTTACAGAGGGCAAAGAGCTCAATGAAAAAGCACAGCAGATCAATACGGAGTGGAGCAAATGGCTGAAAGCCAATAAACTTCCGGAAACGGATGCTGAAAATTTGTCCCTGCTCCAGGAACAGTGGCAGAGAATTTTCTCTGAAGAGGGGAAAGGAAAGATCCTTGCACTTCGTCTGGAACATATTGATGCAAAGCTCGATGCTTTTGCCAAGAGGGCGGTATCTATCATCCGGTCCTCCGGTATTGATTATCCTGTGACACCGGACAGCATTGCCGATATTTATGAAGAGAATCAGAGAAGAATGCTTGAATGGCAGGGGATTCTTGAGAAAAACCGCCAGCATGAAGCATATCAGAAGGAAATGGCAAAGCTGAATGATTCCTGGAATTCCTGCCAGAATGAAGCGAAAGTGCTGATGGACCTGGTCAATGCAAAGAATGCGGAAGAGTTTGCTGAAAAGGTTGAAGCATATGAACACCATGACCAGATATTGAAGGAGTGGAAAACGGTTCAGCAGGATCTTCGCCTGTATGCCGGAAGCGAAGAGAGCTTCACTCAGTTATGGGATTCCCTGAAGACCGGGCAGTATGATGACTGGATGAGCGAGCATCAGAAGCTTTCCAAATGCATTGCCGAGGAAGACAGCGAACTCGGTGAACTCCGCAAGAATCAGGGCGCAGTTGAGAATGAAATCTTCAGGCTGGCCGATGACAATACCATCACTGAAACTCTTCAGAAGAAAGAAAAAATCGAGGCTGAACTTAAATCAGCACTCGAGGAATGGCTTGTCTATATGTATCTAGAGAAGGTTCTGGAAAAAACGCAGTCAGCGTATGAGTCCGGCAAGCAGCCGAAGATCATTGAAAAGGCGAATGGTTTCCTGCGTGAAATGACTCACGGCAGATATACATTGACGGTTTCCAGTGATGGAAAAGACATTGGGATTATTGACAAGGATAATCAGGTGAGGGATCCTAAAATCTGGTCCTCAGGAACAGGAGACCAGGTTTATCTGGCGATCCGTCTTGCCATGGCGTTGTCATTTGGTGAGCAGATTGAACCGCTTCCCATTGTCCTGGATGATATTTTCGTCAGATTTGACGAGAAGCGTCAGGAAGATACCCTGCGTTTCCTGATGGATCTCGGAAAGACACAGCAGATCTTCCTTTTCACCTGTCATGCACAGACGATGAAGATTGCAAAGCGCATCGGGGAAGAAAAAAATACGGGCAAGTTCATCTATCTCAAATCAGGTGAGATATTTGAACTTGCCCAGGCATAAGATCGTTTAATATCTGTGCTGTTGAATACCGTACTTGGTAGACTAGATAAGTTTATTGAAGTACGGTATTTTTTTTATGAAGTAAGTGATGATGATTCCCAGCGCATAAGCGAGGCATATCCAGATAACAGCATCTATGAACGGGATGCGGGGCAGGTATGCAAGCATTTTTCCGAATATGGGATGTGTCAGATTGCGTGTTATTTCCTCAAACAGCATGACACCAAAAGAAACACTGCCAAGGAAAATCAGCCTGTTTCTCCAGGCATCAGAAATGGTATGGGTAGAGAACCACCATTTTGAAAAGCAGAATACAAAAGCGGTATTCAGGAAAAGGAAGCTGTCATAAAATCTTTCGGAAATCGCTTCTGTAAGGCCGCCTGCGATAATTCCATGATAGTAAGTCATTCCGGCAGCTATTACGCTGCCAAGGAGGGCGGCTAATCCCAATTTGAAAAGATTTCTGGGTGTGATCCAGGAATCCGGGAGTACATGCTCGATCCAGTATCCGATCAGGAAATAAAATGTCGGTTCACTGACCGCAAGAAGGGGGTTCAGGAAATAATTGATTTCTGCTGTTCCCTTGAAAATCAGCATGGAAATAACTGGGATGCACCCGACGAAGACCAAATTCAAAAGGATCAGGTACAAATAAAGTTCCTGCGTCATTGCGCGGACCAGCTTTCGCCAGATTGGGAGCATGAGAAGGAAGGAAACATAAATATACAGGAAATAATAGGCCGTTGCCATGGTAGAGGAGTAAGTCATGGTGAAAAATTTGGCAATATGTCCTGTGATGGAAAGAGGCAGGTTATGATAAAACCAGACATAGTTGATCAATGAAAAAACAAAAATAACCTGAATAAAACGCCAGACTCTTTTTTTGAATATCCGCGAAATGGATTCTTCTTTTTCCAGCAATAAGGCACCGGAAATCATGAAAAATATAGGGACTGCCGTTTTTACCCAAAATGGTACTGCGATATAGAGGGGAAAGAAAAATGATGCAGGTCTTTCTAGATATAAAGAGAAGCCTGAGGTGGAAGTATGTGTAAACATAACGAGCCAGATGCAAAGCGCTCTTAAAAATTCAATATGGATCTTTTTCTTTTTGGCTGCACCTGCCATAGTATCTTTTACGTTATTTACGCTTTGTGAGTTCATGTGATTATTCTCCGCTGTAAAATCAGCAAAACCATTCAATTGACGAATATAAACCTGCTTATGCCAAAGGCATAATGCCGCACCCGTCAAACTGCTTTAAAAATCAGCTTGTGCTGCATATACATTTTAATATACCATAAACTATTATACCTATGTGCGGAAAGTAATAAAATTCCCGGCTGATAAAATTCCAAAAAAAGCTATTATGCCGGGGCGGATTCCGTATCAAATGAATTGTTTTTGAGGCTTGCAATTATAACAGTTATTTGTTAAACTATACAGGCATGAATACGCATGTCTGTGGATTTCACATCTGTGCCTAAGGGTGGCTGTGAAAGAAGAAGCAGGCAGAGGTTAATAACAGGAGGTTATATTATGGCAGTTGTATCCATGAAACAGTTACTTGAAGCAGGCGTTCATTTTGGTCATCAGACCCGTCGTTGGAATCCGAAGATGGCAAGATTCATCTTCACAGAACGCAACGGAATCTACATTATCGACCTGCAGAAGACTGTAAAGAAAGTTGAAGAAGCTTATGCTTTCATTCGCGATGTTGCAGCAAAGGGCGAACCGGTTCTCTTCGTAGGAACAAAGAAACAGGCTCAGAACTCTG
>NZ_AP019697.1:0-172500 GCF_007164725.1 Dialister hominis | reverse complement strand
CTTCGTCCCAGCGGGCCAGGAGTGTCTGGTGGAAAGGATCTTCCGGCTTTTTCCAGCGCTCGATGGCAGCTCCCAGGGCCGCAAGTCCGGTCTCTGCCATTTCTTCATAGTCGATGGTGCCGGTCAGTTCAGCAGCGGAAAAGAGGAGCCGCTTGAAGAAACCAGCCTGCTGCTTCTGCTCTTCCCCTGCTTTTTTAATAGCTCCGGCGAGGGCTTCCTTCGCTCCTGCTGTCTTCGCTTTTTCTCCGACCAGCGCCAGAAGTTTCTGCAGCCATTCTTCACGGCTCATCCTGGCAAGGATTTCTTCTCTGGCTTTTCCTGCGATCAGGGAAATGACTTTTCCTGTTTCCCCATCGGCAAGGCTGGCCGCTTTTTCTTTGTTTTCGCTGACAAGTCCCGTGAGGAAACGGGCGCCTTCTCTGGCAAGAAAGGATTCTGCCGCCTCGCGGACTTTTTCATTGTGGAAGAATTCTCTGTCGGCGAGTTCCATGACAGATCCTCCGAGGGCGCCTTTCAAAAGGCCTGTCTTGTCGATCAGGGAATCGCTGACGGCGGACAGCTTCCTGATGACGGCATCTTGGTTCGACGGAATCAGCGGCTTGTACGGCAGATGGAAGCGCCTCCGGAAGAGGGCTTCGACGGCGATCCAGTCGGCGCAGCAGCCGATAAGGCAGGACTGGGCCAGGAAGTAGAAGATGGAAACGGCTTCGCTTCCGCTCCACGGGCTAGCATGCTGAAGGATCACTGCCGCGCCAAAGAGGATGGCGGAGGCGAGGAAGAGGCGGTTGGCTGTCTGGTATCTTTTCATAGCGCACCTCCTACGAGCGGAATCAGGAAGAAGAGCAATCCCAGAATGGCACCGAAGAGGGAGCCATTCAGACGGATGGCAGCGGTGTCCTCGGAGACAGCTTCCTTCGCAAGGTCTGCCATCGTCCTTCCATCCATAGTGGAGAGCTTGTCCGTGACGGCATTCCCGATCGATTCATGAATCTTCGGGAGGAGCGGCAGGATAAGGCGGACGATGAAGGCATCGAAGGCGCGGCGTTTCTTCTCATCGGCAAAACCTGTCTTGATGAGGGAAAGCGCACCTTCCGAAAGGCGCATGGCCGCCATTTCCTTATTTTCCTCCCAGAGGCGGAAAGCGGTCTCCTTCCCTTTTCCGGCAAGGAGCACGACAACTTTTTCAGTAATGAAATTGTTCACTCTGCGCTTCACGTCTTTATCGTCTTCGAGAGCGCGGATGATTTCCATGCACTTTTCGTCGATCCATGCGCGGGCAGGGCTTCCCTCTTCTGTCAGGGAATCGGCCAGTTTCAAGAGCTCTCTTCGGATGAGTGTCGTCACTTCTTCTGTCTTGTCTTCCATACGGGAGCGGAGAAGGCCGCGGAGAAATCCATTCTGCTCGTAGTCTTTCCATGCAGAAAGGTAGATGCTGCGGATTTCGTCCTGCGTGCATTCGTCTTCAAGAAATCCCTTCGCTTCACGCGCGAGGGCTTCGATGAGCGGCTTGCTTCTTTCTCCTGTACGGAATTCTTCGAGGACGAGAGCGATCTGCCCTGCCCAGTCCGTATCCGCAGCAGCGCCGACGGCTTTTCCGGAGAGGAAACGCCAGAGTTTCTCCTTATCCAGAGAATCCAGTGAAAGGAGGGCTGCTGCGTCGAGGACATTCTTCACGCCGGCTTCATGGGAGAGGATCCAGCGGTAGAGGACATCGGTGGGAACATTTTTCACGACAAGCGCCTTGATCTGCTGTCGCGTCAAAAGTTCCTGCGTGATCATATCCCGCGCGAGGCGGATGATCTTGTCCCGGTCCTTTGCGATAATGTCCGTCCTCTTCCCTATGCCAAGCGGCTTCCCAAAGAGAGAAGCAACGCCGAACCAGTCAGCAAATCCCCCGACCGTCGCGGCAAAGCCCAAGTGAAAGCACCCTTCCGCCAGAAGGGAAATATCTTTATAAGGAGCGGCCGCCGCTGTCAAAACAGCACTGGCCGCCAGGACAACATTCGCCCAAGTTTTCTTCTTCAAGGAAGGCCTCCTTTCGGGGGGATATATAAAAAATGATTAATTAAAACCATACAGATGGGAATGGTTAGGAAAACCGCACAACCAGCCTGAAGGCTGTCGGTAATCAACCCTATCCACCGCAAGCGGTTCCCCTTCCCCGTCTGGGAAGGCAAGCAAAACCACACAGCCGGCCTACGGCCTAGGAACTACTGTATCCCCTGGCTCCGCCAGGACCTTGGTATGATTCAACAAGAAAGACAGAATAATATCATAAATATATTAGGAGGTCATTCTTATGCCATGTAAAACCAAAGCGTCCCCGGAGGAAATGTTAGACCAGATTGCTTCATATCTCTATCAGGGTGTTACGATTACCCAGGCAGCTGAAAATCTTCATATGAGCCGCATAACATTCAGAAAATGGGTTCTCCGGTATAAAGAGGAGGGCTTTAAGGGATTGCGGCCCAGGCAGCATTTGTCTTACTACTCCAATCAGATGAAGATCCAGGCCGTAAAGGAATATCTTAAAGGCGGCGTTTCCATGCTTTCCGTCTGTGCCAAATACAGAATTTCCGGCACTCTCTCCCTTAAAACATGGATTGAGGCGTATAATGAGCATAAGTTGACAGACCTCGTTCCTGAAGGAGGAGATCTTATGGGCAAACGCCAGCAATCGGTCAAGGAAGAGCGAGTCAGAATCGTTCAGGAGTGCATCGCCAGTGGATGCGATTACAACAAGATAGCCAAGAAGTACAACATGTCCTACCAAACACTCTACACATGGGTAAAAAAGTTCAAGGAGATGGGAGAAGTTGGTCTTGAGGATTACAGAGGAAAGCCAATCAGGCTCCAAACGCCCCGGACCGAAGAAGAACGGCTGAGTCAGGAGAATGCCAGACTTCTTGAAGAGAAGAAGGATCTTATAGCAGAGATTGCCCTGCTAAAAAAAAAGATGGAGATAGAGGAAAGGTTGCGTTCCTCGAAGGATTCAGCCTTACTCACCTTCTCAGAGATTTTAAAGCCATAAAAGAAGTCCATGAAGAAACCAACATCTCCATAGAAAGTCTCTGCCGACTCTCAAAGGTCTCCAGGGCAGCTTATTACGGCTGGCTGAATCATATTAAGAGCGGCCGTGAACTGCTGAGAGAAAAGGTCGCACAGGAGGTCGTGAAAATCCATCAGGAATATCCGGATATGGGATACCGCCGGATGAACGATTGGATCAAGAAGTATAGCGAGAGCCACCTTATGGTAAGTGACAGTCTGGTTCTTCGTGTCAGGCGGATACTTAATATTAAGTCCGTGATCAAATACAAGACCGATGGCTGCACTCGTAACGCAAAGGATCCAAAGTACATTTTTGAAAACCTGCTGAACCGTGATTTCGATGCAGGCGTATCCAATGCAAGATGGATGACGGATGTCACCGAATTCAAATACACAACGGCTGATGGAGTTTTGCATAAGTTATATTTAAGCGCCATTATTGATGGCCATGACCGTCGGATTGTCTCTTATGTCATCGGCGACAGAAACAATACTGCACTGGCTTTTGAGACAATGGAAAAGGCGCTTAAAGAGAATCCAGGAGCACATCCAATGATTCATACTGACCGCGGATTCCAGTATACAAGCAACGGATTCCATAAGATCGTTGAAAAAGCAGGACTGGTTCACAGCATGTCCCGCGTAGGCTGCTGTGCAGACAACGGTCTGATGGAAGGGTTCTGGGGAATGCTGAAGCGCGAACGTTACTACACACGTAAATTCACCAGCCGCAAAGCAGTGGTAAGCATGATCAACGGCTACATCTACTTCTACAACAACAAACGCATTCAGCGCAAATTACATCTTTTAGCCCCAATGGAAGTATTCAACGCAGCTCCAATGGCTGCATGATTAAGATTAAGGTACGATTAGATTTTTTATGATATTTATTTGTCTGTATTAACAAATCCGCACCACCTTCTCCTTCGGAGCAAGGTTAACACCCTTAAACCTCGCTCCGCTCGAAAAAACAGAATTCAGTCCATCGCGATTGATAATAGCCAGTCACGTCGAAACAGAAGGTTTTGACCTGCCCCAGCGGGGAAGGCGTCTGGCCTATCTTTTAACTGTTGCCAGAGAAAGGGGTGCAGTATTCATTGGTTTTTATAAAAGGTCCCACGAGTGGAACGAGGTTGGCCTGTTTTCCAAATCGCCATACTTGGCGGTTGTACGGTTTCTATATAAGAGCCTTTAGATTTTAAGGCGTACCTTGGCCTTTTATCGGCGCTGCGGGAGCAGCAAGGTTGAAAGCGTACCTTGGCACTTTGGTTTTGCTCCGCTCCCCCCTTCCACGCAAAAGGAGATGGGAATTCGGTTTCCATCTCCTTTCTTTTTAGTGTCCGCGTTTTAGTTTTTTGAGGTCTACTGTGGGTTGTTCGCAGATTTTTCTGGCTTCGGTGAGCCATCTTTCCCGGAGGGTGGCCGGGGCCAGGACGTTTACGCTGGAGCCCTGGCTTAGGAGCCACATGAGGATGCCTTCGCCTTTTAGTTCTGCGGTGATGAGCCAGCTGCCGTCGTCCTGGAGGACTTTTCTGGCTGTCGGGATGCGGTCCATGACGGCTTCGATGGATCTTCCTGTGTAGAGGAAGGCTACGTGCTGGATGGGGCCGGAGAACATGTACTGGGTCTGGTTTTTGAAGACGCCTTCTCTGAAGCGTTTGTTGTATGGGACGTCCCATTTGATTTTTGTTTCTTCGACGTCGGACATGCGGTCCAGGCGGTAGGTCCTGGTGTCGACGGTGGGATCGGGTTTGTGGTCGTCGCCGAATGGAAGGGCGATGACGTAGAAGTAGTATTCGGAGAAGACGACGCCGAGGGGCAGTGCTCTGTGGGGCGTGCCCTGGGTGCTTCCTATTTTCGTATAGTCGAAGGTGATGACGTGATGTTTCTTGATGGCCTGGGCGACTTCCCAGAGCTGGTCCATGTCGGGCTTGCCGTGGGACGGGTCGAGGTAGTCGAAGAGTTCGCGTTTGACGAATTCCTTGATTTCTTCCTGTTCTTCGGGAAGGACGGCGGACTGGAGGAGGCGGTTCATGAGGGACTCGAGGTCTTTCCTGCTGTAGGTTCTTCCGCCAAGGAGAATCTTGCAGATGGCGAAGAGTTCGCTTTTGGAAATGAAGCGGTTCTCGACTTCGGCGATGCGGTATGTCCTGTCTTCTCTGCTGTAGCGCAGTTCTCTTCTGGGGCCGTCTTCTTTCTCTGCTTCTTCGAGGTACTGGCGGATGGCAGCAAGGTAGCGGTTCGCGGTTCGCGCGTTCACGTCGAAACGTGTGGCAATCTGTTCTTTCGTAAGAGGATGCCCATGGATCATTATGTCAAAGAGGGCCAGCATTTTCCCTGTCTTGTTGTCTTCTTTTTCATCTTTAATGGCAGCCATGACTATCACACTCCTAAAACGACTTATTATTACATGGTTCAATTATACCAAATCATGCGTTTATAGTTAAACATGATGAGTCAAAAAGATATGAGACTTGGGCAAAGGAAATGTAAGAAATTGAAAAGAGCTGCAGGAAATGTGTGGTCATTTCTACAGCTCTTTTTTCATCGAAACTTATTTCGCTTTTTCCATGGCGGGGTTCTTCAGTGTGAATGCGGCGATGGCTCCGAGGATGCCGGCTATCCAGAGGATCTGGAGGGCGGCGGTGAGGCCCCAGATATCAGCGGCCCAGCCTACGATGGGCGCGAAGATGCCGCCTAATGTCGTGGAAAGTCCGAGGGTAACGCCGGAGGCGAAGCCTGCATTTCTTCCAAGGTAGGTCTGTCCCAGGATGACCATCGGGCTGTATCCGGAGAATACAGAGATGGCGCATGGCACGAGGAGGGCTGTCGCGAGGAAGAGATTTGTCGTATTTGTGAGGAGGAAGTAGGCAGGAACCATGATACAGAATGCGGTGCGGATGATGGTCCTGTAGCCCAGGCGGTCAGAGAGCATGCCTCCGAAGTAGGTGCAGACAGCGCCGATGCCAAAGAGGATGGAAAGGGCGGTCGTTCCCTGAGAGGCTGTCGCGCCGAGGGCTCCGATCCAGAGGAGCGGGATGAATGTATTGCTCAGTGTGAAGCCCATAGAGCGGGCAAGGATGCAAACGGAAAGTTTGCCAAAGGAAGGCCAGTCGTCCGTCTCCCCTGTTTCTCCAGAGGAAACTTTCTTCCTGTCTGCGACGCGTGTGTCGGCGAAGACTTTTCTGGAACGGGAGTAAAGGAGTGCGGCTGCGAAAAGGTTCACGATGCCGAAGATGACGAGGGAATGGATACCGAGATGGTAAGCGCAGATGCCGGCAAGGATCGGCCCGATAGCGAATCCCCCATTTCCACCGACGGAGAATGTCCCCATCGCTTTCCCCTTCTTCTCACCACTGATGCGGTTCACCATGAGAGCGGCTTCAGGATGGAAGAGTGCACTTCCCACGCCGCAGAGGATGGCAGCGGCAAAGATGGCGTAGTAGTTCGTGAGAAATCCCATTGCTGTCACGGCAAGTCCGCAGAGGACGGGCCCCAGCGGGACGAACCAGGGACGGGAAATCTTGTCCGAATAGTAGCCGAAGAGCGGCTGAAGGATGGATGCCAGAAGGACATTGGCAAAAATAAGCGCGCCGGCTGACTGGTAATTAAGGCCGTAGTGTGCGATGAAGTATGGCAGCAGAGCAGGAATCGCGCCCTGCGCCCAGTCCACGGACAGGTGCCCGAGTGCAAAGAGATAGATTGCAGAACTTTGTTGTTTCAAGATGGCGCCTCCTTGGACAATGCAATGGAAATCCCGATTGCGAGATTTTTAGATATGTCAAAATTATAGAGGATTTGGGATGGAGTGGCAAGGGGGGAGATATAGGAAGATAAAACCGAACTTCGTTCGATGGAAAACCATAAAGCAAGGGAAAGGAGAAAAACCATAAAACAAGGAAAACCATACCGCCGCCTTACAGGCTGGGAACTTCATCTCATTCCCCGGCTCCGCCGGTACCTTCTCCTTCGGCGCAAGGTCAACACTCTTAAACCAGTCTTCGACTGAGGAAAACCTCAAAACCTCGCTTCGCTCGTGGTAATCAACCCTATCCACCGCGAAGCGGTCCCCCTTCCCCGTCTGGAAAGGCGAGTATTGGTGGCCTGTACCGTGGTGTCCTCCCACCAAAAAAGAGCACGAGGTTTCCCCATGCTCTTTTTACTTTCGGATTACCGGAAGGTCAGTACTTCTTTGAGTGGTTTTCTTTCGTTGGCTGCCGGGATGACTGCCGGGTGTCCGATGGCAATGATGCAGGATACGTCGTAGTTTTCCGGAAGGTCGAGTATTTCTTTGATTTTTGCTTCGTCGTAGCGGCCCATGACGAGGGTGCCGAGTTCGAGGGCGTTGGCTGCTACGCAGAGGTAGGATGCTGCCATGCCTGCGTCGAAGGACTGCCAGTGGGTGCCTTTTGTGGTGGATGGTGTGCCGTCTGGTTCGTAGCCGGAGAGGCCTTTGATGGCGCAGAGGATGATGAGGGCCGGCGCTTCGTGGATGTTTTCTGTGTTCCACGGGAATTTCTTTGTGCATTCGTCGGCGATGCGGTTCTTCAGGTCTTCGTCAAGAACGGCAATGTAGCGGATGGGCTGGGTGTTTTCCCAGCAGGATGCCATCTGCGAGGTTTCCACGACATTTTCGATTTCCTGCTGCGAGAGCGGTTCTCTGGTGTATTCGCGGACGCTTCTTCTGGAAATCAAACAACTAATAGCTTCCATCTTTTCCTCCTTATTTCGGAAAAAATCTGACTTGGGGATCAGGAATCCCTCTGTTTGGTTCCCTCTATTTTAGCATATTTTTGCATCTTTCCAAATGGTCTTGATGGACTATCTGGAAAGAAATAAATGGGCGCCGTCGAGCTGGTAAATGTCTTCTTTTCCCTGGTCGTCCGGGGAGTAACGGATCTTGACGTAGATGTCTGGTTTTGCGTCATCATGGAGCCATACGCCGATGGTGGCAAGGGTCTGGACGCCGTCTTTTCTGCTGCCGGTTCTCCAGATGCTGTCGTTTGGTCCGTCATGCTCATCTTCGGAGAAAGCAATCATGTCGTCCAAGGTATATGGCGCATGGGGCTCGGAGAGGAGTTCGTCGATACGGTGAAGTCTGGTGCTGCTCGATCTTCCTATTTTGTGATTGAATTGTGTCAAATCCGGCAGGAGGAAATGGTTTGTGTGAGCCAGTGTCCCGTTCTCTTCTGTCTTTACGTCCCAGATGCCGTCTTCGCCGATTTCAACGTACGCGATTTCATGGGCGTCTGCCATGAGAAAGAAGCCCGGGCTCTTGAAGTAATCTTTCATTTCGAGCGCTTCTTTGACCGAGGAGCAATTGCCAAGGAGTGCTGCGAGAGTGCCGCGCTTGCCGTAGGCGAGCCGTACGTCTTTGGGAATCGGTTCAGCGACGGCGGAGAAAACGGCGAATCCTGCTTCGTTCACTCCGCCTGTCAGCGACATATGATCTTCGTTGCCGCCGTAAATGCCGTAGTAACGGTATACGTGGCCCTGATGGTACCGCATTTCCTGGTACATGGGGTGCTCATCGCGGTTCTTCACGATGATGGCTCCCCCGCCTTCGACGGCGCTGCCCTGAGCGGCAAAAAGCGTGCATGCCTTCGCCTGCCATGGGAGTAAGATCAGGCCGGCAGCCGCTAGCGCCCATGCGGTCTTTTTCAGTGAGAATTTCATGGAACGTCCTTCCTTCGGGAGCTTTGCAGCCATCCCCTTCCGGATTCGTGCTTATCATACGCCTGTATAGCCGTCATACAGCAAGCATCCGGGATGTATTAAATGAAATAAAACCTTGAATTGAGGGAGAGAAAACTAAAACCTTAACAACCAGCCTTACGGCTGATGGAAAAGCTTCGATTTCCTTAATTATACGCTTAGAGTGCAAGGGGGATGTAAAACATGGAATAAGAAAAAGATGATAAAACCAAACAACCTCGCTGCGCTCGATAACTTCACCTCCTCAGTCGCCTTCGGCGCCAGCTCCCCCGTGGGGAAGCCTTTCGGTTGGCATGTTTTCCGTTTCGCCACACTTGGCGGTTGTGAAGGTTTGATAAGAAATAGCTTATTGATTTGAAAGCGTACCTTGGCACTTTAGCAATGCTGCGTCAGCGACGAGAAAACATGAAAAACCATACAGCCGGCCCATGGCCTGGGAACTACTGTATCCCCGGCTAACGCCGCCCACCTTCTCCTTTCGGAGCAAGGTCAACACCCTTAAACCAGCCTTCGGCTGAGGAAAACCATACAACCGCAGCAATGCTGCGTGGTAATCAACCCTATCTGCCGGCATCAGTATTTGAGGCCGGCACCTTCCCCGTCTGGGAAGGCAAGTGTTAGCGGTTCTTCCGCCTCCTCTACCGCTCTCCTCCTCCCCACTCAAAAGCCCGGGATTTTTCAGGATCCCGGGCTTTTTCTTTTCTACTATATATACTTTATATAATATTCCCTTATTTAATGTGTGCGAGGATGGCTTCGGTCATTTCTATGCCGTTTACTTTTTTCATGCCTTCTTTGTAGATGTCGCCGGTTCTGTAGCCTTCGTCCAGGGTGTCGGAGACAGCTTTTTCTATGGCGTCGGCGGCTTTGTCTTCGTTCAGGGAGTAGCGGAGGAGCATGGCGGCGGAGAGGATGGCGGCTATCGGGTTGGCTATGCCTTTTCCTGCGATGTCCGGGGCGGAGCCGTGGATGGGTTCGTAGAGGCTGGTTTCCTGGCCTATGCTGGCAGAGGGGAGCATACCTACGGATCCGGAGAGTACGGCGGCTTCGTCGGAGAGGATGTCACCGAACATGTTGCCTGTGACTACTACGTCGAAGAAGGGCGGGTGGATGGCGAATTGCTGGGCGCAGTTGTCTACGTACATGTGGTCGAGTTTGACGTCGGGGTATTCTTCGTCATGGACGCGGATGACGGTGCGGCGCCAGAGGCGGGATGTGGCGAGGACGTTGGATTTGTCTACGCTGGTGACGTGGTTCTTTCTTTTTCTGGCTGCTTCGAAGGCAAATCTTGCGATGCGTTCGACTTCGGGGACGGAGTAGTTTTCGAGGTCCCATGCTCTTTCGGCGCCGTTATGGATTTCGGATTCGCAGCGGTCGCCGAAGTAGATGCCGCCGACGAGTTCTCTGACGATCATGATGTCGGTGCCTTTGGCGATTTCGGGTTTCAGCGGAGAGTAGTCGATCATGGAGTCGGAGATGCGGACGGGACGGAGGTTGACGTAGAGTCCGAGTTGTTTCCGAAGGCCCAGGATGGCTTTTTCGGGACGGAGGTCGGGTGTGAGGTGGTCCCACTGGTCTCCTCCTACGGCGCCGAAGAGGACGGCGTCGGCTTTGCGGCAGGATTCGATGGTTTCTTCGGGAAGCGGGGATCCTGTGTGGTCGTAGGCGGTGCCGCCTGCTTCTTTCCATTCGAACTGGAAGCCAATTTTATAGATTTCATCGATTTTCCCGAGGACGCGGACGGTTTCTTCCGTGATTTCCTGCCCTATCCCGTCGCCCGGGATGACTGTGATTTTCTTTGCCATCATTTTTTCTCCTTTACGTAATTGATGAGTCCGCCTGCTTTGGCGATTTCTTCAATGAATCCGGGAAGCGGCGGGGCCTGGAAGGTATCGCCGGTGGTGACGTCTTCGATGGTGCCTTTGGAGAGGTCGACTTTGAGGATGTCGCCGGCGTGGATCTTTTCGACGTCTTTCCCGATTTCAAGGAGCGGGAGGCCTACGTTGATGCCGTTTCTGTAGAAGATGCGGGCAAAGGATTCTGCGATGATGACGGGTATGCCGGATGCTTTGATGGCGACGGGGGCGTGTTCTCTGGAGGAGCCGCAGCCGAAGTTTCTTCCGCCGACCATGATGTCGCCTGCTTTGACTTCTTTGGCAAATGTGGGGTCGATGTCTACCATGCAGTGGGATGCGAGTTCTTTCGGATCGAATGTATTCAGATATCTTGCGGGGATGATGACATCGGTATCGATGTTGTCGCCGTAGCGCCAGACTTTTCCTTCTAAGACTGCCATATTACTTGACCTCCTTCGGCGCCGCGATGCGGCCCAGTACTGCGCTGGCTGCCGCTGTCTGCGGTCCTGCCAGGTAAATTTCGGAATCGGTCGGACCCATGCGTCCGATGAAGTTTCTGTTCGTTGTGGAAACGCATTTTTCCCCGGATGCGAGGATGCCCATGTATCCGCCAAGGCACGGCCCGCATGTCGGTGTGGATACGGCGCAGCCTGCATCGATGAATGTATCGATGTACCCTGCATGCATGGCATCTTTGTAAATCTGCGGAGTAGCCGGGATGACGATGCAGCGGACGTCTGGATGGATCTTGTGTCCTTTGATGATGGATGCGGCGATGGCGAGGTCTTCGAGGCGGCCGTTCGTGCAGGAGCCGATGACGACCTGGTCGATCTTGATTTCTCCGAATGTCCCTACTTCTTTCGCATTTTCAGGGAGGTGCGGGAAGGAAACGACGGGTTTCATGGAGGAGAGGTCGATGGTGACTTCTCTTGCATAGTGGGCATCGGGATCAGGTGTGACGACGACTTTCGGTCCGTGGTATCTGCCTTCGATGTAGGCTTCGGTTCTTTCGTCAACGGGGAAAATGCCGTTTTTTGCGCCGGCTTCGATGGCCATGTTCGCAATGGTGAAGCGGTCGGTCATGGAGAGTGTCTTGACGCCCGGGCCTTCGAATTCAAGGGACTGGTAGAGGGCGCCGTCGACGCCGATCATGCCAATGAGTTTCAGGATGACGTCCTTGCCTGTGATGTCTGAGGGCTTTGTGCCGGTCAGAGTCACTTTGATGGCATCGGGGACTTTGAACCATGCGCGGCCTGTCGCCATAGCGACGCCAAGGTCGGTGGAGCCGACGCCGGTGGAGAATCCGCCGAGGGCTCCGTAGGTGCAGGTGTGGGAGTCAGCACCGATGGTGACCATGCCCGGGCCTACGAGGCCTTTTTCCGGAAGGAGGGCATGCTCGATGCCGACTCTGCCCTGTTCGAAGTAGTGCGTGATGTGGTGCTCGCGGGCGAAGTCTCTGACGATCTTTGCGAGACCTGCTGACTTGATGTCTTTGGCCGGCTGGAAATGGTCGGGAACAAGGACGATCTTGTCCTTATCAAAAACGGGGCGTCCGATGCGCTTGAATTCAGCGATCGATGGCGGAGCGGTGATGTCATTGGCCATGACGAGGTCGAGCGAGCAGGTGATCAGATCTCCTGCCTTCACGGAATCCACGCCGGCGTGCGCCGCCAGAATTTTCTGTGTCATTGTCATTCCCATAAGCTTACCTCCTGCAATTCTTTTCCCAATAAAAAAAAATCCTCCATCTCCAAAGAGACGAAGGATTCGCGGTACCACTCTCATTCATGACCCAAGGGTCATGCACTCAAAACCATTAACGGCGGATGACCGGCACGGCCTACTATTTTCAGCCTGCGACTCGGGGACGAGTTCAACGATCGGCCGCTGCCGTTTTCCACTATACAACGGCTCCCTGTGAGCGGCGGGGATGTTTACTATTTCCCGTCAATGTCTTTATCTTATGCCTTGTACTTTAGCACAAGATGAGGAGCGTTGCAAATATTATTTTCAGAAATTTATTTATCCCTGGTTTCCATGAAATCTTTCAGGTTGTGCTTGTAGAGATGCAGGATGCCATAGAAGTACTGCTGCTTTTTGACGTAGCCTGTATTTTCGAACCAGTCCTTCACGAGCTTTCCTCCGACGAGGACGCTCCCGAAGGGAACGATCAGGGCGACGCAGAGCATGATGATGAACTGGAGGATGTCCATGCGCTTCGGGCTCTTGACGATTTCCGCCAGACGGCATTCGTGCCGGAGGTCTTCCAGGAATTTCTCGTAGTTCTCACGCTCGGAGAGTGCCTTTTCGTTTGCGATAAGGCAGGCATTACGACCGCACCAGCCGTAGCGGATGCCGTATTTCTCGAATTTTGTTTCAATTTTCCCCGGAAGGGCGCGCATCAGGGCTACATTTCCCACGAAAAGGAAATGGGCGTCCTTCGGGAAGAGCCAGTTCTGTATGATCCACTGGTCTTCGCTCAATATGATGAGGCGGATGCCGCCGGGCAGCGTTTCTTCCGGGTGCTCCTCCTCTTCATTGCGAATCATCCGCAGCATGCGGTTGGAAAAGGAAGAGTCCGTCCCGGCTGTTACCACGTAGAGTATTTTCTGATTGTCCACGTTTCCTCCACAGTCTTTCAATTCCGGATGGATTTCTTTGCCCCTATCATACCACTAACTACGAATTTTTTCGATGACAAAGATTCGCATTAATCGTGCGGGCTTATTCGACGCCGGGGAAGCTGTCGACGAATTCGACTCTGACATCCGGGAAGGAATTGACGATCTCGACGGTGAAATCTTCGCCATAGTCGACGATCTCCCACTCGCCTATGTCGCGCGGGAAGGCATCGACGAGCTTGACGCGGATATCGGGGAATGAATTGACAACCTTGATCTTGATATCTCCGAAGTTCCTGACGATTTTCACTTTGCCAGCCAGCTTGATGCCTTTGTAGTACCCGTCCTGGCTGACGGGATTCGCGGCGGATGCTGCCATCGGAAATGCAGCAAGGATCAGGAAAAGTGCGGCAGCGATGATGGCTAAGATTTTTTTCATGATGTCCTCCTTCCGGGAATGTCCCTTTTCTTTATTATACTCTTGGATGGGACAGAATCCGTCATATTTCAAGGGACTTAGAAATAATTTCCAGATTTCTTTCTTCTTCTTCTCCTGACGCGGTTGATATGGCGCTCGAAGTCGCCATTGTCGATGAATTCCGCCAGAACGAGCTGGTCATAGACGGGGACGGTGCAGGAGTAGAAGCCTGCCTTCTTTTCGTAAAGAGCCATGCAGGACCGGGGAAGGACGAGGTAGCCGGCGCGGATGGAGGGCGCGATTGTCTTGGAAAATGTATTCATGTAAATGACGAGTCCGTCGGGCGCGAGGGAAAAGAGCGTGTCTTCCGGCTTGGAAAGAAGGGTGAATTCGGAGTCGAAGTCGTCTTCGATGATGTATCCTCCCCTTTCCTTGGCCCAGCGGATGTACTCGGCGCGCTTTGAGGCGGAGGCGGTGATGCCGGATGGAAAGGAATTGAAGGGCGTCACGTGAAGGACGTAGGCTTTCGTGCGGGAGAGCTCCCCGGATTCGATACCGTCTTCTCCCATGGTAAGGAGGTCCGTCCTTGCGCCATTCGCTTCGTAGACTTTCCGGATCTTGTCGTAGGAAGGATTCTCCAGGGCATAGAGGCGGTCTCTTCCAAGGACCTGCACGTTGAGACCGTAAATGTACTCGGCGCCGGAACCAATTAGGATCTGCTCGGGGGAGACGTCCATCCCGCGGCTCCTCGCCAGGTATCTGGAAAGCGCGCCTCGCAGTTCTTCGCAGCCGCGGCTCGGTGACGGGTCGAGGATTTTTCGGCCGTAATCGGAAAGGACGGAGCGCATCGTCCTGGCAAAGGCGGAGAAAGGAAAGAGGTCCCGTTCCCCTTCGTCACGGAGCTCTGCCTTGACGGGCGGCGCCGCTTTCCTTTCATGCGGACGGGGCGCGGCATAGGAGGAGTCCTCGCGATACGTCACGTAGCATCCGCTTCTTTCCCTCGGCTCGATGTAGCCTTCCTCGGTCAGGAGCGAGAGCGCATGCTCGACGGTGATGATGCTCGTCCCTTTCTGGTCTGCAATGCGCCTCTTGGAGGGTATCTTCGTCCCGTAGTCATAGACACCCCTTGTGATCGCATCGCGCAGGTTCACATACAGCTTCATGTAAGCGTTCATTTTCCTTCTTTTTATCCTCTATCTGGTCTTATTTTTAAAATCATTTCTGGTGATTTTCATATACTCAGATTTTTATTATAATCCAAAGCATAAAGAAGTGCAAAAAGGAGTGATTCTCATGAATAACGGACTGACAGCAGCAAGAAGGGCGCCGCGCATTGAGACGAAGCACAATACGCGCTGGCTCACCCTCTGCGGCTTATTCATGGCTATAAACATAGGACTGTCCTCGTTTGGCCTTCCCGTACCGGGCGGTCATCTCTACCTCAATGATATCGTCATCGTGGCAGCGGCATTGATCCTCGATCCCCTCGGTGCTTTCCTCGTCGGAGGCGTCGGCGCGTTTCTGGGAGATTTTTTCTTCTACCCTCTCCCGATGTTCGTATCGCTTGCGACGCACGGCATCCAGGCCATGGCGATTTCCTACCTCGTCCATAACTACCACGGCGAACACAAAATGCGCCGGATAATCTTCGCGGTCCTCGTCGGCGCTGTCATCATGGTCGTCGGCTACTCGCTCGGCCGCGCGTATGTCTACAGCACGCCTGCCTATGCATGGATCAAGCTTCCTTATGAAATCCTGCAGGCTCTCTTCGGCGTCATCTGCGGTCCCTTCCTCGTCTGGAAATGGAAACTGGACGACCTCGCCCGCCGTATGATCGACGGAGACTATTAAGTTCACAAAGAAGGCATCCCTTTTCTTGCCTTCTTTTAAATTACCCTTTTTTCAGGAAATTTCCCATTTCCTGTACCTTTTCCCATTTCGAAAGGAGCATTCTTATGGCAAACGAAAGATATGAACTGAACAAGGAACTCGCGCAGATGCTGAAGGGCGGCGTCATCATGGACGTCACGACCCCTGAGCAGGCAAAGATTGCAGAGGACGCAGGCGCGGCTGCCGTCATGGCGCTCGAACGCATCCCGGCGGATATCCGTGCAGCCGGCGGGGTCTCGCGCATGAGCGACCCGAAGATGATCCGCGGCATTCAGGAAGCTGTCTCCATCCCTGTCATGGCCAAGTGCCGCATCGGCCACTTCGTCGAGGCGCAGATTCTGGAAGCGATTGAAATCGACTACATCGACGAAAGCGAAGTCCTCTCCCCGGCAGACGATGTGTACCATATCGACAAGACGAAGTTCAAGGTGCCCTTCGTCTGCGGCGCGAAGGACCTGGGCGAAGCGCTCCGGAGAATCAGCGAAGGTGCTTCCATGATCCGCACCAAGGGCGAACCGGGCACGGGCGACATCATCCAGGCCGTCCGCCACATGAGAAAAATCCAGAAGCAGATCGCTGACACGGCGGCCAGACGTCCGGACGAACTGTATGAAACAGCAAAAGAGCTCCAGGTTCCCTACGATCTTGTCCTCTATGTCCATGACCATAAGAAACTCCCCGTCGTCAACTTTGCTGCCGGCGGCGTGGCCACTCCGGCCGATGCGGCTCTCATGATGCAGCTCGGTGCAGAAGGCGTCTTCGTAGGATCCGGCATTTTCAAATCCGGCAATCCTGCCAAGAGAGCCGCTGCCATCGTCAAGGCTGTCACGAATTACAACGATCCTGAAATCCTCGCGAAACTCTCCGAAGACCTGGGAGAAGCCATGGTCGGCATCAATGAAAATGAAATCAAACTCATCATGGCTGAACGCGGCCAGTAAGGAGGAGATATGGCAAGAATAGGAATCCTCGCTCTGCAGGGCGCCTTCATCGAGCATGAAAGAATGCTGCGCGAAATGGGCGCTGACTGCATCGAGATCAGAAATACGAAACAGCTCGCAGAGCCCCTCTCCGGGCTCGTCCTCCCCGGCGGCGAAAGCACCGTCCAGAGAAAACTCCTCATCGAAGAAGGACTTCTTCAGCCGCTGAAGGAAAAAATCCAAAAGGGCATGCCGGTCCTCGCCACCTGCGCCGGCCTCATCCTCCTCGCCAAGGAAATCGAAGGAGGAGACCCGGTCTGCTTCGGCACCCTTCCCGTCACGGTGAGAAGAAACGCCTACGGCAGGCAGCTCGGAAGCTTCATCACGGAAGAAGAATTCAAGGGACTTGGAAAGATCAAGATGAACTTCATCCGCGCCCCCTACGTCGTCTCCGCCTCTCCGGAAACAGAGATCCTAGCAAGGGCTGATGGGAATATCGTAGCCGTCCGCTACAAACACCAAACCGCCCTCGCCTTCCATCCGGAAGTAGGAACGGATGAAAGGATCCATGAGATGTTCTATGAAGAAGTGTTGGAGTGTGGGGAGTGGTGAGGGATTAAAACCTCAAAAGCAAGGGAAAAAGATTAAAACCTTAGAAAGCAAAGGAAAACCGGACAACCAAGGCTGACGCCTTGAGAAAAACCATAAAACCTCGCTGCGCTCGAGGAAATGCAACTCATCCGTCGGCTCCGCCGCCACCTTCCCTTCCAGGGCAAGGTCAAGACCGGCCTACGGCCCTGAAGATCAGAACTCTGTACATCGCAGTTGATAATAACCGTTCACGACGATGCGGAAGGTTTTGACCTGCCCCAGCGGGGAAGGAGTACCGGCTTATCATTTGCACTGGTCAACGTATTTTGGACACAAAATCTCAAAAATTAGATGTCAAAAAATTAAATAAGTGAAATTAAATGAAATTGTGTAACTCTTAATTTGGACAAAAGGCATTAACCTGCTTAAAAACCATATTTTTCTCTGTACTGCTTTGGTGTAAGGTACTCCAGTGCATATGCCGGGCGCTCTTCATTAAAGAACTTGACGTATTCATCAATCTGACCCGCTACGCCCTCTGTTGAAGTAATATGAAAATCTGAAAACAGCTCGGCTTTCATCCATCCATTAATGGATTCCATGGCTGCATTATCCGTTGGCGTTCCTGCTCTGGACATGGATCGTGTGATGTTATACGCCGGGAGCAGCTGGTTGAAATCCTTTGATGCATATACTGATCCCTGATCAGAATGAAGAATATGCTTAACGCCGGGGAATTTCTTCGTAAATTCAAGGTAGTCGTGCAGTCCGTTAATATATGTCATACGGTCTCCACGCCTTGAGGAAAGTGCGTGGGCGACAATCTCGTTATTCCAAAGATCCATATATATCGTCAGCTCATAGTATGTGTTCTTTACGTAGAATGCAGTCATGTCAGACACAATACATTGCGAGGGCCCATCTATGTTAATCCCTGCAAGCAGCAGATTTGGATAAGTCCTGGATTCACCAGGCTTTTTGTACTTATAGTGTTTGGAAACACTCTTGATCCCGGCCAAACGACAGCATTTATAGGCGTATGATTCAGACATGAAGAGGCCTGTGTCAAGCAGAAGCTTGGCCCTTAGCCAGCGGTATCCGTGGGATGGATACTTCTTATGCCATTCCTTGAGCAGTTCTATGGTATCCAAAAGACGATTCTTTTGTTCAGAAGGATGCCTGGTATGATACAGCCAATAGTAGAAGCTGCTACGCGGAATACCCAGCCTTTCACAAAGCAATTCGACAGGGAAGGAGCCGGAAAGCGCGACGATTACTTCGCAGTCTTTTTGACGTAAGTAATGAGCTTTTTTTTTGAATCATCTTCTTCTACTACTTCGTAACCAAGCTTCAGCCGCTCTTCTCTTATCCTGGCATCAATCAAGGCGCTGATGAGATCTTCCTTGGACATTTTCTGGTATTCATCGAGTTTGGCCGCTTCAGGAATAACTTTTGCTTTGGCAAGACCGTAATCACGGGGCTTGGATGTTTTAGGTGGAAGATGGTTTGTGTTCCTATACATCCTCATATATTCTCTAGCAGTTTGAGCACTGATGCCGTATTTGCCTGCAGCTTCGTATTTATTGATTTGATCCTCATAAATCTGGCGACCAATGTTCATACGCTCTTTCTTTGTGTACTTCATAAGACTGCCTCCTGTATGAAATCTGAATGTGGCGTCCAATGTTTTTAATTCTGATTCCAATATACTACAAAGGCTGTCTAAATTCTTATCCCACCCCTGTCCAGTCTTAGCATAGCACTCGAATTTAACTGTTGCCGGGAAAGGGGTGCAGTATTCATCGGTTTTTATAAAAGGTTCCAACGAGCAAAGCGAGGTTGGCATGTTTTCCCATTCGCCATACTTGGCGGTTGTACGGTTTCTATATAAGAGCCTTAAACCAGTCTTCGACTGAGGAACTACTGTATCCGTCGGCTCCGCCGCCACCTAGTACCATATAAGTGTAGTCAGATAGGTCGCTCCTATCTACTGCACTTATTTTTTCGTATGATATGGGAAGCAGTTGGTCTGTCGAAAGCCCACCTTGGTGCAGATGCTTTTTACTGCCACCGCAGAGAAGTGCGACAGCCAACCCCTTGTTGTATGCGCCCGAGTAAGCAGGTTGTCCCTTTCATAGAGAGGCATACGTGTAACAAACTAGGTTGGGATAGGTAATAAGTGTGGCTGGCTACAAAAATCCAACTGACTGCTAAACTTTTGTAAAGGAGGACGAATTAGTATGACTCGTATCAGTGCCGGTGTTGATGTGTCAAAGAACAGGAGTACCGTATGTATTATAGACCAGGACGGGAAAGTCATTATGCGGCCGTTTCTTGTCTGGCATTCGACTGAGGAGCTCGATTTTCTTGCAGATACGCTCAAGAGGCTTAATGGAGAGGTTAGAGTCATTATGGAATCGACCAGTATTTACCAATATCCGATTGCTCTTCACCTTAAAGAAAAAGGAATTTTTATCTCTATCGTCAATGCGTATAAAGTAAAGAAATTCGCTAATACAGATTTTAGAGGCGGCAAAACGGATAAGAAGGACTCCCGCACCATTGCCAGTTACGGAATTAGTTATTGGTATAAGCTATTGGAATGGCAGATTCCCAAAGACACCTATTTTAACCTGGATCTGCTAAACAGAACCTATATGAATGCAAAAAAGCATCGTCAGATAATCCTTCAGGAACTGCAGCATTATATTGACTGTGCCATGCCGGGAATGGATAAAGAGCTTCATTCTCTCAATCTAAACACCAAGAAGGACTTCATGCTGGATTTTGTGGAGAAATTTTGGCATCGTGATGAGATCGTAAATATGACAGAAGCCGAATTTACCGAAGTTTTCACTGCTTGGGCAAAGGAAAAGGGATACCGCCCAGGCAAGGGTAAAGCCGCTAAGATTTACGCGATTGCCAAAAGCTGTATCCCTTATTACCCAGCAAATCCAACGGTTAAAACCATTCTCCAATGTATCGTCGACAAGCTGAGCGGAGTCAACAGGACTCTTGTCACCATAGTAACACAAATGATTGAAGAGGCCAAGAAACTTCCTGAATACCAGATTGTTAGAGAAATGCCAGGCGTTGGAGATCCATTAGCAGCAAGATTCTTCGGCTCCGCAGGAGATATCCGGCGATTCAAAA
Source organism: Dialister hominis (assembly GCF_007164725.1). Lineage (NCBI taxonomy): Bacteria > Bacillati > Bacillota > Negativicutes > Veillonellales > Veillonellaceae > Dialister > Dialister hominis. The sequence continues at coordinate 152,285 of NZ_AP019697.1, read as the reverse complement.
ACTCAAAGGCACTGGTCGCATATGCCGGAATAGATTCACCTCCCGATGAATCCGGAGATCTCAGTAGTACGCATAGGCATATAACAAAGAAAGGCTCGAAAGTATTTCGTGACACTGGTTACGAAATAATGATGGCTTTAAGGTCTCAGAAGAGAACATAAGAAAAGGTCAGGAAAAATCCTGATGTTTATGATTATATGCTCAGGAAAGAAGCAGAGGGAAAGCCACCAAAAGTAGCAAAGATCGCAGCATTGAACAAATTCTTACGGATAATATATGCACGAATAAAAGAGTTATACGATAATATGGCACTTGCAGAAAGAGCCAAAACTAAAACCAGATCCAAAACCAGAGCTAAAACTAAAGTCACCGCCTAAGCTCAATGAATTAGCAAGATTTAACTAAAGAAAAGCGCGAAAAAACCGAGGGAAAGATCGGCCTTTTTGTGCTGCCAAAATTAAGTAGAAGAAGGGAAAAACGCCACATTTGAAAAAAAGTTGTAAAAAAATGAAATTGGCACTTGCTTTTTGGTAGCAGGACTTCTCCTCCCGGAGCAAGGTTAAAGGCGTACCTTGGCCTTTTAGCGGCGCTGCGTGAGCAGCATCAGCATCCTTTCCCCAATAAAAAAGCAGTCCTTTTCGGGCTGCTTTTTTGATTGCAATCTTTATTTCTTTTCGTCTTTTGGTTTGGACAGGATGATATCTAGGCCGGCCTGGTCGAAGATGTCGGTTTCGCTGGCGGGGCCTATGATGAGGAGGTTTCTGTATTTGCCGTCTACGTGGGCAGCAAAGGCTCTGATGTGGAGCGGGATGAGGTAGTTGTCTGCTACGAAGACGGGGTTGATGGATGCGGTGTAGATGTTTTCGTATCCCTTGAGTTTGTGGATCTGTTCTACTTTCGGGATGCGGACGGAGAGGATGCCGTAGGGGATTTCTTCTCCTTCCAGTTTGACAGCAGATGCTGTCTTGAGGAAGACGTCGTTCAAGCCGTATTCGAGGCGCAGGAGGGCTACGTTGTAGGTGTAGAGCTGGCGGATGGCGTCCTGGGAGAGGTTTCCTTTGACGAAGAATTTGCTGTATTGTTCGTCGGCAAGGTCTCCTTCGTACTGGGCGCCGGTGACGAATGCGGCTGCTGTGATGTCTTTCTTTTTGACGTTGACGACGCCGCTGTAGATGATGTCTTCTTTGGTAAGGTTCGGGAGCGGCGCGTAGGTGATGTTGTTTTTGAGTTTTGCGTCTTTGAAGTAATCGTCGCCTTTGGTTCTCGGGTAGAGTGTGTCGGGAAGGGCAACCTGCGGCTGTACCTGTTTTGCGGCAAGGCTGGCTTCGGCGGCTTTCTTGGCTTCGATGACTGTGTTATCGTCCTTGGGTTTGACGGCGCTGGTATCTGTCTTTGCTTTGATAGTAACGACAGGTTTCGCAGCCGGGGCTGGTGCTGCTTCTGCGGCGCCTCCTCCCATGCCGGTCAGTGTCATGGCGCTAAAGACGATGGCTGTTAAAAGCTTTTTCATTTGCCTGCTTCCTCAAGGGCTTTGTCGAAGAAGGTGTCGAGGTATTTTCCGGATGCCTGGTCGGCTACGAAGACTGTGTAAATGGTGCTTGTGCCGCTTCTTGTGATGATGCCCTTTGCGAATACGGGGATGACGAATCCATCTTTATGGACAAGGGCTTTGACGGAGCCGGTGCGGTAGGAAAGCCCGTTCTTGGAAACTTTGTCTTCCCAGTGGGAGTTTTCAGTAATTTCTACTTTCTTGCCCCATGCGGTCTGCATGCCATCCAGGACATCGCCGCTGTTTTTGATTTCGCTGTTTTTGATTTCGCTCTTTTCTTCTTTGGCTTCTTTCTTCGTTTCTTTCTTTGCTTCTGCCTTTACAGTTTTTTCTGTTGCTGCTTTGGTGGCTGCTGCCTTGACGGTTTCGCCTTCAGCAGCTGTTTCTTCGGCAGCAGGAGCGGCTTTGCCCTCGGTGACTTTATTGTCAGCGGAAGCGGCTGCTGCGGTTTCCGGTTCAATGACCGGGGATGCTTCTGCCTGGGCAGCGTTCAGTGCGAGGAGAAGTTTGGTCATGTCGTTATCGGAAACGGCGATGGAAAGGACCATTCCCTGGTAGTAAGTGTCATTGGCAGAGGCGCAGACCTGGTAGACTTTGGCAGATTTCAGGATGCTGGCCGCAACGGAGGCAAATTGTTTATTGTTGACGGAGTTTTCAGGAAATACATTGCCCTGAGCGAGGATTTCCTGGATGGTGCCTTCGACGTTGCCGGTCAGAAGCCAGTCATGGAACTGTCCGCCGAAGAAGGTTCTTTCTCCGGGAAGGACGCTAATGGAGCTTCCAAGGTCGAGTTTCTGGTCTCCTGCTGTTGTGATGGAAGCAGCAGAAACTGCGGATGCGCCGGATACGAGAATCATTGCCGCAGCGGAAGCGGCGAGCCATTTTTTCAATTTCATGTGATCACCTTTTTATAGATAAATGAGTTTCTTCGAATTTCGAGGTATATAGTTTATTATATCATTTTCTAAAGCAGGTGCAAAAAAAGAGCGGCATCAGCAAAATGTGTGATCATTTTGCTGATGCCTCTTTGGAGGTGGGAGTATTAGCGATGAAAATCTTATGAGCAATTGTAGTGAAGATGAAAACCATACAACCGAGCTGCGCTCGTGGTAATCAACCCTATCCACCGCAAAGCGGTCCCCCTTCCCCGTCTGGGAAGGCAAGTATTAGCGGCGCTGCGGGTTTTGTCATTTCCTCTGCCCTTTTTTATCTGTTCTTGAGGTCGTCTTCGATGATCTGGGTCTTTAGGGCCTGGAGTTTGTCGGAGAGGTTGACTTCCATGATGTTCGGGTTCATGAGGCGTTTGTATTCCGGCCAGAGGGTTTCCATCTGTTCGTTGGCATAGGCGATGGTTTCTTTGAGGGTCGGGAGTGGTTCTGCTTCTCCGTTTCTCATGACAGGCTTGAGCATTTCTTCGCAGGTGTACTTGCCTGCTTTGAGGTATTTCTTTCTCCATTTAGCGGATTCGGTGACGAGGGTGAAGTCTCCGCCGTCCGGTTTTGCTTCGTTTTCGAGGCAGATGAGGTCGGTGATCATTTTGCCGTTGTCTTTTCTGTAGAAGCGGCGGACGGTCTTGATGCCCGGGTTGGTCATCTTGGATACGTCGTTGGAGATTTTCATGACGGGTTCGAAGCCGTCACCCTGTTCTCTGGCGCTCATTTTGAAGACGCCGCCTAGGGCGGATGTGCCGTCGGCTGTGATGATCTTGGTGCCTACGCCCCAGCTGGTGACGGTGCAGCCCTGTTCTTTGAGGGACTGGATGAGGTATTCGTCAAGGTCGTTGGAGCCGGAGATGATGGCGTCGGGGAAGCCTGCTTCTGTGAACATGCGGGTAGCTTCGCGGGATAGATAGCCAAGGTCACCGCTGTCGATGCGGATGCCGTATTTCTTCGGGAGCTGGCCTTTGGCTTTGAGTTCTTTGAAGACTTGGATGGCATGCGGTACGCCCATTTCAAGAACGTTGTAGGTGTCGGCGAGAAGAATGAGGTTGTCATGGTACTGACGGACGTATTCTTCGAAGGCTTCGAGTTCGGTGTCGAAGCTCATGATCCAGCTGTGTGCCATAGTGCCGAGGACGGGGATACCAAAGAGGCAGCCGGCTTCTACGTTGGATGTGCCGTTGAAGCCGCCGATCATGGCAGCGCGTGCGCCCCAGAGTCCTGCGGAGTGGCCCTGCGCACGGCGAAGGCCGAATTCCATGAGTGCGTCTTTCGGTGCGACGGTGCGGACGCGGCGTGCTTTGGTAGCAATGAGGCTTTCATGGTTCATGATCATGGAAAGTCCTGTTTCGATCAGCATGGCTTCGGTGGTCGTGCCGTGGAAGCGGAGAAGGATTTCTCCCGGAAATGCGACGGTGCCTTCCGGCATGGCATAGATGTCGCCATGGAAGCGGAAGTCTTTCAGGTAGTCGAGGAATTCCGGATAGAAGATGCCAAGGCTTCTCAAGTACTCGATGTCTTCTGCATCGTAACGGAAGTTCTTCACGAAGTCGACAAGGTGCTGAATGCCGGCCACGACGGTGTATCCGCCGTCGAATGGGTTCTTTCTGTAAAAGCGGTCAAAGACGACTTTTCTTTCGTGCATGCCTTTCTTGAAAAGCGCATTTGCCATTGTCAACTGATAAAGGTCCGTAATAAGCCCGTTTGAAGCCATTTTATCCTCCTCCGAAATTAATTACAGGTAAATAATGATTGTATCTTTAGTTGAAGATTATACCACTTTCATCATGAATCGTATACAAAAAAGGAGAAAGTGCATAAATTGCAAACTTTTCTCCTTCTTCTTTTCATTTAGGCAATACTTTTATTGTTTACTTATAATACGCATTCTTTGACGTTCCCGTCGACGGATGTCACTTTCACGCGGGCGCTGTCGAGGCGGAACACGGTCATCTGGCACTGCAGGAGCGCTTCGGGGTCCTGTATACTGTCACGATACGATTTCACGACGGCTTCATGCACGCACTCGCGCTGGTCTTCATTGAGCCTTCCGATGACGGAAATCCAGGATTTGTCCGGATGCGTCGCACAGATTTCCATCTGCGGATCGGCTTTCAGCCGTTTGTACAATGGTGAATCCTTCGGTGTGAAGATGCAGAGTTTTCCTTCGTAAAGGTAAATGCCATTCAAGGGGCGCACGCGCGGCTGCCGTGCGTCTTCCGTGGCGATGTAAAAAACGCCGCATTCACGCAGGTATTCGCGTACTTTTGCGCTGTTTTCCATATTTCATTCCCCCATTTCGCGGATAAGCATCCGCTTTTCTGTCCGCAGCCTCTATCCGCGGACCTTATTTCGATTTGTTCTGGTTATATTGTACTCCCTTTCATGGAAATTGTCTGTATGGCGGAGCAGATTGGGGTTATTGAAAACATTTTGAGGAATGGTAAGAGGATGTGGGGAGGGGGATGGGAAAACTGTAAAGATGGGGGAAAAACATACAACAAGGGAAAAACAGAAATGCTTGATAAAACCATACTGCCGCCTTACAGGCTGGGAAATGAACCTCCTCAGGCGCATGCGCGCCAGCTCCCCCTACGGGGCGAGCTCAAACACCCTTAAACCAAGGCTAACGCCTTGAGGAAGACCTCAAAACCTGGCTGCGCTCGATGAAATTCAACTCATCCGTCGGCTTCGCCGCCACCTTCTCCTCCCGGAGCAAGGTTAAGACCGGCCTACGGCCCTGAAAATCAGGACTCAGTACATCGCAGTTAATAATATCCGTTCACGTCGATTCGGAAGGTTTTGACCTGCCCCAGCGGGGAAGGAGTACCGGCTTTCAGCTGTTGCCGGGAAAGGGGTGCAGTATTCATTGGTTTTTATAAAAAGGTTTCACGAGCAAAGCGAGGTTGTGTGGTTTCGCACTTGACCTTGCTCTGGAAGAGAAGGTGCCCGACCTTAAACTCTTATGTCGGGCGGATGAGTTGCATTTCGTACAGACGTTAGTCTGGTTGTGTGGTGTTTTAGTTCGCGCTCCGTCGCGGTTGTACGGTTTCTATATAAGAGCCTTTAGATTTTAAGGCGCACCTTGGCACTTTGACGCTTCTCCCCCCTCTCCATTCGAAAAGCCAGGTTCCGTTTAGGGAATCTGGCTTTTTTGCTATCTTTTTTATTCTTTTGGCAGTGCGCTTTGTCTGTCTGGGAGGATGGTGACTTTGGCATCTAGGTGGGTCAGGATGTCTATGACCATGTCTCTGGTGTCGGCTGTGGAGTTGATGCGGCAGGTGGCTCTTTTTGGATCCAATGTGGTGAGGATGCCGAGGTACTCGTAGCCTTCTATGATGCGGTTGATGTAGTTGACGTCGCTTGGGTCTATTTCTATGTAGACGGCTGTGTCTTCAAGGTCTTTCATTTTGCGCGCCTCCTGAGGATGGTGTATGGCAGGAGCGGGGCATCTGTCGTCAGGGTGAGTTCTTCGAGCGGATGCGGGGCTTTGTCTACGGTTTCGCCTTCGCTATTGACGAGGGATCCTACGGTCATCTGGCCTACGTCGCCTTTCGGTGTGAGGTATTCGAGGACTTCGCCGACTTTGAAGTGGTTTCTCTGCTGTACTTTGAAGGTTTTTCCTTCTTCTTTTGTTTCGAGGATGAGTCCTACGAAGTCATAGGGCTGTTCGGGCTGGGAGTGGTCGTATTCCTGGGCGGTCTTGTCCGGGTTCTGGAATGCGAAGGCTGTGGTGTACGGGCGGTGGGAGACTTTTTCGAGTTCTTCTCTCCATTCGGGGCGTACTTTGTAGTTTTCGCGTTCTTCGTAGTATGCGTCGATGGCTTTTCTGTAAGCGGCTACGACGGCTGCTACGTAGTAGACGGATTTCATGCGGCCTTCGATTTTAAGGGAGGAGGCGCCGCCTTCGATGAGGTCTTTGATGTTATCGACCATGCAGAGGTCTTTGCTGTTGAATACGTAGGTGCCGTGTTCGTCTTCTTCGACGGGCCAGTATTGTCCCGGTCTGGATTCTTCGACGACGCTGTATTTGAAGCGGCATGCCTGGATGCATTCGCCTTTGTTGGACTGGCGGCGTCCGTTGGTGAAGAAGTTGGAGAGGAGACAGCGGCCGGACCAGGAGATGCAGAGGGCGCCGTGGCCGAAGACTTCGAGTTCGATGTCGACGCGGCGGCGGATTTCTGCCATTTCCTTGAGGGATACTTCGCGGGCAAGGACAACGCGGGATGCGCCCATGTCTTTCCATGCTTTGACGGTGCGCCAGTTGGCAGAACTTGCCTGTGTGGAAACGTGGATGGGCAGGTTCGGTGCGACTTCGCGGCAGAGCTGGAATACGCCGAGGTCGGAGATGAGGGCTGCGTCTACGTGGATTTCCTCCAGGTACTTCAGGTAGCTGTCAAGGCCGACGAAGTCTTCGTTTCTCGGGATGATGTTCACGGTGACGTAGACTTTGCGTCCCATGGAGCGTGCGTATTCGACGGCTTCTTTCATTTCTTCAGGGGAGAAGTTGCCGCCGTACGCGCGCAGTCCGAATACTTTGCCCGCCAGATAGACGGCATCGGCTCCGTAAAGAAGGGCCATTTTCATTTTTTCCATTGTTCCCGCCGGTGCGAGAAGTTCCATTTTTTTCATCGTTTACCTCTTTATATCTTTCGGTGAGGAAACGGCCAGGCCGTCTCCCTCTTCATAAATGACTGTATTGTATTTTTCCTCTACATAGGAAATGTATTCCCGGAGGCGCATGACGAGTGTCCGGTAGCGGTGCGCTACGGGCTCGCTGCTTCTGACGAGTCCCCGGAAGAGGACGTTGTCGGCGCAGATCACGGCGCGCGGGGAAAGTTTCGGCTCGATTTCCATAAGTTCCCTCAGGTACTGGCCTTTGGGGCCGTCGAGGTAGAGGAAATCGTAAGTGCCGGATAATGTTTTCAGGATGTCCGCAGCATCGCCCAGGTGGCAGTGGACGCGGTCTTCCATGCCTGCTTCTTTCATGGCGGAAACGGCAATTTCATGTCTTTCGGGATCGACTTCGATGGTGTCGATTTCGGACGAAGGAAATCGCTCTGCCAAAAGGAGCGCGGAGTATCCGATCGCTGTCCCTATTTCCAGGATGCGCCCGGGCATAACGGGCTCTGCGGCCTCAAGAAGGAGGTCTCTTTCCGCAGCGCGTATGATGGGCACATTGTCTCTTTCAGCGATGGTTTCCAGTTTCTTTTTGATGGAGGCGGTATCAGGAGCTTGATCCATAGATGGTCTCCGTTTCTGCCCGGTGCTCGTCGTATGTCTTGGTGAAGACATGGTGTCCGTCTTCTTTGGCGACGTAGTACAGGTACTCGCCCGGCTGGGCTTTCAGTACGGCACGGATGGCTTCCATGCCCGGGCTTCCGATCGGTCCGGGCGGCAGGCCCGGATGGATGTAGGTATTGTATGGGGAGTCGATCTTCGTATCGGCGACGGTGAGTTCTTCTTTCTGCGCACCAAGGGCGTACTGGACGGTCGCGTCGATCTGGAGCGGCATGCCGACTTCCAGACGTTTCAGGATGACGGATGCGATCGGCACCTGGTCTTCCTTGAACTTTGCCTCGCGTTCGACCATGGATGCGATGGTGATGAGGTCATGGAGCGTCATGTGCTTCGCTTCGGCTTCCCTGCGGATTTCCGGCGTCAGCATTTCGTTGGTTCTCTTGTACATGACGTCACAGATCTGGCGCGCGGTATAGTCTAGCGGGAAGCTGTATGTATCCGCGAAAAGGAAACCTTCGCCTTTGACGGGCGCGGCGACCGGGCCGTACATGTACGGAAGCGGTCCGTAGGTCGATGCTTCCTTCACAAAATCCGGAGTGCCGGCGATTCCAGACTTGGCAAAGATCTCGCCCATCTGACGGACGGTGCTGCCTTCCGGAATCGTGACGGTCACGGTATCTGCCTTGCCGCTCTTGAGTTCCTGGGCAGCCTCACGGATGGAGAGGCCCTGATGCATCGAGTAGACGCCGCTCTGAAGCTTCGTTCCGTCGCCGAGAATGCGCATGTAGAAGCGGAACATTTCACTGCTCTTGATGACGCCCTTCTTTTCGAGCATGTCCGCAATGTATGTCCCTGTCGCTTCTTTTGGTACGCTGATAGTGACCTTGCCGGAAAGCGAAGGCCTGTCGACAGCATAGAAATAGAATCCGCCCGCGAGAATCAGGAGCGCGAAGAGTCCGCAGCCAAGTGCTGCCATCTGCTTCTGCGTGAGATGCCTGATCCGGTCAACGGGACTTTCCTTTTCCGGTGAAGAAATCTCGGGAGCTTTTACTTCCGGCTTGTTCTCCCCGGAATTTGTCTTTTTATCGTCCAAATTGCACCTCAAGAGAGTACACTCACTTCCGCCGAGATCCCCCGACTCTCCGAAAGTAAAATTCAAAAATGAGACGCTTATATTATATCATATGAATGAAAATTCTCTGTTTTCCTTCGCAAAGCCCCTGTTTTCCGCCTATTTCCCTGCCGCGCAAAGCAGGAAGAATCGCGAAAAATAGAAGGAAATCCGCTGCTCTCCCCTCGCTGGATTTCCCTTCTTTTTATTACTACGCCGCCGTGCGTGTCATGTTTTCTTTATATGTATTTTAATATATTCTATTATATATACTGGTTAATATTCGGCCTTTTTGAAATATAATAGGATTACATGAAGGATTAGTTTCAGGATTTCCCAGAGGGGAATTAGCCTCCTCGTGGCCTGCGGCTGGTCCTTCATGACACCAAAACCAAAGGATTAACTTCAGGATTTCCCAGTGGGGAATTAGACCCCTCTTGGCCTGCGGCTGGTCTGATGGAGAAAAGGGGCTGTGACCTAATGTGCAATCATTTCGTCACAGTCCTTTTTTCTATTGGAAAATTCCGGCAGGGGATACTAACAAATGTATTTATTGGTTCTATCTGAAAACCTCAAGAGATGCTTCGCCTTTTTATAAACTGCACCTCTTGAAAACCACAAAACCAGCCTTCGGCTGACGAACTACATCTCATCCCCGGTCCCCGACCGGACCTAGTACAATAGAAGTGTAGTAGATAGGTCGCTCCTATCCGCTGCGCTTATTGCATATAATTAGGGAAGTAGATGGCTTGACGGCGACCCACCGGTCCGTTTACTGGACGTGGAGAAGAGGGTCAGCCTTCCCCTTATTATGTGTGCTCGCGTTAGGCAGGTTTATCTCCGTGTTCGTGTAAAAAAACTAGTTTGAGTGGTAATAAGTGTGTGAAGGATTAGCGTCTACCAACTACAAATATCTTTTATAGGAGGTCACTTATGATCTGTGTAGGTATTGATGTATCCAAGAGAAAAAGTACGGTGTGTTTCATGGCGCCTGGCGACAAGATCATCCGCAGGCCCTTTGATGTTAAGCACACAAAAGAGGAACTTCAGCCTCTGGTCGATGAAATTCGGGTACAAGCAAAGTATGACGAGATAAAAGTCGTCATGGAATCAACAGGCGTCTATCACCTGTCGATAGCCTATTTCTTGCAGCAGAATGGGATTTTTGTATCTGTCGTCAACGCTCTGAAGGTTGCTAATTTTAATAAGGCAGAGAACTTCAGACACACAAAGACAGACTCCATCGACTCCACGAATATTGCCAGATATGGAATCGCTTATTGGGCAAAGTTACCGCAATTCGATCTTAATGGAGATAAGTATTTCCTCTTGAAGAGACTCTGCGATGCTTATCTTAACTTTTCGGAGGAAAGAAGCCGCATCCTTCTCCAGCTGCAAAGTCAATTGGAGCAGACCATGCCAGGAATCTTCGATCTTTTCGGAGGATTCGACATAAACAGCGGTAAAGACAAACTGCTGGATTTCCTGGAAAGGTATTGCCACATTGAGGATATTATTGCTAAATCGGAAGCAGAATTTGTCGCATCTTATTGCGGATGGGCAAAAGAAAAAGGATACCGTTCCAATGAGAGTAAAGCAGCGACGATCTACGCTCAAGCAAAGAATGGTATCCCTTCCATCCCCAATAATCCAATTGTTAGAGAAACCATCATGTGGTATGTCGGATTACTGAGAAGAGCCGACGAAACTCTTATGGCTAGTTTAACACGAATGGAAGATATAGCCAGGGATCTGCCGGAATATGAACTCGTCGGCGAGATGGGCGGAGTCGGAAGAGTTACCAGAGTAGCGCTTATTGCCCAGATCGGAGATGTGAGACGCTTTAAAAACAAGCATTCTCTGATCTGCTTTGCAGGCCTGACCCCATCAATACATGAATCAGGGAAATTCCGAGCCTTGCAGAATCACATAGTAAAGAAAGGTCCTGCGCGGCTGCGGAAAGTATTGTATCAAGTAATGATGTTGTTAGTTATGCATAAAATCCCCAAAGATGATGCAGTATATAGGTTCATAAAGAAGAAAGAGGCAGAAGGAAAGTATAAAAAAGTAGCAAAAGTAGCAGGAATGGCTAAGTTTTTACGAATATACTACGGCCGGGTGATGCATTTGTATCGCGACTTAGGCCTTGCTGCGTAAATAAGGCAAACAAGTGAAGAAAAGCGGAAAAAGCCGAGTGTGAGATCGGCTTTTTCGTAGTGCAATGAATTAGTCGGCCAAACTCCAAAATCTAATCAGTTAGGATCAGTCAGGAAATCCGACAAGAAATTCTATAAGAAATTCAAAAAATACCAAAAAATTAAAATTGGGGCTTGTTCTTGTGTAGCAGGTCTTCTCCTTCGGAGCAAGGTTAACACCCTTAAACCTCACTTCGTTCGAGAAAAGAAATCTACGTCTTGGTGGATTTCTACACCCCTTTTCTTTTGCCCATATAGCCTTCAGGCATTACCAATGGTACAATGGCTTTGACTGAAAAAGGAGGAAATTATGGAAATCAAAGAAGGAATGACAGGAAAAGCGGTCCTTACGGTGGATACGCCTCATACAGCGCGCGTGATGAAGAGCGGCTCGCTCGATGTCCTCGCTACGCCGATTCTCTCGGCGCTCATGGAAGAAGCTTCCTGCGCCGCTATCGCAGAAGCTCTGGATGAAGGGATGACGACGGTCGGAGGTTCCATCTCCCTCGTCCACAAAGCCCCCACCCTTCCAGGCGACACCGTCACAGCAACGGCTGTGGTGACTGGCGTGAAGGGAAAGAAGATCACATTCACCATCCGCGCAGAAGACTCTGCCGGTGAAGTGGGCACGGCAGACCACACACGCTTCATAGTCGAAGCCGATCCTTTCATGGACAATGCAGGGAAGAGAAAGAATAAGGAATAAGGAAAGTAATGAAAAGAGCCATCTGGAATGTGGAAGCATTCGGGCTGGCTCTTTTTGTGGGGTGGGATTAAAACAGAACAACCAGCCTGACGGCTGTGGGAAAAGATTAAAACCATACAACCGCAGCTTTGCTGCGTGGAGATGAACCTCCTCAGGCGCATACGCGCCAGCTCCCCCTACGGGGCGAGCTCAAACACCCTAAGCGATGATGCTTCGCCTTTTTAGAAAATGCAACTCTTTCTCCCAGCATCAGAAAAGTGATAGGCTGGGCACTTTCCCCTCCGGGGACAGTTCGGCGATGTGAAATATAAGAAATCATTTCTGATTTGTTTTGAACTTATATACCTACGGCTGAGGAAATGCAACTCATCCCTTTACTTATTAACTTCACCTCATTCGCGCAGCTACAGATAAAAGATAAGCTGCGCACCTTCCCCAGAAGGGAAGGCTTCACAAGGAATAAAGAAAAGATTTCCAATCTGATTTGTTTTGGACCTTTCGTAATCCTATCCAAACCTTCCCTTCCAGGGCAAGGTCAAGACCGGCCTACGGCCCTTCTTTATGATCCAGGAAGGCTAGTGTTAGCAGCGCTCCAGCAAAATCAAAAAAAGGAATGTGTCGTCCTTGCGGGTTCACATTCCTTTTTTCTTTTATATATTTTTATTCCTTATGTTATTTCTGGTCGAGGCCTTCGTGGGCGCTTTCCAGGACCCCTGTGCCGTCGAAGATGGGGATGAAGGCTTTGTCGGAGCTTTCTTTGGCCTGGACGTAGCCATCGGTGATGCCGAGGTCTTCCATGTAGCTTTCGCATTCCTCATATTCTTCGTCTGTGATTCTCCGGTTGATTTCGGGGAATTCGCTGGCTCTTCTGTATGGAATGTACTGGCGCATGAGGCTGAAGAGGACGTCGCCGGGGGCGAAGGTTTCTGCTATGTATTCCATGATGCGCTTGGTGTCTTCTACCTGGCCGGGGAGGATGAGGTGGCGGATGAGGACGCCTTTTTTGAGGATGCCGTCGGGGCCTATTTCGTAGGGGCCGGTCTGACGAAACATTTGCTCAATGGCGGCGGAGGCTTTTTCGAAGTAGTCCGGGGCGTCGCTGTAGCGTTTGGATGCTTTGCTGTCCATGTACTTGAGGTCAGGGAGCCAGCACTGGACTTTATTTCTCAGGAAAGCGACTGTGTGGACGCTTTCGTAGCCGCCGCAGTTGTAGACGACGGGGACGGGCAGCGGGTCTCTCAGGCTCTGGAATATGGCGTGTGTGTAATGGGTGGGCGTGACGAGGTCAATGTTGTGGGCGCCCTGGCGGATGAGCTCCTGATAGATTTCTTTCAGGCGGTCGACGGAGACTTCTATGCCTTTCCTCATTTCGCTGATTTCGTAGTTCTGGCAGTAGACGCAGGAGAGGTTGCATCCTGCGAAGAAGACGGTGCCGGCGCCTCTGGTTCCTGCGATGCAGGGTTCTTCCCAGTGATGGAGCGCAGCTCTGGAAATGACGGGAAGCATGCCGCTGGCGCAGTAGCCGACGGTGCCGCGGTCACTAGCCGAGCGCTTCCTTTCTATTTTGCATGCCCTTGGGCAGATGTTGCAGATACTCATTGGATTCCTTTCCGGGTTTCCCCTCATGAAAATCTCTTTTATTGTACCACAGGTGGATAGTGGGAATTTCATCCATTTCCCGCATGGTTTTCAGATTCTGTCATAGAAATTTTATATTTCTGTCGTTGCCCGCGATATAAAAAAATCATATAATATAGGGTATTCAAACGTAGTCGTTTTCCCTTATTGTGTTTTGAAAGGAGTTCATTCATGGAAAAAAACGCAGGTCTCCTCGAGAGGATCTTCCATCTCAAAGACAGCGGGACCACGGCCAAAACGGAAATCATGGCCGGTATCACCACTTTTATGACGATGGCATATATTCTCGCCGTCAACCCGAGTATCATGAGCACGACGGGCATGGACAAGGCTGCTGTTTTGACGGCAACTGCCATTGCCGGCTTCATGGGTACCATGCTGATGGCAGTATTTGCCAATTATCCATTCGCGCTTGCGCCCGGCATGGGGCTGAACGCATTCTTCGCCTATACGGTCATCGGCCAGATGGGCTATTCCTGGCAGATGGCTCTGGCCGCTGTCTTCGTTGAAGGTATCATCTTCATCATTCTTTCATTGACGAGTGTCCGCGAGGCGATCTTCAATGCGATTCCGATGAATCTGAAGAGGGCAGTTTCCGCCGGCATCGGCGTCTATATCTGCTTTATCGGTCTGGCTTCGGCTCATGTCATCGTAGCTAATCCTGCGACGAAGGTTTCTCTCTTCTCGTTCAAGGGCGCTATGGCAGCCGGCACTTTCCATACGGCTGGCGTTCCGGTCGTTCTTGCAATCGTCGGTATTCTTTTCACCGCTATACTGATTGCCAAGAAGGTCAGAGGCAATATCCTCTGGGGCATCGTCTTCACATGGGTTCTCGGTATCATCTGCGAACTGACCGGCGTTTATGTTCCGGATCCTTCCGCCGGTGCTTTCAGTACGCTGCCGGATCTGTCCAACGGTCTTGCCTCTTTCATTCCGGCAAGCATGGATCCGATTCTTTTCCAGCTTGACTTCTCCCAGCTGGCGACCTTCAATTTTGTCGTCGTTTTTCTGGCATTCCTCTTTGTTGACCTCTTTGATACGATCGGCACGCTGATCGGCGTTTCCTCCAAAGCAAACATGCTCGACAAGAACGGCAAGCTCCCGCACATTAAGGGCGCCCTGATGGCTGACGCTGTCGCTACGGCAGGCGGCGCACTGCTGGGCGTTTCCACAACAACGACTTACGTAGAATCTGCAGCAGGCGTTTCTGAAGGCGGCAGAACGGGTCTGACCGCTGTCACGGTTTCCATCCTGTTCCTGCTTTCTCTCTTCTTCTCGCCTTTCTTCATGGCTATCCCGGCATTCGCTACAGCTCCGGCTCTGGTATCTGTCGGCTTCCTGATGTTCACGGCTGTCACCGGCATCGATTTCGCTGACCCGACGGAAGCATTCCCATGCTACCTGACGATCATCGCTATGCCTTTCACCTACAGCATCGCAGAAGGCATCGCTTTCGGCATTATTTCCTACACGCTGATCAATCTGCTGGCAGGAAACCGCTCGAAGGTCAGCCTGCTGATGATCATCCTGACAGTACTCTTTGTCATGAAGTATATTTTTATCTGATTAGGCACTTTCGCCATTCAAGAAGGGGCTGTGACGGAATGACTGCTCATTTTGTCACAGCCCCTTTTTCAGGAGGTTATTTTGGCTTATGCTTTGATGTTTTTTGCCATCGGCATGGAACTGACGGGAACGACGCTTCTCAAGTATTCGCAGGGGTTCACGAAGCTTCTGCCGACGATCGGCTGCCTCGTTTCCTACTTCATCTGTTTCTTCTCATTTTCCCGCGCGCTTAATGATCTGAATCTGGGCCTGGCGTATGCGACCTGGAGCGGCGTCGGCATCGTGGCGTCTGTCCTCATTTCCTGGTTCCTCTTCGGCGAGAAGCTGAACGGCTGGGGCATTCTCGCCGTCGCCATGATTATTATCGGGTGCATTATACTGAACGTGTTCGGCACTGATCACTAGAAAGGAGTCTTATGAAATCTTCGTGCAAAGTCCTCTTTTCGTTTCTTGCTTTCCTTCTTCTCTCCATCGAAGGCGCTTTTGCGGCGGCTCCGGAAATCACAGCGGATGCCGCTGTCATTTACGATCCTGCTGCCAAGGTGTTCCTGTACGAAAAGAACGGGACGAAGAAGGAATATCCGGCCAGCATGACAAAGATCATGACGGCGATTCTTTCTTTTGAAAAAGCGACGCCCTACGATACGGTCAAGGTGAGCCGGAATGCTGCTGATATCGAATCGACGGCGCTGAGCGGCGGCGAATGGATTGCTCTTGGCCAGCTCCGGAATCAGATGATGCTGATCTCGGATAACGGCGCGGCAACGGCGATCGGAGAAACGATTTCCGGCAATCTCCCCCGCTTTACGGACCTCATGAATGCGAAGGCGAAGGAAATCGGCGCAACGCATACCCATTTCGTCAATGCGAACGGCATGCCCGACCCGGATCATTACTCCACGGCAGAGGACATGGCAAAGATCGCGGCGTATGCGATGAAGAATCCGAAATTCCGCCAGCTGGTAGGGACGCGCGAAAAGCAGGTCCACTACATGCGTCCGAATGAAACGGTCACCTTCGGCAATACGAATGAGCTTCTCTACTCCTATCCGGGAGCGACGGGCATCAAGACGGGATACACCAGAGCGGCTGGAGGCTGCCTTGCGGGATCTGCCATCCGTGACGGCAAGGAACTCATCGTCATCGTCATGCATTCCCAGAATACGGACACACGCTTCACCGAAGCTGCCAAGCTTCTCGACTACGGCTTCTCTCTTGAAAAAGAGGGCGCTGTGAAGACACCGGTGAAAGCACCTGGCAAGAAAGTGAAGAAAGCGGCGTAAGAAAAAAAGGGCTGTGACAAAATGGTTAATCATTTTGTTGCAGCCCTTTTTTGCTGGTATATTCGATTAGATGATTCTCCAACACATTTATATATTTGTGTTATCTGAAGACCTCAAAACCTCGCTGCGCTCGAGAACTACTTTATTCCCCGGCTTCGCCGGGACCTTGGTATGATTCAACAAGAAAGACAGAATAATATCATAAATATATTAGGAGGTCATTCTTATACCATGTAAAACCAAAGCGTCCCCGGAGGAAATGTTAGACCAGATTGCTTCATATCTCTATCAGGGTGTTACGATTACCCAGGCAGCTGAAAATCTTCATATGAGCCGCATAACATTCAGAAAATGGGTTCTCCGGTATAAAGAGGAGGGCTTTAAGGGATTGCGGCCCAGGCAGCATTTGTCTTACTACTCCAATCAGATGAAGATCCAGGCCGTAAAGGAATATCTTAAAGGCGGCGTTTCCATGCTTTCCGTCTGTGCCAAATACAGAATTTCCGGCACTCTCTCCCTTAAAACATGGATTGAGGCGTATAATGAGCATAAGTTGACAGACCTCGTTTCTGAAGGAGGAGATCTTATGGGCAAACGCCAGCAATCGGTCAAGGAAGAGCGAGTCAGAATCGTTCAGGAGTGCATCGCCAGTGGATGCGATTACAACAAGATAGCCAAGAAGTACAACATGTCCTACCAAACACTCTACACATGGGTAAAAAAGTTCAAGGAGATGGGAGAAGTTGGTCTTGAGGATTACAGAGGAAAGCCAATCAGGCTCCAAACGCCCCGGACCGAAGAAGAACGGCTGCGTCAGGAGAATGCCAGACTTTTTGAAGAGAAGAAGGATCTTATAGCAGAGATTGCCCTGCTAAAAAAAAGATGGAGATAGAGGAAAGGTTGCGTTCCTCGAAGGATTCAGCCTTACTCACCTTCTCAGAGATTTTAAAGCCATAAAAGAAGTCCATGAAGAAACCAACATCTCCATAGAAAGTCTCTGCCGACTCTCAAAGGTCTCCAGGGCAGCTTATTACGGCTGGCTGAATCATATTAAGAGCGGCCGTGAACTGCTGAGAGAAAAGGTCGCACAGGAGGTCGTGAAAATCCATCAGGAATATCCGGATATGGGATACCGCCGGATGAACGATTGGATCAAGAAGTATAGCGAGAGCCACCTTATGGTAAGTGACAGTCTGGTTCTTCGTGTCAGGCGGATACTTAATATTAAGTCCGTGATCAAATACAAGACCGATGGCTGCACTCGTAACGCAAAGGATCCAAAGTACATTTTTGAAAACCTGCTGAACCGTGATTTCGATGCAGGCGTATCCAATGCAAGATGGATGACGGATGTCACCGAATTCAAATACACAACGGCTGATGGAGTTTTGCATAAGTTATATTTAAGCGCCATTATTGATGGCCATGACCGTCGGATTGTCTCTTATGTCATCGGCGACAGAAACAATACTGCACTGGCTTTTGAGACAATGGAAAAGGCGCTTAAAGAGAATCCAGGAGCACATCCAATGATTCATACTGACCGCGGATTCCAGTATACAAGCAACGGATTCCATAAGATCGTTGAAAAAGCAGGACTGGTTCACAGCATGTCCCGCGTAGGCTGCTGTGCAGACAACGGTCTGATGGAAGGGTTCTGGGGAATGCTGAAGCGCGAACGTTACTACACACGTAAATTCACCAGCCGCAAAGCAGTGGTAAGCATGATCAACGGCTACATCTACTTCTACAACAACAAACGCATTCAGCGCAAATTACATCTTTTAGCCCCAATGGAAGTATTCAATGCAGCTCCAATGGCTGCATGATTAAGATTAAGGTACGATTAGATTTTTTATGATATTTATTTGTCTGTATTAACAAATCCGCACCACCTTTTCCTTCGGAGCAAGGTTAACACCCTTAAACCGAACTTCGTTCGAGAAAAGAGAAAACAGCGTTTTAGCGATTTTTGTCACAGCCCCTTTTCTATTTTCCATCTATTTCTCAGTCTATGAGTACCATGCCGTAGACGGGAAGTTTCTTGACGGGGCCGGTGAGCATTTCGGAGCGGTAGCCGTTGTCTTTGATAAGAGCGAAGACGTCGATGCCGCAGGCTTCGAGCGACGGTCTTGCTTCGAGCGGATGGACGCAGTGCTTGAGATTGCAGGTCTCACAGAGACGGCAGCGGCCGGCTTTCAGTGCGAAGGCTTTGTAGTAGTTCTTCAGCATAGCGCTTCTTTCTACTTTCAGCAGTACTTCGAGAAGGCCGTTTGTGACGCCTGTGTCGACTTTGGTCCAGTCTTTGCAGTCTTCTTCGGTGAGTGTGACGGTGTACTGGATGATGATGCCATTCTTGTATTCACCGATGAATTGTTTCATGAAAGGAAGCTCTGGTGTGTACGGCGGGCAGCAGAGCGTCTTTCCGTAGTTCGGGCAGCCGAACTGGCACTTCATTCTCGGCCAGGCGGCGAGTTTGACGCTGGCGATGTCGACTTTTTTCGCATCGGATGCGCCTGCTTCTTTGGCCTCTTTGATCAGGTCCTGTAAATCTTGTTCAGTCATTATATCCTCCTTGGGTTTCCCAAATCCCATGCCGGTATTATTATTGTTATCCGGCTTTTCCTCTATTGTAGCACTAAGGAAATCCTATGGTGCAGGAAATTTCGGATATTCTTCACTTGCTTTTGCTGCGGCGCGAAAAGGTCGTATGAATCAGCTTCCAGAGCGGCAGCAGGTACAGGTAGAAGGCATAGGGAATGGATGCGAGGGGCGCGCTGGTCGCGGCGAGGACGATGGCGCAGGCGATGGACCATGGAATGACGGCGGGGATGACGATAGCTGTGTCTTCCAGGTCTTCCGCAAACTGCTCCTTGTCCTTATTGAGTGTCCCGCAGAGCTGGGATGTAAGGATGACTGCGAGCGTCTGGCTGCAGGAAATGAGGCTCGTGATGATGGCAGAGAGCAGCGTCGCCGGATAATTCCCGAAGCGGCGTGCAAAGGTTTCAAGTTTCCCATGGATGCCGTCCAGAAGTCCCGTCCCCTGGAAAATGCCGGAGAAGGAAGCGGAGAGGCAGACGATGGCGGCGACATGGAGCATGGATACGATGCCTCCCCCATTGACCATGGGCGCAAGTTCCGGGACGGGCGAAACGTAGCCGAAGATCATGATGAAAAGGATATTCCATGGATCCTGCGCCTGCTCGGTGTAGGAAAGAAGCGCCGCCAGAGCGATGCTGACGGCCATATTCGTTTTGACGGGTACGCGGAAGAAGCTGAGGAGGAGAATGGAAACGGCAGGCAGCGCAAGGATGGGCGAAAAGATATAGAGCTCTTCAAAGTCTGCAGAAGCTGCGGCTGACGCGGCGGCATCTGGAAGCATTTCTCCAAGAGCAAAGTAAATCACGCAGGAAATGAGGAATGGCAGAACTGCGGATTTTGCCATATTTCTTATATTCGTATAGAGGTCGACTTCCGTTAGGACGCTGACGAGGAGCGCAGAGGTCGAGACGGGCGACATGCGGTCGCCGAAGTAGACGCCGGCAAGGATGGCGCCTCCCACCATGGCCGGCGGCATACCGATGGTCATTCCGATCGACATGGTGATGACCCCCATCGTGGCGGACGTGCCGAAGGATGTTCCGAGGAGAAAGGAAACCGCGCAGTTCAGAAGGAAGGCAATCAGGATGAAAATGGACGGCTCTATGAAATCGGAAGCGAGCGTAATGATGTAGGCAATCGTTCCCGAAGCGCGCCACACACCTGTCAGCATGCCGATCAGCATGAAGACGATGAAGATGGTGCGGACGGACATGACGCCCTTCCATGCCATGGAGAGGACATCGGACAAGCTGTACTTCTTATAGAGTCCGTACCCGACGAAAAGAAAGAAGCCTGCGCCAAGCGCATAGAGGAGCTCTGATCCTGTCAGGATGCAGATAAAAAAAATGGCTGCGAAAATCCCTAAAACGATATTTGCCATATAGATCACTTCCCCCGGCCGGGTTTTCCCCGGTCTTTTTTACTGTCTATTCATACTGTCATTGTATCACGCTATTTCCCTATCGTCAGCAGAAAAGCCGATGGAATGCGGAGATTTCCCCTTCCAGTATCAATGAAATTTATAGTATAAGAAAATGTAAAGAATTATTTAATATTTAATACCTTGCATTACAAAGTACTTTGTGATAAAGTATGTTCAACGAAGAAAACAGACCGCCAGTCAATAATCCAGGGAGGTGTTTTCTTCGGAAGATCTTAGTCACCCAAGAAAGGAGCGGCTATGAATGTACAATTGAAGAAAGGTGTCATGGAGATCGTGGTTCTCTCCATGCTCCAGCGGAAAGATTTCTATGGCTACGAGCTGGTCACGGAAATCTCCAAGTACATCGAAATGTCCGAAGGTACTATTTATCCGCTGCTGAACCGTTTCAAGAAAGATGGCCTGGTCGACACGTACCTGGCTGAATCACATAATGGCCCCCCGCGGAAATATTACCGTATCACAGACGCAGGCCGGGCTGAATTCCAGGAGTCCGTGAAGGAATGGACGGAATTTAACAAAGCTGTGCGACGACTACTTGCCGAAGGAGGCGAATCTTATGCGTGAAAGTGAATTTTTAGACCTTCTAAGGTATTATTTCCGCAACGCGAAGCCGAGCGAAGTGAAGGAAATCCTCGCTGACTACGAGGCTCATTTCGAAGAAGGCAAAAAGGAAGGACTTACTGAGGAGGAAATCTCCAAGGAGCTCGGCAGTCCGAAAGATATATATGATTCCTACCAGTCCGAAGGCGTCGTCGATGAAAAGACGAAGACTTCCACGCTGATGGATGGCGCTGAAAAGGCAGCCAATGCCGCTGGCAAGGCAGCCGATGCAGCACAGAAGAAACTGGGCGAAACCTGGGATGAGGTCAGCCCGAAGCTTCCGCAGGCTGTGGAAAGCACAGCTCTCCTGACAGCACGTCTCCTCTACGGCGCAGGCATCGTCCTTGCCGTATTCATCGCAGCAGCAACGATCCTGATTCTGGGTCTCCTGCAGGTACGGTTCGCACCGTTCCAGGGTATTCCCCCGCTTCCGGGTCTCCACCCGCTGACGCTCTTCTCGATCGGCGGCGCTGGCATCTTCTCCGCCCTCGCTGTTCTCTTCACGGGAATCGAAGGCAGCAAAGCTCTCCAGAGCACCGTCAAGAAAGATGATCATAAAGAGGAAGGCGGTGAAGGCAAATGAAAAAAATCATTGTTTTCATCGTACTCGCTATCCTCTCCATGGTGACAGCCGCCGTTTCCTTCGTGGCAAACGACATCGGCTCCTACCGTCACTGGATCGCTGAAAATAAACCGGCGATCATGGAAAACTTTGACCACAAGGACAGGCACATCCGTCCTGATGAAGAACGCAGGATGATGGATGAACGTCATGACAAGGACTTCAAGGGTCCGCCTCCGGATCTCCACGGCCGTGATGACCGCAGGGATGTGAAGGATGCTGACAAGGCAGCCAAGAATGCACCGGCGCAGGATCAGAAACCTGCACAGGATCAGAAGCCGGCCGCAGAAAATGCTCCTGAAGCAGCACCGCAGAACTAATCGTGATTTCCCCGGCAGGGTTTCCTGACCGGTACATATTGGAAGGACAGGCAAAGGCCTATTTTGGAAAAGAGGTACATTATGAACAAGAAAATTATCGCAGCAGCTATCGCAGGACTTGCGCTGACAGGCGCTCTCGCATTCGGCACGACGGTTTCCGCCGCTGACGAACGTCCGATGGTTCCTCCGGAATATTCCCAGAAGGGTGATGCCTGGACAAAGAACAATGACCAGTACTCCAGTCAGCAGATTCAGAACATGAAGAAAGCTGAACAGAAGGACCAGAAAGAACATGCCAAGAAAGTGAAGAAGCATGTAAAGAAAGATCAGAAGCAGGACAATTTCGAACAGGACAGAAACAAGAGATACGAAGACCAGGGCATCCACTACGGCCAAAAGCACGAAAAGAAAGCCCCGAAGGTCAAGAAAGAAGAAAAACAGGACCCGCCGAAAGCTATGGGTCCAGACGATGAGGAATGGCACCGCATCTAATCCTGGTTACCCAAAAGTAACCGCTTGCCATTATTTGATTTAGTGGATACAATAATCCCTATGTCATGGAAGCCCTTCCGCTCCGCACCTCCCAAAACGCGAACGGAATGCATATATAAATTTGCTTCAGAAAGGATGGATTCATTATGAGAAACCTGAAGAAACACATCATCATGGTATCTGCCGCAGCTATGTTTGCCGCAGCCGGATTTGCAGGAAATTCCGTTTTCGCCGCTGAACCGACGACTGACAATTTCGTGCTCCCTCCGCAGATGACCGAGCAGCAGAAGGCTGATTGGGCCAAGGACAATCCGCAGTACCGCGAAAAGGAAACCCAGCAGGCAGAAAGAACTGCTAGAATGGCTCCGAAAGCCGTCACTCCGGATGAAGTCACCAATACCGGCCGCGATTACCGTATCGCTCTCCTCAATGCAGAAGAAGGCCGCGCTCCAAGAAGCGACGAGAATGCCATGATGCAGAAAGACGGACAGCCTGCACCTTCCGACAAGGCCAATGGCCCGAGAGTCAGAAGAGGTGACCGCCGCATGCCTGAAGGCCAGCAGCAGCCACAGCACCGCTTCCACCGCAAGGATGGACAGAAGGACGAATGGAAAGCTGACGGCCAGAAGGGCGAGCAGCATTTCAAAGGCGAAAAACGTGATGGAGAGCACCGCTTCGACAGACAGGACCGTGACGGACAGCACCGCGAAGGTCCGAAAGACAAGCGTTTCAAACACCATAAGAACCCGCGCTTTGATCAGCAAAAAAGGTAATGAGCAGGGCCAGCATAAGAAGGACCACAAATTCGGTCCGAGAGACGGCCAGCCCACCCCTCCTCCGGACGCAGGTTTCCAGCCGCGTCCGGACGGACAGATGCAGCCTGAAGAATAAAGACTGCTTGACGTGAATCATGACCAGGCGGACTTCCCAAATAAACCTGGCCTTCACAACTCATCTCTCCACCTTCCCGATTTCGGAGAGCGAGTATAAAAAATTCACAAATCCCGGATGCCAACCTTCCCAAAACCGGCGTCCGGCTGCCAGAGCAATCCCATGCTTTGGTTCACTCCAAGGGGCCGGACAAGGAACGTTATCTTCCTTCCCTATAAAAAGAACCTTTCCCCCGGCCTCCGGCAGGATCCCTCCTTCCCAAAATCAGATCCTGCCAAGCCTTATCCTTCAGTTCCGGTTTCTTCCTCCCTGTTGAGCCGGAATCCCCCGAAGAATGAGGTACTCCCTTACAAATTAATACCTTCCCTGAAGGATACGAAGTCCTTCACCAAAAAGCCGCTATTCCCCGAGCGGCTTTTTGAGTGGGAATTTTGGTGGGTGGAGGGAAACAGGGCAACGGCAGGAAAGAATAAAGGTTCTTCACGCTTTTTTGTGGGATAAAAATAATACTAAAATTGCAAGTTCAAATTGAACACCTTTAACCAAATAATTTAAGCTGCATAGACGGTATCTAAATAAGCTTCAAATAAATCATCAGGCGTATCATACCCAAGGGACTTTCTAGGTAATGAATTCATATCCTCTGCAAACCAGAGAATCTGCTCAGCAGAGTAGTTTTCGATAGACTTTCCCTTAGGTACGTACTTTCTGAAAATGCGATTGTGACGCTCATTTTGAGCTCTCTCATAAGAGCTATATGGATGAGCAAAATATACCATTATACCATATCGTTCTAACTGAGATAATTCCGCAAACTCAGTTCCGTTGTCTGCTGTAATTGTTTTAAATACAGTAGCAAATTGTGATCCATAATATATTTTGAGACTACGTAAAGCAGCTTTTACAGATGCTACATCTTTACGTCGAATCTTAATAGCAATGAATTTATGCGTTACTTTCTCTACTAAAGTTAGTACCACAGCCTCTTTACCTTTACGCTTACCAACGATAGTATCTATTTCCCAATGACCAATCTCAAGATGTAGCTTAACGATATCTGGTCGTTCATCAATACTTCGGCCAAAGATGCGTACGTTCTTTGCTTGTTTAGGCTTTGACTTTTTACGACTAAGCAGTTCTGGTACATCGAATAGGGATAATGGTAGGCGTGATTGATTAAGGGCGTTATACAGCGTTTTAGCACATACAAGTTCCTCTTCAGTAAACAGATTATGCTTCTTAGCATAGCCAGCACATACGTCTAATGACCAGTTAGCTTTTTTAACTTGCGCTGCAACCCAAATAGCAAATGGACTTTCAGACGTAATGCGCTGTTTACGACCAGAACGTTTTCTGTTTTCATAGTAAACGGCTTGACCTCGACTAGGTACATACTCTGTTGGTCTGCCTCGATGTGTCGTCTTAGTTGCAGTGCCACGTTTTAATTCGTAGCCCACAGTACTAGGTGAGCAATTAAGTGCTTTTGCAATCTGGCGATAAGAGTAACCTTGCTTATGGAGCGCTTTGATTTCGCATCGATCTTCAAATCTTAAGTGTTGTCCTCTTTCGCGAGGTAGGGTATTAATGGTATTATTTAGGTAGTCCATAGTGATTGCCTCCGGTTAATTTTGTGTCGTAACTTAATTTTACCATTGATGCAATCCTATGGATCTTTTTATTTAGTTTTAGTGTTCAATTTCATTCTACAATTTACGGATAAAAATAATAACATATAAAATTGGCATTGAAAAAGAGCATTATCTACTCCAAAATGTAAGTTGCCTAAAACTACGCACGGAGGTCGAATAATGCTCTTTTATTACCATAATGAAATCACTTTTAATTGTCAATATTATCGCACAGAAAATATCACTAACCATCCAAATCCTCATTGCCATACCCGAGTTACCAGTCTACGGACTGCCAGAGATTTTTCCTGTCCGCACTGTCACTCCCGTATGTATAGTTATGGGGCTTTTTCTGTACTCATCAAGGATTTTCCAGATCTTCCTAAGCAAAAGAAGTATATAGAGTTCTCGGGGCACAGATTCCGCTGCACATCCTGCGGGGAGACCATAACGGAAGATATCCCCTGCCAATGCCCTTTCACACGCGTTACTTGGGATATGGCCTTGTGGATTATCCATCTGCTTAAGTGTCATACATCCATTTCTGCCATTTCGGCCATGCTCTCTGTACATTGGAGTACCATACAGAAAATACAAAAGCATATCATGGATAAGGCGTTGGCTGCCTTTGAAACCTGCGCCTGAAGAAAAGTAACTATCGCCCACGGTATTTGGCCGTAGATGAGTTCGCTATCCATAAGGGCCATCGCTATGCCACCTGCGTTATGGATTTGGAAACGGGATTCATCTTGTGGGCCGGCCTGGGCCGCTCCATGGCAGATTTTGAGCACTTCTTTAAGAGCATTGACCTTTCGCTTCTTTCCAGGCTAAAAGCGGTGGCCATGGATATGAACGCATCCTTTAACAGGCTGTTCCAGAAATATTGTCCGAAGGTCCCCATCGTTTATGACCGGTACCATATGCAGGCACAGTTTGGGCGTGATGTTATGGGAGCCGTGCGCCTGGAGGAAGCACAAAAGCATAGGCAGGAAGCAGAAGCATTAAAGGAATATACGAAAGAAACTAATAATCCAGAGCTCCAGAAGATGGCCAGGGAAAAGAGCCATGAAGAAAGGAAGCTTTATACCGAATTAAAGAAATCCCGATGGATACTGTTAAAGAAGGACGACCACCTGAATGAAAGGCAGAAAACTCATCTGTTGGATATCCTGAGCGAGCATAGGGATTTGGCGATTTGTTATGCCATGAAGCAGGAGATGACTCGTCTGTTCACATTGACTGCCTATGAAGAAGCTCTCGCCGGATGGACAAAATGGATTCAGGCTGGACTGGAGAGCGGGATTCCTGCCCTGGTAAAGTTTGCCCGGCAAAAGCAGAAGCGAATCAAGGGACTGGCTGCTCATGCCCTGTATCCTATCAATACGGGGAAGCTTGAAGGATTCAATAATAAGATCAAGGTACTAAAAAGAATCGGATATGGGTACCGAAACATGGATTATTTCTTTACCCTTATCCGATTCCATTCTTTACCTAAAAATTATTCATCCACCAAATTTCCGTGAAGAGCTAGAATAAAACTATACAACCAGCCTTCGGCTGAGGAAATGCAACTCATCCGTCGGCTCCGCCGCCACCTTCCCTTCCAGGGCAAGGTTAAGTTCAAAACCGTACAACCGCAGCTTTGCTGCGAGGGAACTTCATCTCATTCCCGGTCTCCGACCGGACCTAGTACAATAGAAGTGTAGTAGATAGGTCGCTCCTATCCGCTGCACTTATTGCATATAATTAGGGGAGTAGATGGTTTGACGGCGACCCACCGGTCCGTTTACTGGACGTGGAGAAGAGGGTCAGCCTTCCCCTTATTATGTGTGCTCGCGTTAGGCAGGTTTATCTCCGTGTTCGTGTAAAAAAACTAGTTTGAGTGGTAATAAGTGTGTGAAGGATTAGCGTCTACCAACTACAAATATCTTTTATAGGAGGTCACTTATGATCTATGTAGGTATTGATGTATCCAAAAGAAAAAGTACGGTGTGTTTCATGGCGCCTGGCGACAAGATCATCTGCAGGCCCTTTGATGTTAAGCACACAAAAGAGGAACTTCAGCCTCTGGTCGATGAAATTCGGGTACAAGCAAAGTATGACGAGATAAAAGTCGTCATGGAATCAACAGGTGTCTATCACCTGTCGATAGCCTATTTCTTGCAGCAGAATGGGATTTTTGTATCTGTCGTCAACGCTCTGAAGGTTGCTAATTTTAATAAGGCAGAGAACTTCAGACACACAAAGACAGACTCCATCGACTCCACGAATATTGCCAGATATGGAATCGCTTATTGGGCAAAGTTACCGCAATTCGATCTTAATGGAGATAAGTATTTCCTCTTGAAGAGACTCTGCGATGCTTATCTTAACTTTTCGGAGGAAAGAAGCCGCATCCTTCTCCAGCTGCAAAGTCAATTGGAGCAGACCATGCCAGGAATCTTCGATCTTTTCGGAGGATTCGACATAAACAGCGGTAAAGACAAACTGCTGGATTTCCTGGAAAGGTATTGCCACATTGAGGATATTATTGCTAAATCGGAAGCAGAATTTGTCGCATCTTATCGCGAATGGGCAGAAGAAAAAGGATACCGTTCCAATGAGAGTAAAGCAGCGACGATCTACGCTCAAGCAAAGAATGGTATCCCTTCCATCCCCAATAATCCAATTGTTAGAGAAACCATCATGTGGTATGTCGGATTACTGAGAAGAGCCGACGAGGCTCTTATGGCTAGTTTAACACGAATGGAAGATATAGCCAAGGATCTGCCGGAATATGAACTCGTCGGCGAGATGGGCGGAGTCGGAAGAGTTACCAGAGTAGCGCTTATTGCCCAGATCGGAGATGTGAGACGTTTTAAAAACAAGCATTCTCTGATCTGCTTTGCAGGCCTGACCCCATCAATACATGAATCAGGGAAATTCCGAGCCTCGCAGAATCACATAGTAAAGAAAGGTCCTGCGCGGCTGCGGAAAGTATTGTATCAAGTAATGATGTCGTTAGTTATGCATAAAATCCCCAAAGATGATGCAGTATATAGGTTCATAAAGAAGAAAGAGTCAGAAGGAAAGTATAAAAAAGTAGCAAAAGTAGCAGGAATGGCTAAGTTTTTACGAATATACTACGGCCGGGTGATGCATTTGTGTCGCGACTTAGGCCTTGCTGCGTAAATAAGGCAAACAAGTAAAGAAAAGCGGAAAAAGCCGAGTGTGAGATCGGCCTTTTCGTAGTGCAATGAATTAGTCGGCCAAACTCCAAAATCTAATCAGTTAGGATCAGTCAGGAAATCCGACAAGAAATTCTATAAGAAATTCAAAAAATACCAAAAAATTAAAATTGGGGCTTGTTCTTGTGTAGCAGGTCTTCTCCTTCGGAGCAAGGTTAACACCCTTAAACCAAGCTCCGCTTGTTGGAAAACCTTATTACCTCGCTTCGCTCGACGAAATGCAACTCATCCGCCCGACCTTTTTAGAAACTGCACCCCTTTCGCCCTTCGGGCACTTCCCTCCGTTGGGGGCAGCTCTGCGATGAGAAATGAAAAAAAATCAAATCTATTTTGTCTTGAACTTATATAGGCACCTTCCCCGTCTAGGAAGGCGAGTAAAACCCTGCTGCGCTCGAAAAGGAAGCCCGGGAAATGGTATTTCCATCTTCCCCTCCCTGTGTATTTATATTTTATTTATCATTATTTAAAGGCAGAGGAAGTTTTATCGTGTAGTATCGGAAATGAAAATAGGGGCGGCAGACGCCCCGGCTCGTTATCACTGTGCTATAATATAGGATAGCGCTTAAGCTCATATTTTGGAGGATTTATTATGATATCAATCGTGACACCCGTTTATAACGAAGAAGGAAACGTCGTTTACTTTCATGACGAAGTGACTAAGGTCATGAAGGGCGTTGACATGGATTATGAGATCATCTATGTCAATGATGGCTCTAAGGATCGGACGGATGAGCTGATCCATCAGCTGGCTGACAGTGACCCTCATGTGCGGGCGCTCACGTTTGCCAGGAATTTCGGACATCAGATCGCCATTACCTGCGGTATGGATTTTGCCATCGGGGATGCAGTGATTACGATGGATGGGGATATGCAGCATCCGCCGGAACTGATTCCGAAGCTGATCGAGAAGTGGCAGGAGGGGTATGATATCGTCCAGACGATCCGCACGACGACGGAGGATGCAGGGCCGGTGAAGAAGATGACTTCGGCCGGGTACTACGCTTTCATCAATGCGATTTCGACGACGCGTGTCACTCCCGGCGGTTCGGATTTCCGTCTGATGGACAGGAAGGCGCTGGAAACTTTCAAGAAGTTCCGTGAACACAGCCGTTTTATCCGCGGCATTGTCGGAGGCCTTGGTTTCAAGCAGACTTCGATCGAGTTTGAGGCGCCGGCCCGTCACGCCGGTGTTTCGAAGTTCTCCATGCGCAAGATGCTTCATTTCGCTATGGACGGCATCATCACGAATTCGACGCTGCCGCTCCGCATGGCTTTTTACATCGGTGTCCTTGCCGCTGTGGCCGGTGTGCTGGTGATCCTGCATGTACTGTACTGTGTCATTGCAGGACAGGCTGTACCGGGCTGGGCGACGATGACGATCCTGATTTCCATTTTCGGCAGCTTGAACCTGATGGGTCTTGGTATTGTGGGAGAATACCTGGGCCGCATTTTCGAGGAAGCGAAGAATCGTCCTCTGTACTGGCTGCAGGATGATACGGCTTCCCATGCCGATAATCCTTATCGTGAAACGCACGATCATTTATAATTTCTACGCACAATTGAAAGGAGATTTTCATGGGCGATACACCTTTTTTCGAAAGTGAATTATTTGCTGAACTGAGTGAAGATCTGAAGGCATCTTCCCGCTTTACAGCAACCTACCGCATCAAGGCATCTGATTATGAGGAAGCAAAGAAGCTGGCTTTCGGCATCTGCGTGGAGCAGACGGTCGAATGTCCGTATGAGCTGGTCGAGGATACTCCGATCGGAGATACGATTGTCGGCCAGATTGAATCGATCAATAAGGCTGATCCGGGTGCTTACTACGCTGTCATTTCGTATGATCCGGATGCTGTAGGCCATGAAATGTCTGAACTGGTCAATATGTTCTTCGGAAATACGAGTCTGCAGCCTGGCATCCGCCTGATGTCGTTCGAGCTTCCGGATTTCATGTACAATGATTATCCGGGTCCGCGTTTCGGCCGCGAAGGCATCCGTGAATTGTGCGGTGTGGAACATGGCCCGATCCTCATGAGTGCGATCAAGCCGCTCGGCAAGAGTCCGAAGGAGCTGGCTGAAATGGTTTACAAGCTCGCTCTTGGCGGCTGCCCGATCATCAAGGACGACCATTCTCTCATGAATCAGGATTATGCTCCTTTCGAAGAAAGAGTGCTCCAGTGCGTCATGGCGCTGGCTGATGCGAAGGAAAAGACAGGCAAGAAGAGCATGTACATCGCCAACTGCACGGCTGACGGCCTGCAGATGCTCGACCGTGCTTACAAGGCGCAGGAAATCGGGGCAGACGGCATCATGGTCGCTCCGGCTCTCACCGGCTTCACGCTGATCCGCGATCTGGCAAGGGATCCGGAATTCCATCTTCCGATTTTCCTCCATCCATGCTTCTCCGGCTCTCTCGTTCTTTCTGAAGATTCCGGCATGTCCCCCTTCTGCTATTATGGACAGCTCTCCCGCCTGATCGGCGCTGACGCTGCCATCTTTACCAGCTTCGGCGGAAGGTTCTCCTTCTCTGTCGATACCTGCCAGAAGATCTGCGAAGGCACATCGGAAATGATGGGCGGCCTCCGCTCCATATTCCCCGTTCCTTCGGGCGGCATGCGCTGGCAGCTTTTCAAGAATATGTACCAGACTTACGGTCCGGATACGATTTTCCTCGTGGGCGGTGCTCTTCAGACAGAAGGCCCGGATCTCACGGATAATGTGAAGTTCTTCCTGGAAAAACTGGAAGAAGCACAGAGATAATATATAAGACAATAAAAAAGGGGCTGTGACAAAATGGTTAATCATTTTTTGCAGCCTCTTTTTTGCGTCTTTATTTCATCATTTTTAGCTCTGCTGTAAGCCTTTTACGTAAAAATGCGCGTAAGCCCTTTTACCCCCATAAGACTTTTAATTATATTGTCTTAGGCGGCAATCCTTATACGCATTATTTTTGTGATGTATTTCCTTAAATTATAGCCAAGTGCTACCAGGTATAACTCGGCTTTTACAGAATCTATCCCTTTTCTGACGATTCTTTTGTACCATCTGTCATGTTTCATGATTCCAAAAGTTCCTTCAGCCTGGATTGACCGGTTCATTCTTAGCAGGGCTCCATGGATGCTTTCCAGATTATCCTGAACCTCCTGGTACATGTTATTCCGTTCTCTGCTCAATGAGATTCTTTTGTTCTTCGGGGTCTTTTTACATTGCTCTGCCAGCGGGCATCCTTGGCAGTCTTCGCATTCAAATACTTCCTCCTGCCTGCCGTATAAGTTCCCTCTGACCAGATGTCTGTAGATAAATTTGAAAGCCCTGTCATTTGGACAACGGATGGTTCCATTCTCATCAACTCTAAAGTTTATTGGCCGAAACGGATTGGTATGGTATTTCTTGTCTTTCGTTTCTTTCTTGTACATGGGGAATTTCATATACTTTTCCATACCGTGCTGCTCGCAATAGATGTAATTGTTGAAAGATCTATATCCTGCATCTGCCACAGGATACTTAGGATAAGCCCCATAGACTTCGTGGAATTCCTCCATCAGCGGTACGAAGCAATCCATATCTGAACGATACTGGTTAACATCAATTACGGCAATAAATTCATCGGCAACACCTATTTGGACATTGTATGCAGGCAGAAGCTGATCATTTCCCTTGTAGTCCGACTTGATTCGCATGAATGTTGCATCCGTATCGGTCTTCGAGTAACTGTTTCTGGAAGTACCGCATATCTGTATCTTCTCAACATATTCTTCAAGTTTTGATGTATATGCCTTAAGCTGCTCATACTTGCGTTGATGATCGGACTTGCGATGCCCGCTTCCATGAACAAAGGCCGTCTCATCAATCTGCCAGATTTCTTTTAATTTATCCAATACCAGACGCAGATAGTCCGGAGCGTATTCTGTATTGATGTTTACACTCATATGGTCATACTTAAGATCATCATTGAGTAACTCAAAAAGGCTGGTAATCTTGGCAAAATGCTTGTAGCGAGATTTTTCAGCGGATTTCTTCCATACCCAGCTATATTTATTTGCGTTCGCTTCAAACTTGGAACCGTCAATATATATATGCTGCAAATCCACGTTGAGTTTGCCGCAGAGTTCTTTCGTAATTGAATAAAAGATATCCTTGAGAGAATACTTAAGAAAGCCCTTCACGAAATGACAGAATGTCCGATAGGATGGGGCTTCATAATTCATCAGGTACATATATCTGATGTTAACCCTGCAATTATCTTCAAGTTTTCTAAAAGAGCAATATCCTTTTTCTGCGAAACCATAGATGATCGTTTTCAGCATGTTGACGGGATTATACCTGGGTCTGCCAGCGCCACGCGTCGGTATGTAACGAAGGTACTTTTTAAGATCGATTTCCTCCATAAATCTGTCATACATTAAAACAGGATCATCGACATTGAGAATCTCAGAGGGAAACATTGGCAAAATGCCTTGTTCTGCGGTAAAATGATTGCTAGTGTTGTTATTTTTCATTGCAAAAAAATTATAACACGAAAGGCTCTGCCCCGGACCAAATGATCCGGGGCAGAGCCCTTTTTGTTGGGATGAATTTTGTCACATCCCCTTTTTTTATTTAATTATCTATTCCATCCGTTTTCTTAGAATACGTAGTTCAGGGAGACGGTGGCAAGATCGTCGTAATTGGTCTTGGCTTTGCCATTTGTCTTGACATCGAATGCGTATTCACCGTGGAGACGGACGTTCTTCATGAGAACAAGATCGGCAGATGCGAGCCAGAAGCGGGAACGGTTGATATCATTTCTGTCTTCTACAAGGCCTGCTGCGGATGCTGTGTAGGTGGTGTCGTTCAGGAAGGAGCCCTTTTCAGCACTGATGTACTGGCCAGCAATGCGGAAGGTGCCAAATTTCTTCATGTTGTAGTGGCCGAATGCGAGGCCTGCTGTCCATGTCTGCGGATCGTTCTTGTAATCGGTGTTCTGGTAGTAGTCGCCGAAGATGTCGATATCTTCAGTCACGCCGGCAGTAAGGCCTGCGCCCCAGATGCGTGCATCATACTTGTCTTCGCCCTGGATGTATTCCGCATCATAAGCCAGACGTCCGCTCTTGCCGTATACGCGGGCAATCGCTGCGGCTCTTTCTTCTTTCGTATCTGCTTTGCCAAGGTTTCCGCCAATGAAACGGCCATAGCCGATATCAGCGGCGAGTTTCTTGGATCCGATGGTAGCCATAGCACCGTCGAAGGTATCATCGTACTGCAGTCCGGTCTGGCCAAGGAAAAGATCCATGCGGCCGAGTGTCAGTCCTGCTTTGCCATTGAAATCATGGTGAACGTAGAGCGTATTCATGTACGCATCGCGCTTGTCTTTTCCCTTGAAGTTCATGTCGTAACGGAGACGGCCATAGGCATAGGTGCTGTCATTGACCTGGCCCTTGACGGAAACCTGCATACGGCCATCCCATTTATCTACGGCTTCGCCCTTGTCACCATAGTACTGGAGAAGACGGACACGGCTGTTGCCGGAGAAGGAAAGGTTTCCGACTTTCTTTTCAAGGTTGGACACGCGTACGCCGAGGTTTCCAAGTTCATCGGCATATTCGCCGGCGAGTTTGTCCAGCATGGCTCTCTGCTCTGCATTCATCTGATCTTCATTGGCCAGCATGCGTGCAATGATCTGTGCCATTTCGAAACGGGTGATGTTTCTTTCGCCGCGGAAGGTACCGTCCGGATAGCCGACAACGACGCCCTGTTCGGACAGATCGACGACTGCCTGATACGCCCAGTCATTGGGTGTCACATCAGAAAATGGGTTGGCTGCGCTGGCAGAAATGCCAAGTGCAAGGACTGCCATGGCAGTCAAGGTGATTTTCTTCATTTCTAAACTCCTTTTCAAACGAGTCTGAAAACAGCAGCTCCCGACCGCCATATTTCAAGACTAAGTGAAAGATTCGTCTTATTATAGCAACTAGATTAGAGGATAACAAGGAATTATTAGAGATATGTATAAGATTTCATTAATGAAAAATGTGTATTGCTTTAATAATTGAACGCTGTGCTTCAAAAAAAGAAGGGCTGTAGAAATGATTGAACATTTCCACAACCCTTTATTACATATTTACTTAATTACCCATTTGCTTAATGTGCTTCTGCCATGTTGGAGATGGAGTCTTTGGATGCTTCTTCCATGACGTAGCGTTTCTTGTCCACTTCGTTTCTCCAGTGGAGGACGGCGCTGATGACAAAGGCAACGGCGAGCATTCCGGCAAAGAGCTGGAGGGTAGCGCTGTAGCTGCCGGTGGTTTCTTTCATGAATGCCAGGATGAGCGGGCCTGCCACGCCTGCGATGCCCCATGCAGTCAGGATGGATCCGTGGATGGAAGCGAGCTGGCGTACGCCGAAGATGTCAGAAAGGAATGCCGGCATGCAGGAGAAGCCGCCGCCGTAGCAGGAGATGATGGCAAGAACGAGTGCCTGGAAGATGAAGCCTTCTCTGGTAATGGAGAGCTGATGGAAAGCAAAGACTTCAAAGAGGAAGAATACCATGTAGGTGACGCCGCGGCCGATCCAGTCGGAAATACTGGACCATACGATACGGCCGCCGCCATTGACGATGCCGATGATGCCGACGAGGGATGCTGCCTGCGCCGGGGTCATGCCGATGACTTCCTGTGCCATCGGGGATGCAACGGCAAGAAGACCGATGCCGCAGGTAATGTTGGTAAAGAATACCCACCAGAGCGCATACCATTTCCATGTATGCATCGCTTCTTTTCTGGTCATCTGCGGGCCAAGGACGGTTCTCTTCTTGCCAAGAGCCGCTTCCTGCGCGAGGACTTCATCGATCAGGGCAGGAATTTCGCCTTTTTTCGGCGGACGCAGGTAGGAAGCCGAAGCAATCATGACGACGGCGTAAACGCAGCCAAGGATGACGAAGTTTTCTAACAGTCCGTACGTATCAACGAGCCAGCGCATGACCGGGCCAGCGATCAGTGCGGCAAATCCGAATCCCATGATTGCCAGGCCTGTCGCAAAGCCTCTGTGGCGCGGGAACCATTTGACGAGTGTGGAAACCGGCGTGATGTATCCGGTGCCAAGGCCGATGCCTCCGATGCATCCGTAGAAAAG
Source organism: Dialister hominis (assembly GCF_007164725.1). Taxonomy (NCBI): domain Bacteria; kingdom Bacillati; phylum Bacillota; class Negativicutes; order Veillonellales; family Veillonellaceae; genus Dialister; species Dialister hominis. The sequence continues at coordinate 117,123 of NZ_AP019697.1, read as the reverse complement.
GTAAAGGAGCGCCGATGAGTGCATGTGCACGGCAAGCGCTGTCCCCAAAAGTCCTGTGCCGAAGAAAAGAGCGGAAACGAGACCGCTGCGGGATGGTCCGATCCTTTCCACGAAGCCGCCCAGGAAGCCTGCGGACATGCCAAGAAATAAAATAGCGAGCGAGAATGCCCATGTCGTTTCGCTAAGAGTCAGTCCCATAGCTGCCATGACCGGCTTTGTAAGAACGCTCCATGCATAGACGCTGCCTATGCAGATGTGAATTCCGACCGCAGCGAGTGCAATCAACCAACGATTTCTTCTCATATAATCCCTCCACTTTAACAATGAAGGGAAACCAAAGACGCAAAAACCGCCTGTTCAGGTTTCCCTGCCCAGACGGTCGGCCAATCAGATCATCCGCGGTTCACGTGGTCGATTCCACATCATTCCGTCAGTTCCGCGGTGTCTTTCGTTTGTGGCTTTAGATTACCATCCTTTTCCATATGTGTCAAGGAAAGAATTCTGGCTCTTCACGGAAATTTGGGGGATGAATAATTTTTAGGTAAAGAATGGAATCGGATAAGGGTAAAGAAATAATCCATGTTTCGGTACCCATATCCGATTCTTTTTAGTACCTTGATCTTATTATTGAATCCTTCAAGCTTCCCCGTATTGATAGGATACAGGGCATGAGCAGCCAGTCCCTTGATTCGCTTCTGCTTTTGCCGGGCAAACTTTACCAGGGCAGGAATCCCGCTCTCCAGTCCGGCCTGAATCCATTTTGTCCATCCGGCGAGAGCTTCTTCATAGTCAGTCAATGTGAACAGACGAGTCATCTCCTGCTTCATGGCATAACAAATCGCCAAATCCCTATGCTCGCTCAGGATATCCAACAGATGAGTTTTCTGCCTTTCATTCAGGTGGTCGTCCTTCTTTAACAGTATCCATCGGGATTTCTTTAATTCGGTATAAAGCTTCCTTTCTTCATGGCTCTTTTCCCTGGCCATCTTCTGGAGCTCTGGATTATTAGTTTCTTTCGTATATTTCTTTAATGCTTCTGCTTCCTGCCTATGCTTTTGTGCTTCCTCCAGGCGCACGGCTCCCATAACATCACGCCCAAACTGTGCCTGCATATGGTACCGGTCATAAACGATGGGGGCCTTCGGACAATATTTCTGGAACAGCCTGTTAAAGGATGCGTTCATATCCATGGCCACCGCTTTTAGCCTGGAAAGAAGCGAAAGGTCAATGCTCTTAAAGAAGTGCTCAAAATCTGCCATGGAGCGGCCCAGGCCGGCCCACAAGATGAATCCCGTTTCCAAATCCATAACGCAGGTGGCATAGCGATGGCCCTTATGGATAGCGAACTCATCTACGGCCAAATACCGTGGGCGATAGTTACTTTTCTTCAGGCAGGTTTCAAAGGCAGCCAACGCCTTATCCATGATATGCTTTTGTATTTTCTGTATGGCACTCCAATGTACAGAGAGCATGGCCGAAATGGCAGAAATGGATGTATGACACTTAAGCAGATGGATAATCCACAAGGCCATATCCCAAGTAACGCGTGTGAAAGGGCATTGGCAGGGGATATCTTCCGTTATGGTCTCCCCGCAGGATGTGCAGCGGAATCTGTGCCCCGAGAACTCTATATACTTCTTTTGCTTAGGAAGATCTGGAAAATCCTTGATGAGTACAAAAAAAAACCCATAACTATACATACGGGAGTGACAGTGCGGACAGGAAAAATCTCTGGCAGTCCGTAGACTGGTAACTCGGGTATGGCAATGAGGATTTGGATGGCTAGTGATATTTTCTGTGCGATAATATTGACAATTAAAAGTGATTTCATTATGGTAATAAAAGAGCATTATTCGACCTCCGTGCGTAGTTTTAGGCAACTTACATTTTGGAGTAGATAATGCTCTTTTTCAATGCCAATTTTATATGTTATTATTTTTATCCCACAAAAAAGCGTGAAGAACCAGAATTTTTTCTATGTTTAAGTGTACACTTATTCGAATCGTTCCCGGGATCCGCGATGAATCCGAGATTTTTCTATACTGTACTATAAAAATGCCTTATACATGCAAAACAGGTCATTCTAAATGATATGTTTCTTAATCTCGGTTATTCTCATGATTTCCTCATATTTTCTTATGATTTCATTCATTTACTCGGTATTGACAAGGGGGTGCGGATATTTTTTTGGACCATTCTGGTAGTACTTACATTATCCCTAAGCTTTCTCTGTATTCTACTGGACTCATGCCGCCCAAGGTAATTTTAATTCGGTCTTCATTATACCAATGAAGATAATCGTCTAGGTAAGCTATGAATTCTTTAATGGATACACCTATCCAGCTTCTATTATAGAACATTTCGTTTTTTACTCTTCCAAAGACACCTTCACAAGCAGCATTATCCGGCGAGCACCCTTTTTTCGACATGGATCTTGTCCAGCCGAATTTCTTCATCAAGGCGATCCATCCAGGCCATTGGTAATGTATACCGCGGTCTGAATGAACGATAGGATGCTTGTCATCGCCCAGGGCCTCTCTCGCTTTTACCAGCATGGTATTGACCAGTTTGGCATTCGGCGACGTGCCGATCGTCCATGCGACAATCTTGCCGTCAAAGACGTCAGTTATAGCTGACAGGTATACTTTCCCTGCAGATATGTGGAATTCCGTAATATCTGTGAGAAGCAGCTTTCCTAATTCGTCGGCATGAAAATTCCTGTTAACGAGATTAGGGGCAGGTGAAATTTCTCCTTTGTAGGAGCTATACTTTTTAGCTTTTTTGCGGTATGGAACCAGATGATCCTCTTTCATAAAGCGGCGGACGAGCTTCTCAGAAAGAATTTTCCCATCTTTTCTGAGCGCTAACCAGATTCTCCGGTAACCATAAACCGACCGGTTCTTCTTAAATTTGTCTTTGATGGTTTCGCGTATTTCCGCATATTTATCTCCCGCCTTCATAGCGGATTTCTGGTAGAAATATGAGGCTTTAGCCATATTTAGCACCGTCAGCAGTTTCTTCAGGGGATACTTGCTGCGGCTCAGAAGGGCATCAATCACGATGGCTTTTTCCCGATTGGTCAGTGTTTTTAGACTGATGCCCTCTTCTTTTTTTATTGTTTCTGCAGCTATCTCGAGGGCTTCGTACTCGATCCGTTTAATAAGAGTCTGCTCGCCAAGCTCCTTATACTCTTTCGCAAGTGTCTGGCACTTTTCATCAAGAGACTTCGTCTTCTCTCCCAGTGACTGATTGGCTTTCAGCAATGCTTTATTCTCTTTGCGGAGGTTTTCCATATTTCTAAGCAGTACTTGCATTTCTTCTTTTAAAGATTCAATCGTTACTTCCGAGTCCTTTTTAGACATTGTTGCCAGCCTCCTTTGGAACAATTCCTCGAGGAAGCCTAAGTCCTTGTAGATAGCGTTAGAGGCTATCTCAATTTCTTCGAATGGATTCTCCTGAATCAGTGGACTGCTTCCCGTCTGTCGATCTTGCCCCCATTTTACAGGGTTCTGGTCAGCTTGCCAATGATCGTTTTCGTTAAGGTTGTATTTCTCAACCCATATTTTCAATCTCTGCGTGCTGCTGGGATAGCCTATTTCCCTGATGGTGCGCCGCAGATCGCCGCAATTTACGAAGTATTTGACGGCTAATGTTTTTTGTTTGAGAGAATATCCGTCATCAAATCCGTCTACTTCGTGAATCTCTCTGGAGAACTTGAATTCCCGGCACCATTGACGCAACACTTTTATGTCGTGAGGATAGCCGAGCGTTCTCATAATGCCTTTGAGCCCCATGCCCGAATCGACGTGCAGTTTGACTGCCTTTAAGCGCTCTTCATGCGAATACATAAATTGACCTCCTGACACCTCTGTCAATTGGTCCAACTTTTTGTCCGCGTCCCCCAAACATTATCATTGATTTCCATGGAAACCATGTTATAATTAATTTAACAAATTCTAATCTGATAACGAAACAAGCATGGCACTGCCGGGAGTCCGGAGTTTGCCATTTTAAAGAACAAGGTCCTGCATGCATGCCTTGTTCTTTGACGTTATGGGGTTTTCGAACTAAATGTTCGTTTACGTATGTTTGTCTATTATCTCAGGAGGAAGACTTTGAAACCGAAACAACTGGCCCTGCGCCTTGTGGAGATTGTGATCGTTCTTCTGGGCATCAGCTTCATCACGTTCTGTCTCGTGATGCTGTCCCCGGGAGATCCTGTCCGTCAGATGATTGCCGGCAATGAAGACATCGTCGTCAGCCAATTGGAAATCGATGCGCTGCGTCATGAGCTGGAGCTCGATCAGCCTTTCATTTACCAGTATCTGGACTGGCTGGGACGCGTACTGCATGGCAACTTCGGCTTTTCTTACCTCATGAAGAAGCCGGTCCTGGATGCCATTCTGGAAGCGCTTCCTGCGACTCTTCTTCTCGCCTGCTCCTCCTCGATTTTCATGCTCGTCTTCTCTGTGCCGCTTGGCATTTACACTGCCGTCCGCCAGAACAGCCGCTTCGACTATATCGTGAGGCTCTTCTCGTTTGCCGGCGTATCGATCCCGAATTTCTGGATGGGCCTCATGCTCCTCTGGCTTTTCGGACTGAAGCTGAATCTTTTCTCCATCATCGACGGAACGATTTCTCTTGAAAATCTCGTCCTTCCGACGGTCACTCTTGGCATTGTCATGACATCCAAGTTCACAAGGCAGGTCCGCGCTGCTGTTCTTGAAGAACTCCAGCAGAACTATGTCATGGGCGCACGCGCCAGGGGCATTTCCGAGAGCCAGATTCTATGGAAGGAAGTCCTTCCTAATGCATTCCTGCCTCTGATCACGCTCTTCGGCCTTGCTTTCGGCTCGCTTCTTGGGGGCGCGGCTGTCGTGGAAATCATTTTCTCCTGGCCGGGCCTTGGCTACATGATCGTGCAGGCCATCACCTACCGTGACTTCCTGACGGTGCAGGCGGTCGTCCTCTGGATTGCTTTCATGTACATGGTGATCAATATCATCATCGACTTCTCCTATCAGCACTTGGATCCCAGGCTGAGGAAAGGAGGCCGCTGATGCACATGATAGCCCGCGGACTCCGGGAAAACAGGGTTTTCCTCGTGACGTCGATCCTGATTCTTTTTATTCTTCTCATTGCATTCCTTGCGCCGCACATTGCGCCTTATGATCCGCTTTCCGCTTCCATGAAGGATGCGAATCTGGCTCCGTCTTCGTCGCATATTTTCGGCACGGACAAGCTGGGCCGCGATGTTTTCTCCCGCATCCTCTGCGGTGCTAAGCGTTCGCTCTCCAGTGTCCTCTTCCTTGTCGCTCTCATTTTTGTCGTCGGCACGACAGCCGGTGTCATTTCCGGTTATGCAGGCGGCATCGTCGATATCGTCATTATGCGTATCGCTGACATGATGATTTCCTTCCCGGGGATCATCCTTGCGATCGCGATTTCCGGCATCATGGGACCGTCCCTGATCAATGCGATGCTGGCTCTGACGGTCGTCACATGGACGAAGTATGCGCGGCTTTCTCGCTCGCTCGTCTTGAAATTAAAGGAAAGTGAATTCGTAGAAGCTGCCATTGTCAGCGGCGGCACTCACACTCACATCCTTTTGCATCATATTCTGCCAAATGTCCTTCCCCTTCTCGTCATTACGGCCGCTGCAGATATCGGCGCCATGATGATGGAACTGGCCGGACTTTCCTTCCTCGGATTCGGGAGCCAGCCGCCGCAGCCGGAATGGGGCCTCATGCTGAATGAGGGCCGCCTGCAGCTGCAGACCGCGCCATGGCTCATGTTCTTCCCGGGTTTTGCGATTTTCCTTTCTGTCGTCGTCTTCAATCTCTGGGGCGATGCACTCCGGGATGTCCTTGACCCGCATCAGGATCAGCAGTAAAAGGCGCAGGAAACGAATGGCAAGGTCTCCTCACTTGCATCCCGCCATCCCGTTTCCTTCGGATCACCCGGCTTCTTCCCAAAAGCCGCATGATTCTTTCCCATTGCCTTTTCTATAGATTTATTCACTATATTTTCAAAAAGGAGACATCATGAATTCATTTGCAAAGAAAGGGGCTGCCCTTGCAGCCTGCGCCCTTCTCGTTTTCGGTCTTTCCGGATGCGGCGGAAGTTCTTCCTCCGCGAGTAAAGACACCCTCCGTGTCGGCGTAACGAACTTCGCCGACAGCCTTGAACCGACGGCCAACTATTTCGGCTGGCAGGTCATGCGTTACGGTGTCGGCGAAGCACTCGTCCACTTTGATGATAAAATGCGCCCGGAACCCTGGATCGCTGAAAGCTGGCTGGTCGCTCCGGACCAGATGTCCTGGACATTCAAGATCAAGAATATCAAATTCTCCAACGGCAATCCTGTCACCGGTGAAGCTGTCAAGAAATCCATCGAGAGAACGTTTGCTAAAGCGCCGCGTGCCCAGGCTATGTTCCCACTCGACCATATCACAGCTGATGGACAGACTGTCACGATTTACACCAAGAAGCCGATTGCAACACTTCCAAGCATGCTGGGCGATCCGCTCTTCATCATCGTCGACACGTCTGCTGAAGGAAAGCAGGACTTCGACAAGCAGGGCCCGATTTCCACTGGTCCTTATGTCGTAAAGAGCTTCTCCAAAGCCAAGACAGAGCTTGATGCGAACCCGAATTACTATGCAGCTGTTCCTTACAAGCATGCTGTCGTCAATACAATCGATGACCCGTCTACACGCGCCATGGCTCTCCAGAAGGGCGAAGTCGACGTTGCCGTCAACATTGCGCCTGGCGATCTTGCACTCTTCAAGGATAAGAGCAAATTCACCACCTCTGAAATCGATTCCATCCGCGACGTTCTTGCCCGTCTTTCCGTGAAGGAAGGTAAACCGCTGGCAGATCCGCGCGTACGTGCTGCCCTGATCGAATCCCTCGACCGCGATACATACTGCAAGGTCCTCCTGAAGGATACATTCACCCCTGGTGGCCCGGCTCTCCCGCCGTCCCTCGATTATGACTTCGACGGACTTTCCAAGACCTATCCGAACAAGTACAATCCTGAACATGCCAAACAGCTCCTTGCTGAAGCAGGCTGGAAGGATACGGATGGCGACGGCATCGTCGATAAGGACGGCAAGCCGCTCTCCCTTGATTTCGTTTACTACTCCGGCCGTGCTGAACTGCCGCTCTTTGCTGAAGCTACCCAGGCTGATGCCAAGAAGGTCGGCATCCAGATCAATCTGAAGAACGTCGACTACAACGTCCTTGACGGCATCGGCACCAGAGGCGAGTACGACCTCCTCATTTCCAACATCCTGACCGAACAGGCAGGCGATCCGGAAACGTTCCTCAACATGTACTGGAAGACGAACGTCAACGGCTCCAACCCGCAGAACGGTTCCGGCTACAGCAACCCGGCTTATGATGCGCTCTCCGATCAGCTGGCCGGCGAATTCGATCCGGCCAAGCGCAGGGACATCATCATCCAGATGGAAAAGATTCTGCAGGATACCTCCGCCACCCTCGTCTTCGGTTATCCGCAGACCAATATGATTTCCACCTCTGCTGTCGCTCATGCAGATATCAAGCCGTGTGACTACTACTGGATCACCGACAAGATCACACCGGCTTCCAAGTAATCATTTCATTCTTTCATTCATAAAGGAGCTGCCATGCTTTTAGAAGTCAATGACCTGTCCATTTCATACGGCAAAGGAAATCCCGTCGTCCACGGGGTATCCTTTTCCGTGGACAAAGGGAAAATTCTTGCCATCATCGGGGAATCCGGCTCGGGGAAGACGACCGTCCTCCGCGCTGTCGGCCATATCCTGCCAAGGCAGGGACAAGTGACAGGCGGACACATCCTTTTTGAAGGGAAGGAATCGGAGACGAAGACGATCCGCGAGAAGACGTCCTTCATCTTTCAGGACAGCGGCGCCATGCTGAACCCGATCCGCACGATCGGGACGGAATTTTCCGAATACCTCGCTGCCCACGGCATCACGGGAGGCGAAGCGGAAGACCGCATGACGAATCTCCTTTCGCAGGTGCGCCTTCCTGATCCGGCCGGCATCCTCAAGAGCTATCCCTTCGAACTGTCAGGCGGCATGCGCCAGAGAGTCGGGATTGCAATGGCGATGGCGATTCATCCCGAGCTGATTCTTGCCGATGAACCGACGTCTGCCCTGGATGTCACGAATCAGGCTGTCGTTGTCCGTGAAATGATGGACGTCTGTGCCCGCGCGGACACGGCCATCATCGTCGTCACACATAATATGGCCCTTGCCTCGTACATGGCGGATACCATCCTTGTCATGAAGGATGGAAATGCCGTCGAATACGGAAGCGCCGAAAAAGTCATTTATCATCCGAAAGATCCGTATACCAAGCTGCTTCTAGCAGCTGTTCCAGACCCGGGAGGCGTATTGTCATGAGACTTGATGGAAAAGAACTGCTGAGAACGGAGGACATATGCCTCACCTTCCATCCTGAAGACGGCATTCCCGTCAAGGCGGCTGACCATGTGTCGATCACGATCCATGAAGGAGAAACCTTCGGCCTCGTTGGTGAATCCGGAAGCGGCAAGTCGACGCTTGCCCGCATACTGACGCACATCCACCAGCCCGATTCGGGAAAGGTGTACTTTGAAGGGAAAGACGTGACGAATCTGAAGGGCAAAGCACTCCGCGAGAGCCGCCGCGCCATCCAGATGGTCTTCCAGGATCCATCCTCTGCTTTCAATCCGAAGGAACGCATCGCGGATATCATCTGCGAGCCGCTCATGAATTTCGGACTCATCGCCAGTAAGGATATCGACAAGAAGGCTGCTGAAATGCTGAAGAAGGTCGACCTTCCGGAAGATTTCATCAACCGCTACCCTTCTGAACTTTCAGGAGGCCAGCGTCAGCGTATCGCGATTGCTCGCGCTCTGGTTCTGAAGCCGAAGCTCATCATCTGCGATGAAGCCACGTCAGCGCTTGATATGTCCGTCCAGAAGACAATCATCGAGCTGCTTTCAAGGCTGCAGAAGGAAACAGGCGTCGCCTATCTATTCATCTGCCACGACCTGGCGCTTGCGAACCTTTTCTGCGATACCATCGCCGTCATGAAGAAGGGCGTCATTCATGAAACGATTCATGACCTGAACGAAGCGAAGGCCCCCTACTCAAGGAAACTCCTCGCGTGTACATTCACGATCAGGGAAGGAAAGAATAAAGTTTTCCCGGAATCCTTATTCGCATAATAAGAAGAGCTATGAAATGGAAATCATTTCATGGCTCTTTTTGATTTGGGACATTCTAGCATGGGAAGGGCTTAAAAAGTGCCATCTTCAGCCCTTTTTGAGGAGATATATAGTACACTTTATAAAAATGAGTAAATTCTTCTTGACAAGTTTCTCCGTTTCATGGATAATGAACCCAACTCACTACCAAGGTACCGTTGACAATAGTACCGCTAAGAGACAATGAACAAGCTGGGATTGGACATCAAGTATCTTACAGAGAGCCGGGAAAGCTGAGAACCGGCGGATCGGATCCATTTCCATATCACTTGGGAGTCGCTGTATCGAGGAGCACCCGGGATTCCCAGATACAGCCGCAAGCCTTCGTTACAGGCAGTCTGTCATCAGCACAAAGAATAATGACAGGGTGGTACCGCGAACCTTCGCCCCTGTTGCTCTATAAAGAGCAGCAGGGGCTTTTTGCACCCTTGATGCATGTGAGGAAAAGGATAAGGATTCAAAATGATTAATGAAAGGGGTATCTGATTATGGAAAGAACCATCACCGCGGACGCCGTTCCGCAGGCCAAAACACGTACTATGACTAATTTTCGCTGGAAGATTGCCTTCCTTATTTTCCTGATCAGCTTCGTCGCTTACATGGACCGGGTCAATTTGTCCGTCGCAACCCCTGTCATTATGCAGGAATTTGGCTTTGATAAAATGGATATGGGCTTCCTCCAGACTTGCTTCTTCGCAGGCTATGCGCTGATGCAGGTCCCTGGCGGCATGCTCGCTGAACGTTTCGGCCTGCGCAAAACCGGCGCCGGCGCTATACTCTGGTGGTCTGTCTTCACAGCGCTCACCGCTTTTGCTCAGGGCAAGGCAAGCTTTGCCGCTGTCCGTCTGGCTTTCGGTCTTGGTGAAGGTCCTGTTTTCCCGTCTCTGGGGCAGGCGACTTTCAACTGGTTCAACAAGGATGAAAAAGGCAAGGCAAGCAGCGCCATCCTTCTGGGCACTTTCTTCGGACCCGTCATCGGCCCGATGGTTACCGTCGCTCTCATCGCCGCTCTTGGCTGGCATGCTGTCTTCATCATCTTCGGTCTGGCAGGATGCGTCCTCGCCTGGGTCTGGCACCGCTATGCGCAGGACAATCCAAAGGACAGCCCGTATGTCAATGAGGAAGAAGCAGCATTCATCAATGAAGGACGCAGCCTCTCCGCAGAAAAGAAATCTGCTCCCTGGGGCCGTTTTCTCCGTTCCCGTCAGTTCTGGGCACTGGGCATCCAGTTCTTCGTCGTCGACTACATCATGTACGTATTCCTCGCATGGCTGCCTCTCTACCTGACTGAAGTCCACAACCTGTCCCTGAAATCTATGGGCATCTGGGCTTCCTTCCCGTGGCTCGCACTGATGGCTATGGTATTCACCGCCGGCTTCCTCTCTGACCGTATGGCACACAGCAAGAACTCAAGCCGCCAGTACACCATGCGTACTTTCACCGCTATGGCAGGCGTCGCTGTCACCTCCCTCGGTCTTTACATCGCAGCGCATACCGCAAGCGGCGCAGCAGCAACGATTTTCTGGATGAGCGTTTCCTTAGGCGCACTCGGCTTCTCCATGAGCGCCAGCTGGTCCACTGTTATTTCCCTCGGCGGCAAGTACACCGGCTCCGTATCCGGCTGGATGAACCTCTGGGGAAATGTCGGCGGCGTCCTCGCTCCGATCGTCACTGCATTCTTCGTCACCAACTATGGCTGGAACAATGCATTCACCTACACCGCACTCTTTGGCATCATTGCCATCGCAGCATGGCTCTTCGTCAATCCGGGCAAGCAGCTCGAAGGGACGGAAGAATAATTGCATTTAAAAGGGGCTGTGGCAAAATGGTTAATCATTTTGCCACAGCCTTTTTTTTTGCATTGGAAAAGCAGGCATCTCCCGGGAAGGTGGAGTATGCCTGCTTTTCCATAAGTGGGTGGGAATCTATCAGTTAACTCCCTTGGGAGAGGGAGATAACCTTCATCAATTAAAATGCTCTTGAGACGGAGAGTGTGTAGGTCACGCCGCGCTGTTTTCCAGCCCAGCCTGTGACGTTGACGTCTGCGCCCCACGGGTTTTCTTTTGTCAGTCTGCTCTTCCAGCCAAGTTCGAGGAAGCCGCTCGATCCTTCTGCGGAAGGACTTGGAGTATTGAAGCTCCTGTAGCTGGCTCTTGCCTTGCTGTCAAATTCATAATCCCAGCCGATGCCTGCGTAGCAGGATCCGATGTCGGAAATGTCTTTCGTCCATCTTACGCCGAGTCTTGTACGGTAGGAATCGATGGAATCGAAATCATACCGGGAACTGCCTAATGTATTATCAATCCGGACGTTGTCGCTTCCAAGGTGCGTCCAGAAGAATTTGCCATAATAGTCTAAGGAGTTAGTGTCTCTGGTAACGACTTTGCCAAGGCCTGCTATGGCGGCGATATATGGAGCGCCGCTGTCGTAGGAGGCGTCATAGCCGTCAATCTTTCCTTTGAAGTCACCGGAGAGATGGCCTGCGCGGACGAGTGCCTCATAGTGGAGTCCGTCTTTACGGTCGCGGCGGTAGAGTACGCCTGCTCCTGTATAGTGCTGATCGCCATCGGCTCTTGCACCATCATCCAGGTGGCTGGTGTAGTTGCTCCTGCCGTATTCGAAGAATGGCATCAGTGTATCGACATAGTCTTCTCTTTCGTACTGGCGGGCAAAGCCGATGTTCGCATTCAGGCCGGCCGTATCGATATACGATCCCGTTTCATGGCGAAGATCGAAGCCGCCGATGGATGCGTACGGCATGAATCCACCAGTACGAAAGAGAAGACTATGTCGGACGCATTCCAAAGTGTCTCAATGGAAGCTTCCCTTGCTTCGGCGAGGAGTTTCGTGTCAGAAAGGAGGGATGGTACGCTGTCCTCAGGAACTTCGAGGATGACCTTGTCTCCGTCTTTCCGGATATTCACTTCTCTTCTGAGGAACGCAGCGTCCGTGACCGTGCTGCTGCCGCTCATCATGCCATAGTCTGTGTCCTCAGCTGTAAGGCCGCTCCTGCCGTCGATCAGCGTGATCGTATCGCCGGGGCTCATCTTCATGGAGTCGTAGACGGATGCCCTGATGGATGCACCGCTGACGTCAGCCGTGCTTGTCACGGTCAGGATCGTTTCTCCTGCCGTCGTATCTTCCGGGACATAGAAACTCAGATTCTGGAAATAACCGAGCTTGTCTACGGTTATGCCTTTCGTATAGAAATTCAGTGTATTGCCGCTGCTGTCATCAGAGAAACCGCCATAGAGCCTGGTATCTGATTTGAAGGTGCCTCCGTAAATATTGACTGTATTATTCGAAGCCGTGCCGGAATCGGCGCTGCCGCCGTATACATACTTATTAATGGTTCCGCCGCTGATTGTCACGGTGTTGCCCGAAGCATTGCCGCCAAGCTGCGCAAGGCCGCCATACACACCTTCTTCGATGGTGCCGCCTGTCACAGTGATTTCATTGCCTGAAACTTCTACTGCATCACCAAGGAAGGACATACCGCCGGCCGCCTGACCGGAAACGGTACCGCCGCTCAGGAGTACTTTATTTCCAGAAACGGTGCCATCTGCAAAGTAAAGAAGGCCTCCATATGCATTTTCTTTAACATAGGAATTGCCGCTGATGGCAAGCGTATTGCCCGTCACGGAACCGCCGCCTGAATAGCCGCCCTCGGCATAGCCATTGACGGTCACATCCTGGATCGTCACTTTGTTTCCGGAAGCATCGCCTTCTTCTGTATACCCGCCATAGACGCTCGTTTCTTCACCGAATGTCCCGCCTGTCACGGTGACGGTATTATCCGCATTTGACGGACTGCTTATCATGATATATCCGCCAATCAGATTTCCGCCGACACTGCCTCCGGTCATGATGGCCTGGTTTCCTGAGGTACCCTTGGTTCCTTCAGACAAAAGGCCTCCCACTGCATCATTTTTTATTGTACCATTTTCGCTGATTGTAATGATATTTCCTGTCACAGCACCAGCGTCTGAAGAGCCGCCGGATGCATAACCATCCACGGTTCCGCCTGATATTGTCAGAGTATTATTTATGGCATCGCCTTTATAAGAGAAGGCACCGCTGATTTCACTCTGCACGCTGCCGCCTGTCATTTGCACCTGATTGCCAGAAGCTTTGCCGTCTATTGAGTAGCTGCCATAAACATCGCTGTAATCAGTTCCCTTTACTGTGGCCGTGCCTTCCACGGTAACCTTGTTCCCGATGACATCGCCATTTTGAGAATAGCCTCCGATGACATCATTAGAAACTGTGCCGCCGCTTATGGTCACTTCATTGTAGGAAGCTTCGCCATTGCTTTTTTCAGAGACGCGGCCTCCATAGAGGCAGTCTCCCACGGTGCCGCCTGTCATCGTCACTATATTTTTCAGAGCTGAGCCGAAACCGGAATAACCGCCATAAGCATTCGCGTCAACCGTGCCGGATTCTTTGATATAAAGATAATTTCCTGACGATTCGGCGCTCTCACTCGTCAAAGTCACGCCGCCATAAACGTTCCCGGCTTTTGCATCAATGCTGCCGCCCCCGATCGTCACGCTGTTTCCCTTCGCATTACCTCCTGCGGAAACACCGCCGTAGACAGAAACCGTAACTGTCCCGCCGCTTAATTCGATGCTGTTTCCTGTGGCGTCACCGCTGCCGCCCGTACTGCCGCTGTTGATAGATTGTACTACTTCGCCGCTTTCCATGAAAACTTTATTGCATGAGACTGCTCCGCTTCCAGAATTCACGTAGCCGCCTTCCGCGCTCTCGTAGATGGTTCCTGTCCTCGTGATTTTCAAAGTATTTCCGGAAGCTTCTCCGTTTGATGAATAGCCGCTGTATGCGGATCCATTGACGGATGCTTCTTTCGTGATGGAGAGCTGATTATTCAATGCGCTGCCGTCTGCGGCATTTCCGCCGTAGACAGTATCTTCCGCACTTTCTGAAACTTCATTCACTTTGCCGGATACATCTTCTGCCTGTACTATCGTCCCTGATGTGCAGGCTAAGAGAAGAGCTATCACTGACAGCCTTAAGAAAACCTTCCCGTTTTTCATTCCCATTCGCCTCATTCTTTAGAACAATATAAAATTCCCTGTCTTAGTTATAAAACAGGGAATGTCGGTTGTGTATTATCCGAAAGTATACTTTTTTTATTTTTGTGAGGGAATTGTTATCTGTGCAGCCTTTTTTGATTACAGATTACAATTTGAACAGTCTTGCGTGGAAGGAGATCTGGCGCATGGTGGGCATGCTGTCAAATTTGATGAGGTAGGCATGGGCGCTTCCATCGACTTCGACGATGGTGCCCGGGCCGAAGACGGGATGGCGGACGCGGGTGCCTGCTTCCATGGTTGTTTCGTCTTTGTCTTCCTGCAGGAAGGCGGTCGATCTTCCTACGTAGACCATGGTTTCCTTCATGAGCTGTTCATCGACGGGCGAATCGAATTCAAGCTTGTCCCTGTCGATGTCCAGGATGAATCTTGACGGGTATCTTGGCGAGCCGTCGAGGTTGGCGCCGCCGGCTTCCGTGATGTAGAGGGCTTTTTCGGCTCTTGTCATGGCAACGAAGGCAAGGCGTCTTTCTTCTTCCATGCCATTCACTGTCCTTGTCTTCCTTGACGGGAAGATGCCTTCGTTCATGCCGCAGATGAAGACGTACGGGAATTCAAGGCCCTTGGCGGTATGGACGGTCATGAGCTTCACTTTGTCCTGTCCTTCGCCGGTGTCCATGCTTGAGAAAAGGGCAGCGTGCTCCAGATAATGGACGATGTTCGTCTCTTCGCCGCAGGTGGTTTCATATTCGAAGACAGACTGCTTGAGTTCCGCCAGATTGTCGAGACGTTCCTGGCTGCCTTCAGTGCGAAGCATTTTCTCGTACCCGCTTTCGTCAAGGATGGCAGAGAGGACCTCGGAGACGGGTTTCCCTTCGCTGTCTTTGGCAAAGGTATCGATGAGTTCGATGAAATCGGCGGCGCCTGTGCGTTTCAGCGTGGGTTCCTCGACATTCTTCCTGAGGGCTTCAAAGAGTGTGCAGCCGTTTTCAGAGGCGTAATTCGTGAGGAATTCCATGCGGCGCTGCCCGATATTTCTTTTCGGCTTATTGATGATTCTCCGGAAAGCCATGTCGTCCTGGCTGACAATCATGCGCAGGTAGCAGAGGGCGTCCTTGATTTCCATCCTTCCGAAGAACTGCGTGCCGCTGTAAATGGTGTACGGGATTTTCTTCTTGAGGAGCTTTTCCTCGAGGTTCCTTGTGACGTAGTGGGCGCGGTAAAGGAGCGTGATGTCCTTGTACGGGACGCCCTTCTTATGGAGCTCTATGATTTCCTTTGCCACGCGGTCTGCTTCCTCGCCCGCTGTCTTTCCCATGAAGCAGGTGACCTTCGGCCCGCTTGGCCTGTGGGCAATGAGGTTCTTGTTGAAACGGTTCTTGTTCTTGGCGATGAGGGAGTTTGCCGCAGCAAGGATTTCAGGGCTTGAGCGGTAGTTGTCATTCATGAGGATGGTCTTGACGTTTGGAAATTTCTTGTCAAAGTCCAGAAGGAAACGGATATTGGCGCCGCGCCATGTGTAAATGGTCTGGTCGGGATCGCCGACGATGAAGAGGTTGTTGTGGTAGCCGCAGAGGGCTTCCATCAGCTTGTACTGAAGCGGGTCGATATCCTGGAATTCATCGAGCATGATGTATTCGAGGAGCTTCTGCCACTTGAGGCGGATTTCCTCATTTTCCTCAAAGATGTAGAGCGTGAATTTGATGAGGTCGTTGTAGTCCAGAGCGAAGCATTTCTTTTCCTGGTACAGGTAGCCGTAGAAAATGATGTCCTGGACGGTCGTCGCGGTATG
Source organism: Dialister hominis (assembly GCF_007164725.1). NCBI lineage: Bacteria > Bacillati > Bacillota > Negativicutes > Veillonellales > Veillonellaceae > Dialister > Dialister hominis. Next base: position 101,018 of record NZ_AP019697.1, on the reverse strand, counting down.
GTACCTTTCATAGAGGACCTGAAGCGGCATGGCAATCATGTCCTTGTAGTATTCCGGTTCCCAGACGCACTTCTTCATTTCGATCATGTCGCGCGCTTTGTTGAAGGGCATGTCGCGCAGGGTGAGGCCCATTTCCTCATAAATGATGGCGAGCATCTCATCGATGTCGGAGTTGTCGATGACGAGGAAATTCTTCGGATAGGAAACGGCAAAGCTGTCTTCCTGCAGGACGGAGACGCAGAAGCCGTGGAATGTATTGATGTATCCTGTGTCGTTGTCGCCGGTCAGGCGGTGGATGCGCATGGCCATTTCGCGTGCGGATTTATTCGTGAATGTGACGCAGAGTATGTGGCCTGGCATGATGCCGAGGTCGTTCACAAGGTAGGCGAAACGGCTGGCAAGGGCGCGTGTCTTGCCCGAGCCTGCGCCTGCGATGACGCGCACGTAGCCTTCTGTCGTGGTGACGGCTTCGATCTGTTTCTCATTGAGTCCTTCCAGTATGTCCATATTTCCCTCCGAACTGATATTCTTATTTCATTATACAACAGACGGAAATACTTGTCAGCCCAATGTGATGGCGGCGATGCCTGCCATGGAAATGACGACGCCCAGGATCTTCCTCGGGGTGATCTTTTCTCCGTAAAGGAGGGTCCCCATGACCATGAGGGCGAGGACGATAAGGCCGTTCGACACGATGAAGGCGGTATTGACGGTCCAGCCTGCCTGGTACATGTAGACGTTCCCAAGCTCGATGCCGACGATGGCAGCGCCAAGACCGAGGGCCGCCGGATTGATGGTGAAGATGTCCTTCTTCCATCCTGCTTCCCCTGTCCCCTGGATGAAGTAAATGGCAAAGGAAACGGCGGATGCGACGAGGTAGGTCACGACGAGCGCGACGAAGGGATCCATACCGGTCGAGACTTCCTTCAGCCCGACCTGGTATCCGACACTTGATAAGATGATAAGGCCGATCGGCCACCAGAATTTAAACATAGTCCCCTCCTATTTCACGATGCAGAACATGCCGGTCAGTGTGAGAAGGATGCCGGCAAGGCGCATCCAGCTCATCGAGTCTCCGTAGAAGACGCTTCCGACGATGGCAAGGACGACGACGATGGAGGCGGTGTAGACGATGAAACCCACGTTCATCGGCCAGCCTGCCCTGTACATGTAAATGGATCCGACTTCAAGGCCTGCAATGGCAGCGCCTACGACGATAGCCGCAGGCTGGACGAGGAGGAGCTCGGCAAAGATGCTCTTTCCCGGCACCATGATTTCAAAAAGAACGGCGCAGACGATGGCGCTTGCGATATAGGTGACACCCAGGGCTGCCATGGGGCTGGCATGCGAGGAGAGTTTCTTCGCGCAGACCTGGTAAATGACATCGGCGCCGACGACGAGTGCGACCGGCCACCATAGGGCAAATAATTCCATAACGATACCTCTTTCCATTTTCCATTTATGATTAAAAAAAGGTGCTCCAGCTGTTCTCTCCCGGCTGTGCCGTACCTACGGAGAACTGCTGAAACACCTTCGGACTTCCGTCCATCTTGTCCAACCCGGTGGCGGGACAAGGGGTATTGGTTATTCTTTTATGACTGGGATTCCTTCTTCTTCCAGCTTCCTCATGAAGGAGCTGACGACGGAAAGGCCTTCCTTCAGGGCTTCTCCATCATGGCCGTAGCCGATGCGGAGGGCTCTTCTTTCCTCAAAGCAGGTGCCCGGGACAGCGAATGCGCCGGTTTCCTTAAACATTCTCTGACTGAAAATGTCGGAGTCGATGTCAAGGTCATAGTAGACAAGCGCCATCGTGCCGGCTCTCGGCCTGACGTAGGAAGTGCGCGGCTCCTCCTTGACCCATGCATCGAGGATGGGAAGGTTTTCGCGGAGGATAGCGCGGTTCCTTTCAAGGATTTTTTCCTTATGGCGGAGCGCAAGGGCTGCCGTTTCCTCATCGAAAAGTCCGCAGCTGACAAGGTCATAGTCCCGGACGCGCTTGAACTGGCGGAGGGCTTCCTGGCTCTTTGTTGCCAGCCATCCGAGGCGGAGTCCTGCCAGAGAGAAGGCTTTGGACATGGAGCCTGTCGCGATGCCTTTTTCGTAAAGGTCGGCAATCGATGGGCAGGCAGCGCCTTCGATGGAAACGCCGGCATAGACTTCATCGCAGAGGATGTAGGTGCCGGAGCTCCTTGCAATCTCGACGATTTCCTTCATCATGTCTTCTGGGATGAGGGAACCGGTCGGGTTGTTCGGATTGTTGATGCAGATGAGGCGGAGGCCCCTTGCAGCGGCTTTCCTGAGTTCGTCAAGATCGGGAAGGAATCCATTGCTTCGTCGGAGCTTCAGCACCGTGACATTGGCTCCAAGAGCGCGGGGCGTCGAGTAAAACTGCTGGTAGCTCGGGGAAAAAGCGACGACCCTGTCTCCGGGACGTACGAGGGAGAAAAGGACGTGCTGGTTTCCGCCGGTCGCGCCATGCTGGGTAAGGATATCGTCCGGGGTGATCGTCTCATAGAGCCCGGCGATTTCTTCCTTGAGAGAGGCAAGGCCGTAAATGCTTCCGTAGGACTGCTCCTTCTCAAAGAGAGCTTCCACGAAATCTTCCCTGTCTTCTCCCGCAAGGGCAAAGAGTTCCTTCAGCGTCATGGGACGGGCGCAGGTGTCGGTGATATTGTATTTTGCATCCGATTCGTACTTGTCCATCCATTCTTCCACGCCAAACCGCTCGATATTCATGCTTCCCAGCCTTTCCTTAGCAGAACTAAAACGCCGGCTGCTGCCAGTAATCTCTACTATATTACCATGAAATAATTATTACGGCAAACTAGCCGATGAAGATTTCAATGCCGATCGCAATCAGGATGATACCGCCCAAAATGATGGCCTTGTCCGCAAGCTTCATGCCGAATGTCTTGCCCAGGATGAGGCCTGCGATGCAGATGAAGAAGGTGGTGATGCCGATGATGAGGCTAGCAAGGAGCGCGTCGGATGCATCGTATTCTGCAATCGTAAAGCCGACGGAAAGGGCGTCGATGGAGGTCGCAATCCCCTGCAGGAGGAGCGCCTTCATATAAACCTGCGAATGGACGGCTTCTTCTTCGCCCGTCAGTCCGTCCTTGATCATGAAACCGCCGATGGCGCAGAAAAGGATGAGGGAAATCCACGGAATGAGCGGCCAGAGAAACTGGAACACACCGATAAGCATATTGACACAAATCCAGCCGATAAATGGCATCGCGAACTGGAAAAATCCAAAGACACCGGCGATCAGCGTCATCTTCCTCCTTTTCATGTACGGTTCCTGCAGGCCGTTTGCCAGCGAAACGGAAAAGGCGTCCATGGCAAGGCCTGCGCCAAGAAGAAGATTGCTCAGAAAAAGCCAAAAGCTCAAAATGATCCCTCTATCCAATACGAACAAAAAAGACCCACGCGCACGAAAACCGTACGCGTGAGTCTCGCGATTCTGAATACAGCCAGGTACCATGACCAGTATGTTGACTGTTTCGCCCAAGGGCTGCTACTCCCTCACACATTGTCATTTATATTATCATTATGGCCATTCCCTGTCAAAGCTGTTTTTATCGATATTACATATTTTTGAGGACATCGGCAGAGGAATCGAAGGTCATATCCGCCAGAGCGTTGATTTCCTCTCTCTCTGCGTCCGAATACTTGTCGTAAATCGCAGCGACAGGAATGCCGGCTGCCTTTGCCGCCCTGACGCCGATCAGGGAGTCTTCGAAAATGAAGCAGTCTTCCGGTTTCTTTCCCATTTCAGCAAGGAGCTTTTCATGGATCTGCGGGTCCGGCTTGATGCGCTCGGCATCTTCCCTCGTGTAGATTTTCACGAAGTACTTGTCGACGGGCGCTTTCTCGCGGATGTTCCTGTTCTTTGTCCGGTAGACTTCCATGTTCGCGCGTTTTGTCGTCGTGGAAATGACGAGTGTCTTCCCAAGGGAAGCGAGCTTCTTGATGAGCTCAGGCGCACCTTCCTTGTAGTCGACGCGGTTCACAAGGAAATCCTGCGCGATTTCATAACGGCGCTTCATGATGTCCCTGCCGGATTTGTCTGAATGGTAAATCTTTCCCAGCTCTCCGCAGTAGGAAACGTAGGGATCGTCGTCAGCGCGGAAACGGGTCAGGAGCTCATCCCTTCTCCTCTGCGTGAAGGACGGATCCTCTTCGGGGCCTCCGAGCTCCTTGATGAGGGCAGCGTCGACATCATTCCATACTCCGACGGAGTCGATGAGCGTGCCGTCCATATCAAAGATGATCGTGTCCCCGGCCTGTGAAAGCCAGCCCTTCTTATTCATTGACGAATGGTTTGACGCCCTTGACGGCTTCTTTCGCATCGATGCGTTTTTCGCCATTGTCGAGGTCGATCAGGACGTAGCGGTCAAATCCCATGCCCAGTTCCTTCATGTAGGTCAGCTGGCGCAGGCCGTGACGGGATTCCATGCGTTCCACGAGGTCGTGATGGTCTTCTTCCTTCATGGCATAGACGCAGTCAACGCAAGCCTGGTCGACAGCGAGGATGTCAAGGGAAGCAAGGATGCCGACGTTCGGGGTTACAACAGGAGCGGCGGCGACGCCTTCGCAGTCGCAGGAAACGGACATATTTCTCATGACATTGATATAAGCGATCTTCTTGCCGAAATGGTCGATAGTTGCTTTTGTAGATTCGGTCATTCTTTCCATGAATTCTTCGGTGCCGATCGACCACTGATCCTGTCCTTCATAGGTGTGGATCATGGCTTTGCCGATGCGGCCGTCTGCGCAGCCGATGCCGATATTCTTGTTGGATCCGCCGAAACCGCCCTGGGTATGGCCCTTGAAATGGGCGAGAGCCAGGAAGGAATCATAGTCCAGAAGGCCTTTGCCGACGGACATAGCGTCGAACCATTTGCCGCCTTTGACCGGAAGCATCGTGGTGCCGTGGGATTCGTCGTCGATGATGTCGACCGGTGCGAAGGTCCAGCCATTGACCTTCAGCGTTTCCCTGTGCTGGGCGGTCGTGTAGCGGTCGCCTTCATAATAGGTGTTTGTTTCGATGATCGTGGCATCCGGGATTTCCTTTTCAAGGAGTTCCTTGACCCACGGGCGCGGCAGGATGTTCGGGCCGTGCTTTTCGCCGGTGTGCAGCTTGACGGCGATCTTGCCTGTCAGGTTTGCACTAATCTTTTCATAAATCTTCTTGAGCCCTTCGGCGGAAAGGTCTCTTGTGAAATAGACGATCGATTCATTTCCTTTTCTTTCTTCGTACGGAATGTAATGATCTCCGCCGGTTCCTGGTTTTACTTCTGCCATAATTCTTTCTCCTTTGGCGGCCGGTCTCCCGGTCCCTTTTCCAAATGCAGATGAAAAATTGATCTTTATTTTAATGAAGGGGACTCCCTGCGCCTCTCGGGCGCACTAAAAATGCAGGAGCTTTCCCCCTGCATTTACTATAATCCCAAATCTACTATATGTAAAATAACCATATGTTATAGTTCACTATACCTTTAGCGCATAGGCGCAAAACACTAGTCTTTCAGTGTCCCGTCAAGGAAAGCGGCCGCCTCCGGGTTCTTCCTGATTTCCGCCAGATCCTCTTCTGTCGGATACTTCGGGATGTCCCTGTCGTGGTTGACAAGACAGAGGAAACCAAGGATTTCTCCGCGGTCCGCCCTGAGCTGGTGCCACTGCCAGGGGGCAATCGTCAGGAAATCTCCCTCTTCGACAGCATAGACCTGATTGCCCAGAAGGACATGGCCTTTTCCTTTGAAAATCATGACAGCATGCATGTGCTTATGATGCTCAAGCGAAGAGAAGCCGTTCTTCTCCACCTGGAAATAACGGAACTGCACCGGCAGGTCGTTTTCATTGTCAAAAAGGATCTGCTTGGTCACTTTGCGGAATACGCCCGGGTTTTCCTTATAGATATGGGGTTCTACTCCATCCCATCTGTTCTTGTCCGGATGAAATTTATGAATCATGTTGTACCTCCCATTTTCTTCCATTTGTCCCATTGTAGCACAGGAAAGAGATTGAGAAAAGAAAAGGACATGAGCGGAACCCTTTGCGGTCCTTCTCATGTCCTTCTGATGATTATTTTACTGCAGTACGCCGATTTCCTTGTAGTACTTCGCAGCGCCCGGATGGAGCGGAACGCCTGCGATATCCTTGACGGCATTCGCTGCGGTGAGGCCCTTCAGGTTCTTCTGGGACTGGCCGAGTTCATCCATGTGTTCCCAGAGTGTCTTCGTCATCTGGTAGACGACATCGTCCGGCAGATCGCCGCGGCAGAACATGACCATCTTGATGGCGGACGTATTCACGTCTTCATTCTGATTCGGGTATGTGCCTGCCTTGATGGTGTAGCTGGTGTACCATGGGTACTTCGCTTTCAGCTTTTCAATGAGCTCGTTCGGGATCGGGACGAGGTGAGCACCGCTTGTCAGTGCCTGGGTGACGGCAGAGGCCGGTGCGCCGGACATGATCCATGCGCCGTCGATGGATCCGTTCTGCAGCATGTCGGCTGCGTCGGTGAAGGTGATGTATTCCGCTTGGATGTCTTCCGGGAACTTCATGCCGGCCGCCGTGAAGTGGACGTCGCATTCGTTATAAACGGAAGACCCTGCGGAAGCTACGGCAAATTTCTTGCCCTTGAAGCCTTCGAGGCTGTTGATATTCGTATTGGCTGCGGCAACAACCTGGTTCGGGTTGAGGTAAAGTCCGCCGATGGCTTTGAGGTCCTTGTACGCATGGCCTTCAAAGCTGTCAGTACCGTTCAGACACTGGTACACGTTGCTGGAAATCGCAATCGATACCTGCGCTTCGCCGTCAGAGACCATATTGAGGTTCGCGACGCCGCCTGCGGAGGCCTGGCTGGCTGCCTGCATGCCTGGGATATTCTGGCTCCACATATTCGTGATGGCTGCGCCTACGGCATAGAGTGCACCGGATGCGCCTGCAGTCGGGAAGTTGATGCGGATTGTCTGGCCTGCTGCCGGCTTCGACTGTGCTTGTCCGCTGCTCTTTTCATCTCCGCATCCTGCAAATGCAGCCGTCAAAACGAGTGCTGCTGCCGCTGCTGCCATTGTCTTTTTCCATTTGCCCATTTTACTTTTCCTCCTATGCTCCTAATGCTCCGGGTTCCTTAGCCGGAGACTTTATCGATTAGTTTCATTATACTATTCTTTTTAGAAATCCGCATTCCTAAGCTGCATTTTCCCCATTCTTTTTGTGGAAATACTGGAATGCAATGACGCCGATGAGGCCAACGGCTCCTGCAAGATCCGTGAGAGACCCCGGGAAGAGCAGGAACGGCGAGGATGCAATGAGAATAATTCTTTCGATCCACGATGCTTTCCTTAAGATCCATCCTTCCAGGCCTGCCACGAGGGCAAAGGTGCCGACGGCAGCGGTGAAGACGCACCAGAGCGTCGCCCACACGGTCGCTGTCTTGTCGACGCCGATCAGAAGGACCGGATTATTCAGGAAGAAGAACGGAATGATGAAGCCGATGAGCCCCAGCCGGACGGCCCAGAGGCCCGTCTTCGTCTGGTCGGATCCTGCAATGCCGGATGCGACGTACGCAGACATAGCGACCGGCGGGGTGATATTGGAAAGGCAGGCATAGATCAGGCAGAAAAGGTGCGCGATGAGAGGCATAGCCCCTGCCTTGATCAGGACAGGAACAGCGACGGCCTGCACGATGACGTAGGCGGCAACACCGGGAACGCCCATGCCAAGGATGGCGGACATGATCATGACGAGGAAGCCTGCGAGGTAAAGGTTATCGTTATGAACGATGGACAGGATGAGGTAGCCCATGTTGAGCCCCATCGAAGTCAGTGTGACTGTACCGATGATGACGCCGATGATAACGCAGCAGACACCGACAGAAATCGCGCTCTGCGAGCCTTCGACGACAGCCGCCAGAATCTTGTCCGGTGTCATTCTCGTATCCTTGCGGAGCCAGCTGGCGCCGATTGTGACAAAGATGGAAATGACAGCGGCATAGAGCGGCGTGAAGCCTGCGAACATGAGGCCGATCAAGCTGATGAGCGGAAGAACCAGGTGTCCCTGCTCCTTGAGGACGATCTTCACGTCAGGAATATTTTCCTTGGCAATGCCGGAAAGGCCGAGACGCTTTGCCTCGAAGTGGACGGCAAGAAGAAGTCCAATGTAGTAGAGAAGCGCAGGGGTCACTGCGGCAAGCGCTACGTAGGTGTAAGACAGGTTCAGGAATTCTGCCATGACAAAGCCGACAGCGCCCATGATCGGAGGCGTGAACTGGCCGCCCGTCGATGCGACGGCTTCGACAGCGCCCGCAAATTCCTTCTTGTAACCCGTACGCTTCATGAGAGGAATCGTGATCGTGCCGGTCGTTGCGACATTCGCTATCGCAGAACCATTAATCATGCCCATGAGGCCGGATGCAATGACAGCCACCTTCGCAGGGCCGCCAGATGTCTGACCGACAAGTGTCAGCGAGAAATCATTGATGAATTTGGAAAATCCGCTGTGCTTCAGGAAAGCGCCAAAGACAACGAAGAGAAAAATATACGTCGCAGAAACGCCGACGCCTGTGCCAAGGACGCCCTCTGTACCCCAGAACTGGGTGATGAGGACACGCTTCAGCGTAAATCCGTTATGACCGAGGTATCCCGGAAGGTAGGCACCGAACCAGTTGTATGCCAGGAAAAGAGCAGCCAGTATGGCCAGATTTCCTGATGCGCGGCGCGCTGCTTCAAAGACGCAGACGATGCCGACAAGCGCAATGCCGATTTCCATATTATTGATGCGCCCGCCCGTCTGGGCAATGCGCGTGAAATTCAAGATCAGGTAACCGAAGGAACCGACCGAGCCCAGGATGAATGCGATATCCCATATCGGCGGAATCTTCCGTTTCCTCGTCTCCGACTTGAACGTCGGGAAGAGAAGGAATGTAAAGACGAGCAGGAAAATCGTGTGGATCGCGCGAAGATTCACTGCGCTGATGGCACCGATCGTCGTGAAGTAAAGCTGGAATGCGGTCCAGACACAGAGAAGGACGATGATTGCCTTCCCGAGCGGCCCCTTGTAAACGCGCAGACGCGAATCCGCGTCCTTCTCCTCAAGGATTTCCTGTGCCTTCTTGTCCAGGGCCTCCTTCTCCGCCATCGCGTCTTCGATGCGGACTTCTTTCCTTTCTTTTTCCATAAGTACCTCCCATGCTCCTATTCTCCATCGATAAACTCTTTATCGAAAGTATTGATTATTGAAAGTATACCACGGAAACGAGGAACGGAAAAGAAAAACCGTTCCTTACTATATATTTTTCTTACATAAGAAAGATACGGATTATTCCGGAGAGCAAGGAAATGGAGAAAGTGCGGGTTTTTATATACCATCAAAAACTGAACTGCTGCCAGGAAGAAATGGCATTTCGGGCATAAGAAAAGACCCGGTTTCCCGGGCCCTTCTTTATATTGCTCTTATCAATTACTTGCTTTCGAAGAATGCTTTGTAAGCGAGGTAGGTTTCGTAAGCGTCAGCCTTGGAGAGGAGGTCGTACGGTGCGTGCATGGAGAGCATGGCTGTGCCGCAGTCTACGACTTCAGCGCCCCAGTCTGCCATCATGAATGCAATCGTTCCGCCGCCGCCCTGGTCTACTTTGCCAAGTTCACCGATCTGCCAGCATACGCCTGCTTCGTTGAAAATGGTGCGGATCTTCTGGAGGAATTCAGCATTGGCATCATTGCTGCCTGCTTTGCCGCGGGATCCGCCGTACTTGGTCAGGTTGATGCCGTAGCCCAGGAAGGATGCGTTGTCTTTTTCGGATACTTCCGGGAACATCGGATCCAGGCAGGAGTTGACGTCTGCGGAGAGCATTTCACTGTTTTCCATGGTTTCATAGAAATCAAGGATGGTGTTCTGTCCCTGGAGGGAGAGGAGCTTCATGACGAATTTGACGAAGTAAGAGGATTCCATGCCGGTGTTGCCGTAGGATCCGATTTCTTCCTTATCTGTCAGGAGAGCTGCCTGTGTCTTGACGCCCGGCTTTGCATCGAGGATGGCTTCCAGGTTTGCATAGGAGCAGACTCTGTCGTCCTGGCCATAGGATGCGATGAGGGAACGGTCGAAGCCTACGTCACGGCTCTTTTCAGCCGGTACGAGTTCGAGCTCAGCAGCTGCGAAGTCTTCTTCTTCGATGCCGTAGGTGTCCTTGAACATCTTCATGAGAGCTTCCTTCGGCTTCTGGTTTTCATCGGAGTTGGTAGCGATGATCGGCTGGAGCTGTTCGCCTGTGATGCCTTCTGCGAGGGATTTCTTCATCTGGTCCTGTGCCATGTGGATGAGGAGATCGGAAATGTAGAATACCGGGTCGCTATCTTTCAGGCCGATATTGATTTCCACTTTTCTGCCGTCCTTGGTGTATACGACGCCGATCAGAGCGAGCGGAATGCAGGTCCACTGGTACTTCTTGATGCCACCGTAGTAATGGGTGCGGAAGTATACGACGCCTTCCTGTTCATGGACCGGGTTTGCCTTGAGGTCCAGACGCGGGGAGTCGATGTGGGAGCCGACGATCTTGATGCCTTCATGGACCGGTTCTTCACCGATGACGGCCAGGATGACGGACTTATCCTTCTGGTTCCAGTATACTTTGTCGCCTGCTTTCAGGGATTTCATATCATAGACAGGTTTAAAGCCTTTTGCTTCTGCCTGACGGATGATTTCTTTGGCTGCCAGTCTTTCTGTTCTGGCTGTATCAAGGAATGCTTTGTACTTTTCGCCATAGTCCATGACGGCTTTGCGTTCGGTTTCGTCCATGCGCTGCCATACGGACTTGGTTCTGCTGTATGTTTCTTTCATGTCATACCTCCTAATAGAGAATTATTATCACATTTCTTATTATAACGCAAAAGGGACGGACAGGAAATATCCCCGCCGACCCTCTCTTTTATTCCCCTTTGTACGGGAATGCTTTATTCAGCAAGTAGGTCAATGCCACAAAGAGCCCCATGACGATGAAAACCATGGGATACGCGATGACCATCAGGTAAATGGCTGATTCAACAGAGCTCATAGTTTCCTCCTTATCCTAATACAGGGATCAATGCAAGAACGAGACCGCCGGCTACGACGGAAGCAACCTGGCCTGCCACGTTGACGCCCATGGCATGCTGGATGATGTAGTTTGTCGGGTCTTCCTTGAGCGCCATTTTCGCAATGACACGGCCGGACATCGGGAATGCGGAAATGCCGCATGCGCCGATCATCGGGTTGATTTTCTTCTTCAGGAAGAGGTTGGCAATCTTGGCAAAGAGAACGCCGCCCACGGTATCGAATACGAAGGCAACAGCGCCCAGGGCCAGGATCTTCAGTACGTCGAATGTAAGGATGTTTTCAGCTGTCATTGTAGCGCCGACGGTGATGCCGAGGAAGAGTGTCACGAGGTTGGACAGCTCATTCTGCGCAGCATTTGACAGGGAATCGCAGACGCCGGAAACCTTCAGCATGTTGCCGAACATGAGCGCACCGATAAGCGGTACGGAAATCGGAGCAAGGATGCCCGCGAAAAGAACGACCATGAACGGGAAGAGGAACTTCGCTGTCCAGGAGACAGGCTTTTCTTCCTTGAATCCCATGCGGATTCTTCTTTCATGCTTTGTCGTCATAAGCTTGACGATCGGCGGCTGGATGATCGGCACGAGGGACATGTAGCAGAACGCCGTGACCGTCAGCGGAGCCAGAAGATTTGTCGCAAATTTCTGTGCGACGAAGATGGTGGTCGGGCCGTCAGCAGCACCGATGATACCGATTGATGCAGCTTCATTGAACGGGAAGCCGACCATAGCGGCGAGAAGCGCTGCCGCGAAAATACCGAAGTGCGCTGCCGCTGCAAAGAGCATGACGTACGGAGCGCGGATGAGCGGTGTGAAATCACACATCGCACCGACGGCGATGAAGATCAGGACAGGGAAAAGCTCGTTGGCGATGCCTGCATTATAGAGCACCGTCAGGAAACCTGGTTCACCGCCTCCCGTCGGGATGACCGCAAAATGTCCGGGGATGTTCGCCAGGATACATCCGACCCCCATCGGGAAGAGAAGCATAGGCTCATAGTCCTTCTTCACTCCCAGCCAGATGAGGAGCCCGCCGATGAGGAACATGATCCATACCGTCGGATCCTGCATCCCCATGACGCCCGTAAATAGTTCCTCAAGAACTGATTCCCAATTTGCCATACCAATAAGACCTCCTTGAATAAAAAGAAATAACCGGCACTACTTTCCTTAAACCTAAAAAAAGACCCGACATTTTTCAATGCCAGGTCCTATTTTCAGGATGATTTCCTACCCCTGTGCCATACGCAGGAAACCGTATTATGGAATTAAATGTTGTATCCAAGCGCCGGAAGAATCATGAATACAAGAATTGCCCAGATAACGCCGGCTCCGATGAAAATGCCAGCTGTGATGGCAACGCCTTCCTTGGAATGCGGTACGCCCAGCAGACTGAAATTTCCCAAAGGTCCGCGGCGAACCATGAATCCGTTAGAGCTTCTTGGCTTGAACCATTTAAGTTTTCTTTCCTGTCCGATGCTGTAAGCTACGATGACGGCTACGACAGAAGCCACCACCCAGTAAAGTATGAACCGGGCCGCGCTGAAATCATGCACGTCCGACAGATCGATCATTTGCATCTTGTTAGTACTCCTTCTACGTGTATATCATACCAGTACTTCTATTATAATGCAACGGACCCGATTTGGCAAAGGAATACCGTCCCTTGCGCCCCTTTTTATAGAAAACCCTCCGTTATTCTCCATCCGAAGCATTCTTTCGGAAATCTATCATGTTTGCCATGTCCCTGTCAAGAGACATACAAAGTATTTAAGAATTATTCATACAATGCATTCCCATCTGGCAGCAGATGAACTTTTGACAGGAACTACTTCTTCTAGGAAATCGTCTGTCCTTTGCTCTATTTGATAAATGAACCTTTTCACTATCAAAGAATGAATATTTACCGGCTGCTTTTTACTATTTTGTATTCCTGCAGCAGAAGAGATTTTGCTGTACTTTTTGTACCTGAAAGAGGCTCCACCAATACCTTCCCGGGCAAAGGATGGAACAACAACATATGCATTTTCACGGCAGCATTCTACGCGAAGCACTCGTCTCAGAGAAAAGACAGGTGCCGGTCAGGGGATAATCCCGCAAATGAATGATGACAGGTGAAAAAATTGGTTCTTCACGCTTTTTTGTGGGATAAAAATAATAACATATAAAATTGGCATTGAAAAAGAGCATTATCTACTCCAAAATGTAAGTTGCCTAAAACTACGCACGGAGGTCGAATAATGCTCTTTTATTACCATAATGAAATCACTTTTAATTGTCAATATTATCGTACAGAAAATATCACTAACCATCCAAATCCTCATTGCCATACCCGAGTTACCAGTCTACGGACTGCCAGAGATTTTTCCTGTCCGCACTGTCACTCCCGTATGTATAGTTATGGGGCTTTTTCTGTACTCATCAAGGATTTTCCAGATCTTCCTAAGCAAAAGAAGTATATAGAGTTCTCGGGGCACAGATTCCGCTGCACATCCTGCGGGAAGACCATAACGGAAGATATCCCCTGCCAATGCCCTTTCACACGCGTTACTTGGGATATGGCCTTGTGGATTATCCATCTGCTTAAGTGTCATACATCCATTTCTGCCATTTCGGCCATGCTCTCTGTACATTGGAGTACCATACAGAAAATACAAAAGCATATCATGGATAAGGCGTTGGCTGCCTTTGAAACCTGCCTGAAGAAAAGTAACTATCGCCCACGGTATTTGGCCGTAGATGAGTTCGCTATCCATAAGGGCCATCGCTATGCCACCTGCGTTATGGATTTGGAAACGGGATTCATCTTGTGGGCCGGCCTGGGCCGCTCCATGTCAGATTTTGAGCACTTCTTTAAGAGCATTGGCCTTTCGCTTCTTTCCAGGCTAAAAGCGGTGGCCATGGATATGAACGCATCCTTTAACAGGCTGTTCCAGAAATATTGTCCGAAGGCCCCCATCGTTTATGACCGGTACCATATGCAGGCACAGTTTGGGCGTGATGTTATGGGAGCCGTGCGCCTGGAGGAAGCACAAAAGCATAGGCAGGAAGCAGAAGCATTAAAGGAATATACGAAAGAAACTAATAATCCAGAGCTCCAGAAGATGTCCAGGGAAAAGAGCCATGAAGAAAGGAAGCTTTATACCGAATTGAAGAAATCCCGATGGATACTGTTAAAGAAGGACGACCACCTGAATGAAAGGCAGAAAACTCATCTGTTGGATATCCTGAGCGAGCATAGGGATTTGGCGATTTGTTATGCCATGAAGCAGGAGATGACTCGTCTGTTCACATTGACTGACTATGAAGAAGCTCTCGCCGGATGGACAAAATGGATTCAGGCTGGACTGGAGAGCGGGATTCCTGCCCTGGTAAAGTTTGCCCGGCAAAAGCAGAAGCGAATCAAGGGACTGGCTGCTCATGCCCTGTATCCTATCAATACGGGGAAGCTTGAAGGATTCAATAATAAGATCAAGGTACTAAAAAGAATCGGATATGGGTACCGAAACATGGATTATTTCTTTACCCTTATCCGATTCCATTCTTTACCTAAAAATTATTCATCCCCCAAATTTCCGTGAAGAGCCAAAAAATTTCCATGCACCCAGGCAGCAAAACGGAAGATTTTCAGAGAGGAGCAAAAATTAAAACCAAGGCCAGCCTGCATCTGCCTTCCTATCCACAGCGCTGACCGCGTGGGAAGGCGGGGTTGCAATCCGAGAGATCATACTGCCTTTACCGGATTAACCTTCATCGATTCTTGCAAAAGTATATGAGTCATCATTCCTTCTATCAAAAAATCCACTGGCAGCAGAATCACTTTCTCCGGCAGAGACAGTCCTGCGGCTTGAAGCAAAAGGACTCATTTCAAGCTTGCCTTGCCCTTATTTTCCTTGATAAGGGCGAACGGTATATTGGATTCCTGCCCCCTGCCTTTACAGGTAAGTCTATTTACGCGATACCCCCTGCAATTTCCCATGAAATCTTAAATTGCCGATAAAGCCTGATAAACACTGGCTCCATCGGCCCTAAAACCAACACGAAATGTCCTATAAGTCTAAGCCTTCTCCACTTTGGCAAACAAAAAACGCACCTCCGAAGAGATGCGTTTTTATCATTCGGGATGATCTTACGATCAGCCTCCGAACTGAGCCAGCATGGTGCCTGCAGCAACTGCAGTACCGATAACGCCTGCTACGTTCGGGCCCATTGCCTGCATCAGCAGGTAGTTGGACGGGTTGTCTTTCAGACCTACAACCTGAGATACACGAGCTGCCATCGGAACTGCAGATACGCCCGCGGAACCGATCAGCGGGTTTACCTTGTTGCCAGATGCGATTCTCATGATCTGACCGAAGAGGACGCCGCCAGCGGTGCCAGCTGCGAATGCGATCAGGCCGAGAACGATGATTTCGATGGTCTGGATACGAAGGAACTTGTCGCCGGTCATGGTCAGGCCTGTGCCGGTTGCAAGGAAAATGGTAACGATGTTGCACAGTGCGTTCTGAGCGGTATCGGACAGACGAGCGGTAACACCGGAAACTTCAAACAGGTTGCCAAGGCAGAGGCATCCCATCAGGGCTGCTACTGGCGGCAGAAGCAGGGAAACGACGATTGCTACGACGATCGGGAAAGCAACCTTTTCGAAGTGAGTTACAGGACGAAGGTTGACCATCTTAATGGAGCGCTGTGCTTTTGTGGTGCAGAGCTTCATGATTGGCGGCTGAATCAGCGGAACCAGGGACATGTAAGAGTAAGCGGCAACTGCGATAGCACCCAAGAGGTGTGGAGCCAGTTTAGTTGTCAGGTAAATAGCGGTCGGGCCGTCAGCACCACCGATGATACCGATGGAAGCTGCTTCCTGAACGTTGAAGCCGAGCATCATAGCGCCGGCCAGAGCGACGAATACGCCGATCTGAGCAGCTGCGCCCAGAAGAACCGTCTTCGGGTTAGCGATAAGCGGACCAAAGTCCGTCATGGCACCTACGCCCATGAAAATCAGCGGCGGGAAAATTTCATACTTAATACCAAATCCAATGGCCATCATAACGCCCATATCGGTTTCAAAGCCGGTGTTCGGGAAGTTAGCCATAATATCGCCGAATGCGATTGGCAGAAGCAGAAGAGGTTCATATTCTTTTGCGATTGCCAGGTACAGCAGGACAAGTCCTACCAGAATCATAACCACGTTTTCCCAGGTCAGAGCGGCAAAGCCGGAGTCTGTCCATACGGAAACGAGTGCTCTCATAAAGCCATCCATGTTTGTATCCTCCTAATTATTGAGTTATTGAATTATTTTTTCTTATTCTTGGTCGGATCCACAACGTGGATGAGCTGAATAACGAATGCCAGGAAAATCAGTACGGCAAATACAATAACCATGTTGGTAATACAAATTGAAAGTGGGCCCGGAGTTTCCATCTATAAATCCACCTTTCTACGATACGGCATCAAAGATGCCTGCGGCAAAGCCGCTTGAAAATAAGTGAAGTCCGGACCCGGGAAGCCCCGGATCCTTTCTTCGTGTCAGATACGCTGACCCTTCACGATCATTCCGGATTAATGGAATGGCCAGAAAATCGGGATAATGATGACGCACGCGATCCAGGAGATCAGGCACATCGGAACGCCGACTTTGACATAATCGTTGAAGGAGAATCCGCCAGGTCCGAGGACCAGAGTGTTTGGCGGAGTAGCCATTGGTGTTGCGAATGCCATGGAAGCTGCAATACCAAGAGCCATCAGAACCGGTTTCGGATCGCAGCCGATAGACTGAGCGATGGAAATACCGATTGGTGCAAGCAGTGCTGCGGATGCAGTGTTGGACATGAACTGTGTCAGAACGTTGGAGATCAGGAACAGTACAGCGGTCAGGACGTACGGGTTCGGATTGTCACCCATCATGTTGACAACGGTGTCAGCGATCAGCTTGCCTGCGCCGGTCTTTTCCATAGCGGTTGCAACGGAAAGCATACCAGCGAACAGAAAGATTGTTACCCAGTCAATACCAGCGTAAGCTTCTTTTTCCTTGAGGCATCCAGTGATGACGCAGAGGATTGCGCCGGTAACGGCAGCAGTCTGCAGCGGAAGTGTCGGGAGTTCCAGAGCCATAGCGAGTACGACGCCAATCAGGATGAGACCGGAAATCCACATTTTTGTTTTGCTCTTTGGAGCATTGTCATCGCCTGCGCCTGCTTCTTCTTTAGCAGCCTTGACTGCTTCTTCGTCCATAGCACCTGCAGATTTGTCTGGCAGGAAGTGACGGCCTACGAAGAGTGTCCAGAAGAAAATGATAGCGGACAGCGGAATGCCGATGTATGCGAATTCGAAGAATCCGAAGGTCGGAAGTCCTGCTGCGGACAGTGCGCCGGTAACGATGACGTTTGGCGGAGTACCAATCATGGTGATGGTGCCGCCGACGTTAGCAGCAATTGCCAGAGGCATCAATTCCTTGGAAGCCGGGATTTTAGCTGCCTGGCAGATGCCGACGATAACTGGCATCAGGCACGCAACAGTACCGGTGTTGGAGGAAACGGAAGACAGGATGATCGTAACGAGCATGATAGCGCCCATCAGACGGATTTCTCCTGTGCCTGCCTTCTTAACGACTGCGATGCCGATTGCTTCAGCAAGGCCAGTCTTGAACATAGCAGCGCCGATAACGAACATGCCGCCGAAGAGTACGACTGTGGAGTTGGAAAGACCTGCGTAAACCTGTTTTGCCGGGAGAACTCCCAGAATACCGAGCATGGTGCAGGCTGCCATTGCGGTAACAGCCAGCGGAATCAGTTCGGTAACAAACAGGAAAGCAGCGACTGCCAGCACGCACAGTGTGATAATAGCTGGATCCATAAATGTTCACCTTCCTAAAATGTTTTCCCCGGAAGACGCGGCTCAGGTGGAAGTCATGTCGTCCGGTTTCATTCCGGAAAGATTAAAAGACTCATATGAAATTGTGATTGAAAGATAAATGCTTGACACTGAATGAGCCCCGAAATCCATCCGGAACATCTCCCCTTTGGTCAACCTGCTATCCTCCTTTCGGATATCCCCCGGGGAGGGGATCACTATCGCACAAATACAAGTCCATGAAATCTGACACCTGCTGTCGGATATTGCAAGATACTTGCATTTCGTGAGCACCTGTTGCCTATTGTAACGGCCAAGGTTTGAATTTTCAAACGCTTTTCGGCCACCCGGAACATAATTTCCCTCTTCGATTTTTGAAATTTTAAATGATATTCGGTTGCAAGTGCATTAAAAACGCAAAAAAAAGAGCTCCAAAAACGGGCCCTTTTCGTCTGCAAATGCAAACATAAACTTTTCTTAAAAAATGTACCTGCAAATAGATAGCATCGTTATCTATTTGTTTTTCGAATTTATTGCATTTGTGAATCAAATCCATGTGTTAGATATGTATGCTATGTATTATTTCGAGATTTTTTCAGTCAGTTTTAAGGTCTTCCTAAGAATTACGTATCAGATTTTTTATATAGTATGCTATAAAGGTTCATTATATCCATTCCCATTAGACTGGTTATATCTGCCATCAGCAGCGCACTTTGTCCGATAATACCGGACTTCCTTAATGCAAAACCATGACCACTCGCAGCATTTTTCCAAAATCGGATCCTTTTCATTCCCTTTCACGCCTTTCCCCTTCCGGATCCTTTTTCCACTTTTCTTTTCCTCTCCTGCCGGTCAGCCATTCATCAGCGCAGACAAAAAGGCAAACAAAAAACGCACCTCCGAAGAGATGCGTTTTTATCATTCGGGATGATCTTACGATCAGCCTCCGAACTGAGCCAGCATGGTGCCTGCAGCAACTGCAGTACCGATAACGCCTGCTACGTTCGGGCCCATTGCCTGCATCAGCAGGTAGTTGGACGGGTTGTCTTTCAGACCTACAACCTGAGATACACGAGCTGCCATCGGAACTGCAGATACGCCCGCGGAACCGATCAGCGGGTTTACCTTGTTGCCAGATGCGATTCTCATGATCTGACCGAAGAGGACGCCGCCAGCGGTGCCAGCTGCGAATGCGATCAGGCCGAGAACGATGATTTCGATGGTCTGGATACGAAGGAACTTGTCGCCGGTCATGGTCAGGCCTGTGCCGGTTGCAAGGAAAATGGTAACGATGTTGCACAGTGCGTTCTGAGCGGTATCGGACAGACGAGCGGTAACACCGGAAACTTCAAACAGGTTGCCAAGGCAGAGGCATCCCATCAGGGCTGCTACTGGCGGCAGAAGCAGGGAAACGACGATTGCTACGACGATCGGGAAAGCAACCTTTTCGAAGTGAGTTACAGGACGAAGGTTGACCATCTTAATGGAGCGCTGCGCTTTTGTGGTGCAGAGCTTCATGATTGGCGGCTGAATCAGCGGAACCAGGGACATGTAAGAGTAAGCGGCAACTGCGATAGCACCCAAGAGGTGTGGAGCCAGTTTAGTTGTCAGGTAAATAGCGGTCGGGCCGTCAGCACCACCGATGATACCGATGGAAGCTGCTTCCTGAACGTTGAAGCCGAGCATCATAGCGCCGGCCAGAGCGACGAATACGCCGATCTGAGCAGCTGCGCCCAGAAGAACCGTCTTCGGGTTAGCGATAAGCGGACCAAAGTCCGTCATGGCACCTACGCCCATGAAAATCAGCGGCGGGAAAATTTCATACTTAATACCAAATCCAATGGCCATCATAACGCCCATATCGGTTTCAAAGCCGGTGTTCGGGAAGTTAGCCATAATATCGCCGAATGCGATTGGCAGAAGCAGAAGAGGTTCATATTCTTTTGCGATTGCCAGGTACAGCAGGACAAGTCCTACCAGAATCATAACCACGTTTTCCCAGGTCAGAGCGGCAAAGCCGGAGTCTGTCCATACGGAAACGAGTGCTCTCATAAAGCCATCCATGTTTGTATCCTCCTAATTATTGAGTTATTGAATTATTTTTTCTTATTCTTGGTCGGATCCACAACGTGGATGAGCTGAATAACGAATGCCAGGAAAATCAGTACGGCAAATACAATAACCATGTTGGTAATACAAATTGAAAGTGGGCCCGGAGTTTCCATCTATAAATCCACCTTTCTACGATACGGCATCAAAGATGCCTGCGGCAAAGCCGCTTGAAAATAAGTGAAGTCCGGACCCGGGAAGCCCCGGATCCTTTCTTCGTGTCAGATACGCTGACCCTTCACGATCATTCCGGATTAATGGAATGGCCAGAAAATCGGGATAATGATGACGCACGCGATCCAGGAGATCAGGCACATCGGAACGCCGACTTTGACATAATCGTTGAAGGAGAATCCGCCAGGTCCGAGGACCAGAGTGTTTGGCGGAGTAGCCATTGGTGTTGCGAATGCCATGGAAGCTGCAATACCAAGAGCCATCAGAACCGGTTTCGGATCGCAGCCGATAGACTGAGCGATGGAAATACCGATTGGTGCAAGCAGTGCTGCGGATGCAGTGTTGGACATGAACTGTGTCAGAACGTTGGAGATCAGGAACAGTACAGCGGTCAGGACGTACGGGTTCGGATTGTCACCCATCATGTTGACAACGGTGTCAGCGATCAGCTTGCCTGCGCCGGTCTTTTCCATAGCGGTTGCAACGGAAAGCATACCAGCGAACAGAAAGATTGTTACCCAGTCAATACCAGCGTAAGCTTCTTTTTCCTTGAGGCATCCAGTGATGACGCAGAGGATTGCGCCGGTAACGGCAGCAGTCTGCAGCGGAAGTGTCGGGAGTTCCAGAGCCATAGCGAGTACGACGCCAATCAGGATGAGACCGGAAATCCACATTTTTGTTTTGCTCTTTGGAGCATTGTCATCGCCTGCGCCTGCTTCTTCTTTAGCAGCCTTGACTGCTTCTTCGTCCATAGCACCTGCAGATTTGTCTGGCAGGAAGTGACGGCCTACGAAGAGTGTCCAGAAGAAAATGATAGCGGACAGCGGAATGCCGATGTATGCGAATTCGAAGAATCCGAAGGTCGGAAGTCCTGCTGCGGACAGTGCGCCGGTAACGATGACGTTTGGCGGAGTACCAATCATGGTGATGGTGCCGCCGACGTTAGCAGCAATTGCCAGAGGCATCAATTCCTTGGAAGCCGGGATTTTAGCTGCCTGGCAGATGCCGACGATAACTGGCATCAGGCACGCAACAGTACCGGTGTTGGAGGAAACGGAAGACAGGATGATCGTAACGAGCATGATAGCGCCCATCAGACGGATTTCTCCTGTGCCTGCCTTCTTAACGACTGCGATGCCGATTGCTTCAGCAAGGCCAGTCTTGAACATAGCAGCGCCGATAACGAACATGCCGCCGAAGAGTACGACTGTGGAGTTGGAAAGACCTGCGTAAACCTGTTTTGCCGGGAGAACTCCCAGAATACCGAGCATGGTGCAGGCTGCCATTGCGGTAACAGCCAGCGGAATCAGTTCGGTAACAAACAGGAAAGCAGCGACTGCCAGCACGCACAGTGTGATAATAGCTGGATCCATAAATGTTCACCTTCCTAAAATGTTTTCCCCGGAAGACGCGGCTCAGGTGGAAGTCATGTCGTCCGGTTTCATTCCGGAAAGATTAAAAGACTCATATGAAATTGTGATTGAAAGATAAATGCTTGACACTGAATGAGCCCCGAAATCCATCCGGAACATCTCCCCTTTGGTCAACCTGCTATCCTCCTTTCGGATATCCCCCGGGGAGGGGATCACTATCGCACAAATACAAGTCCATGAAATCTGACACCTGCTGTCGGATATTGCAAGATACTTGCATTTCGTGAGCACCTGTTGCCTATTGTAACGGCCAAGGTTTGAATTTTCAAACGCTTTTCGGCCACCCGGAACATAATTTCCCTCTTCGATTTTTGAAATTTTAAATGATATTCGGTTGCAAGTGCATTAAAAACGCAAAAAAAAGAGCTCCAAAAACGGGCCCTTTTCGTCTGCAAATGCAAACATAAACTTTTCTTAAAAAATGTACCTGCAAATAGATAGCATCGTTATCTATTTGTTTTTCGAATTTATTGCATTTGTGAATCAAATCCATGTGTTAGATATGTATGCTATGTATTATTTCGAGATTTTTTCAGTCAGTTTTAAGGTCTTCCTAAGAATTACGTATCAGATTTTTTATATAGTATGCTATAAAGGTTCATTATATCCATTCCCATTAGACTGGTTATATCTGCCATCAGCAGCGCACTTTGTCCGATAATACCGGACTTCCTTAATGCAAAACCATGACCACTCGCAGCATTTTTCCAAAATCGGATCCTTTTCATTCCCTTTCACGCCTTTCCCCTTCCGGATCCTTTTTCCACTTTTCTTTTCCTCTCCTGCCGGTCAGCCATTCATCAGCGCAGACAAAAAGGCAAACAAAAAACGCACCTCCGAAGAGATGCGTTTTTATTGCTCGGGATGATCTTACGATCAGCCTCCGAACTGAGCCAGCATGGTGCCTGCAGCAACTGCAGTACCGATAACGCCTGCTACGTTCGGGCCCATTGCCTGCATCAGCAGGTAGTTGGACGGGTTGTCTTTCAGACCTACAACCTGAGATACACGAGCTGCCATCGGAACTGCAGATACGCCTGCGGAACCGATCAGCGGGTTTACCTTGTTGCCAGATGCGATTCTCATGATCTGACCGAAGAGGACGCCGCCAGCGGTGCCAGCTGCGAATGCGATCAGGCCGAGAACGATGATTTCGATGGTCTGGAGACGAAGGAACTTGTCGCCGGTCATGGTCAGGCCTGTGCCGGTTGCAAGGAAAATGGTAACGATGTTGCACAGTGCGTTCTGAGCGGTATCGGACAGACGAGCGGTAACACCGGAAACTTCAAACAGGTTGCCAAGGCAGAGGCATCCCATCAGGGCTGCTACTGGCGGCAGAAGCAGAGAAACGACAATTGCTACGACGATCGGGAATACAACCCTTTCGAAGTGGGTTACAGGACGAAGGTTGACCATCTTAATGGAGCGCTGCGCTTTTGTGGTGCAGAGCTTCATGATTGGCGGCTGAATCAGCGGAACCAGGGACATGTAAGAGTAAGCGGCAACTGCGATAGCGCCCAGCAGATGTGGAGCCAGTTTAGTTGTCAGGTAAATAGCGGTCGGGCCGTCAGCACCACCGATGATACCGATGGAAGCTGCTTCCTGAACATTGAAGCCAAGAGCCATAGCGCCAGCCAGTGCTACGAATACGCCGATCTGAGCAGCTGCGCCCAGGAGCATGGTCTTCGGGTTAGCGATAAGCGGACCAAAGTCTGTCATTGCGCCTACGCCCATGAAAATCAGCGGCGGGAAAATTTCATACTTAATACCAAAACCAATTGCCATCATAACGCCCATATCGGTTTCGAAACCGGTATTCGGGAAGTTGGCCATAATACAACCAAATGCGATTGGCAGAAGCAGAAGAGGTTCATAGTCTTTTGCAATTGCCAGGTACAGCAGGACAAGTCCTACCAGAATCATAACGATGTTTTCCCATGTCAGAGCAGCGAAACCGGAGTCTGTCCATACGGAAACAAGTGCTCTTATAAAGCCATCCATGTTTGTATCCTCCTATTTTCCAGTTATTGAATTATTTCTTCTTTGCTACGCTGTTCTTGGTTGGATCCACAACGTGAATCAGCTGAATGATGAATGCAAGAACGATCAGTACAGCAAATACAATAACCATGTTGACGATACAAATCGAAAGTGGGCCTGGAGTTTCCATGTAATAAATCCACCTTTCTATTGATGGGTGCGTGCTGCACCCAATGTGTGGGACCGCTACACGCGGTTAAAGAGAAAGGGACGCTTCCGGCCAAGGCCGGAAGCTCCTTCCTTTAGAACTCAAATCTTTTGCCCTTCAGGGACATTCCGGATTAATGGAATGGCCAGAAAATCGGGATGATGATAACGCAGGCAACCCAGGAAATCAGGCAGAGCGGAACACCAACTTTTACATAATCGTTGAATGTAAAGTTACCAGGTCCGAGGACGAGTGTGTTTGGCGGAGTAGCCATTGGTGTAGCGAATGCCATGGAAGCTGCGATACCAAGTGCCATCAGTACAGGTTTCGGATCACATCCGATTGTCTGAGCGATGGAGATACCGATCGGAGCAAGAAGTGCTGCGGATGCGGTGTTGGACATGAACTGTGTCAGAACGTTGGAAATCAGGAACAGAACAGCGGTCAGGAGGTACGGGCTTGGGTTTGCACCCATCATACCTACGACGGTGTCAGCAATCAGTTTGCCTGCGCCGGTCTTTTCCATAGCGGTTGCAACGGAAAGCATACCAGCGAACAGGAAGATTGTTACCCAGTCGATACCAGCATATGCTTCTTTTTCTTTGAGGCAGCCGGTGATGACGCAGAGGATTGCGCCGGTTACTGCTGCGGTCTGCAGCGGAACGGTCGGGAGTTCAAGAGCCATGCAGACTACAACGCCCAGCATGATCAGACCAGAAATCCACATCTTTGTCTTGCTCTTTGGAGCCTTATCGTCAGAAGCACCTGCTTCTTCCTTAGCAGCCTGAACTGCTTCTTCGTCCATTTCGCCAGCATTGTGAGCCGGGAGCATACGACGGCCGATGGTCAGCATCCATACGAGGATGATGACGGACAGCGGAATACCGATGTAAGCGAATTCGAAGAATCCGAAAGTCGGGAGTCCTGCTGTAGCCAGAGCGCCGGTAACGATAACGTTTGGCGGAGTACCGATCATGGTGATGGTGCCGCCGACGTTAGCAGCGATAGCCAGTGGCATCAATTCCTTGGAAGCCGGAACTTTAGCTGCCTGGCAGATACCGATGACTACTGGCATCAAGCATGCAACTGTACCGGTGTTGGAAGATACAGAGGACATAGCGATGGTAACGAGCATAACTGCTGCCATCAGACGAACTTCGCCAGTACCTGCTTTTTTAACAACGGCAACGCCGATTGCTTCTGCAAGGCCGGTTCTGAACATAGCAGCACCGATGACGAACATACCGCCGAACAGAACGACGGTGGAGTTGGACAGACCTGCATATACCTGTTTAGCAGGAAGAACGCCCAGAATACCGAGAACGGTACAAGCTGCCATAGCTGTGACTGCCAGCGGAATCAGTTCGGTAACGAACAAGAATGCTGCAACCGCCAGGACACACAGTGTGATAATGGCTGGATCCATAATTTTCACCTTCCTTAGTGATGTATCTCTGGCTCTTTGTCTGCGCGGTGCGGGAGGCGGAGAGCCGGAGAAGATTTCCGGAAGATTTTTGGAGACTCATATGTAATTTTTAATGAAAATAGCTGAATTCCATGAATCCCGAAACATATTCCGGAAAACGATGTATTCCCTGGTGAACCTGCTATCCTCCTTTTTTGATGATCCCGGGACAGGATCTGCATTTCTATGGACTTGTAGTTGCAATCCATAGGCACCTATGTGTAATGATAACGTCCATTCCCTGCCTTTTCAATAGCTCCCATTTTCGCCCGTTTTCTTGTCCAAATGGGAGTATTTAGCATTAAATCATAATCCATGACAAATTCTGGTACTCTCATTTTCCTGCACCTTATTTTCATTTGCCAATCCATTTGCAGGCAATAAAAAAGCACCTTCCATTCGGAAAGTGTGATTTCGTCGAATTACATTGCATACTATATATTCAAGACACTTGCTTTTGGATATATGTTTTTGCATTTTAAGCATAGTAGTCTATGCTTTATAAGGTAAACCTATGCAAAACATTGTATGCTATATAAATTCCAATATATCAATAATTGCGATAACTCTTTATAAATATCGTTTATACCAAGCAAAAATGTTCAGTTTTCTTAGATTTTATCGCAATTCTTTTGCATTTACTTTTTTCTATCTTTCGAAAAGAATTTTTAAAGAATTTTTGATGAAATTTTAGAAAAAGGGATAATCCCCCTCCCCCTTCTCCAGGGAAGGGAGAGGATTGGATTCCCAAGACTCCTTTTCAGGAGGAAACATTCTGCTTCTTTAAATCCGGTCCGGATTAAGATCCAAACTGTGCGAGCATGGTGCCTGCAGCAACTGCAGTACCGATAACGCCTGCTACGTTCGGGCCCATTGCCTGCATCAGCAGGTAGTTGGACGGGTTGTCTTTCAGACCAACGATCTGAGATACACGAGCTGCCATTGGAACTGCAGATACGCCCGCGGAACCGATCAGCGGGTTTACCTTGTTGCCAGATGCGATTCTCATGATCTGGCCGAACAGTACGCCGCCAGCGGTGCCAGCTGCGAATGCTACGAGGCCCAAGAAAATGATTTCAAGGGTTCTAACGTTGAGGAATTTGTCGCCAGTCATGGTCAGACCAGTACCGGTTGCAAGGAAAATGGTAACGATGTTGCACAGTGCGTTCTGAGCGGTATCGGACAGACGAGCGGTAACACCGGAAACTTCAAACAGGTTGCCAAGGCAGAGGCATCCCATCAGGGCTGCTACTGGCGGCAGAAGCAGAGAAACGACAATTGCTACGACAATCGGGAATACAACCTTTTCGAAATGGGTAACCGGACGAAGGTTGACCATCTTAATGGAGCGCTGTGCTTTTGTGGTGCAGAGCTTCATGATTGGCGGCTGAATCAGCGGAACCAGGGACATGTAAGAGTAAGCAGCAACTGCGATAGCACCCAGCAGATGTGGAGCCAGTTTAGTTGTCAGGTAAATAGCGGTCGGGCCGTCAGCACCACCGATGATACCGATGGAAGCTGCTTCCTGAACATTGAAGCCAAGAGCCATAGCACCAGCCAGTGCTACGAATACGCCGATCTGAGCAGCTGCGCCCAGGAGCATGGTCATCGGGTTTGCAATCAATGGACCAAAGTCTGTCATTGCGCCTACGCCCATGAAAATCAGCGGCGGGAAAATTTCGTACTTAATACCAAAACCAATGGCCATCATAACGCCCATATCGGTTTCGAAACCGGTATTCGGGAAGTTAGCCATAATACAACCAAATGCGATTGGCAGAAGCAGAAGAGGTTCATAGTCTTTTGCAATTGCCAGGTACAGCAGGACAAGTCCTACCAGAATCATAATGATGTTTTCGATTGTCAGAGAGGCAAAGCCAGAGTCTGTCCATACGGAAACAAGTGCTCTTATAAAGCCATCCATGTTCGTATCCTCCTATTTTCCAGTTATTGAATTATTTCTTCTTTGCTACGCTGTTCTTGGTTGGATCCACAACGTGAATCAGCTGAATGATGAAAGCAAGAACGGTCAGTACAGCAAATACAATAACCATGTTGACGATACAAATCGAAAGTGGGCCTGGAGTTTCCATGTAATAATCCACCTTTCTATTGAAGAGGCGCCGGAGCACCTCCCTGCGGCAAATCCGCATCGGGGTTAATAATAAGGACGGCTTCCGGCCGGGGGCCGGAAGCGCCCTTCTGGTAAAACTCAGATTGTTTCATCCTTCAAGGACATTTCAAATTAATGGAATGGCCAGAAGATCGGGATGATGATAACGCAGGCAACCCAGGAAATCAGGCAGAGCGGAACACCAACTTTTACATAATCGTTGAATGTAAAGTTACCAGGTCCAAGGACGAGTGTGTTTGGCGGAGTAGCCATTGGTGTTGCGTAAGCCATGGAAGCTGCGATACCAAGTGCCATCAGTACAGGTCTCGGATCGCATCCGATGGACTGTGCGATGGAGATACCGATTGGTGCAAGCAGAGCTGCAGCAGCGGTATTGGACATGAACTGTGTCAGAACGTTGGAGATCAGGAACAGTACAGCGGTCAGGAGGTACGGGTTCGGGTTTGCGCCCATTGCGCCGACAACGGTGTCAGCGATCAGTTTGCCTGCGCCGGTCTTTTCCATAGCATCAGCTACAGCGAGCATACCAGCGAACAGGAAAATTGTTACCCAGTCGATACCAGCATAAGCTTCTTTTTCTTTGAGGCAGCCGGTGATGACGCAGAGGATTGCGCCGGTTACTGCTGCGGTCTGCAGCGGAACGGTCGGGAGTTCAAGAGCCATGCAGACTACAACGCCCAGCATGATCA
Source organism: Dialister hominis (assembly GCF_007164725.1). Classification (NCBI taxonomy): domain Bacteria; kingdom Bacillati; phylum Bacillota; class Negativicutes; order Veillonellales; family Veillonellaceae; genus Dialister; species Dialister hominis. Next base: position 72,881 of record NZ_AP019697.1, on the reverse strand, counting down.
GACCAGAAATCCACATCTTTGTCTTGCTCTTTGGAGCCTTATCGTCAGAAGCACCTGCTTCTTCCTTAGCAGCCTGAACTGCTTCTTCGTCCATTTCGCCAGCATTGTGAGCCGGGAGCATATGGCGGCCAATGGTTACCATCCAAACCAGAATGATGATGGACAGCGGAATGCCGATGTATGCGAATTCGAAGAAACCGAAGGTCGGGAGTCCTGCAGCGGACAGTGCGCCGGTAACGATAACGTTTGGCGGGGTACCGATCATGGTGATGGTGCCGCCGACGTTAGCAGCGATTGCCAGAGGCATTAATTCCTTGGAAGCAGATACCTTTGCAGCCTGGCAGATACCAATAACGACTGGCATCAGGCAGGCAACGGTACCGGTGTTGGAAGAAACAGAGGACATAGCGATGGTTACAAGCATAATAGCGGTCATCAGACGGATTTCGCTTGTTCCTGCTTTCTTAACAACGGCAACGCCGATTGCTTCTGCAAGGCCGGTTCTGAACATAGCAGCACCGATGACGAACATACCGCCGAAGAGTACGACGGTGGAGTTGGACAGACCTGCATATACCTGTTTAGCAGGAAGAACGCCCAGAATACCGAGAACGGTACAAGCTGCCATAGCTGTGACTGCCAGCGGAATCAGTTCGGTAACGAACAGGAATGCTGCAACCGCCAGGACACACAGTGTGATAATGGCTGGATCCATAATTTTCACCTTCCTTAGTGATGATTCTTTGACCGGCTTCCCAACCGGTGCGGGAGGATGCTCGTCAAAGAATGTTTCCGGAAGATTTTTGGAGACTCATATAAAATTGTTTGATAAAAATAGCTTGAATCGAATGAATCCCGAAATAATTTCCGGAAAACGACTCCCCTGAAGAACCTGCTATCCTCCTTTCTAAAATGGTCCCGGGGTCGAACCCTTATCTATGGATTTTCAGTTGCAATCCATAGGCACCTATGGATAATTCTAAGCACGGGATACCCTTTTTTCAAGCTGTATACAAAACCTAGAAACCCCTGTATTTACCGCGTTTATTTTGCATTTTAAAATTGATTATGACATATTTTGTCACACTTCCTTATTTGCGCAGTATTTCTATTTGCTTTTACATCCTGACTAAATGCAAAATGCCGTTATTGGCCAGAAATCCCGTCATTCTCGAATTGCATAGTATACTATCTTTATATTTACGGATATTTTGCAGCGGTATTTCTGCAAATTCATTATGTATACTATGTAATTTTAAGTACCATTTAACTATTACACAGTATGCATATCTAAATGAATGCCTATCAACATTTACGATAAAGGCTTATAAGCGTTGTTTATATAGCGGTGATATCTCAGGAAATCCCTGTATTTACCGATTTTATTCATGTTCCTGAATCTGCACTTGCCTGTCATTATTTACAGCTTTCTTTTTTATAGAAGGTATACTATTTGTTCCATTTTTTCGCATTTTGATATACTTCCCTTTCCTGGCCTTATCCTGTCCTCTTTATTTCCTTTTTTCCCTGCCGTAAGCCCCGGATCGCACAAAAAGACGCGCCTCCGAAGAGACGCGTCTTTTCAATTCGTTTGATCTTACGATCAGCCTCCGAACTGTGCGAGCATGGTGCCTGCAGCAACTGCAGTACCGATAACGCCTGCTACGTTCGGGCCCATTGCCTGCATCAGCAGGTAGTTGGACGGGTTATCCTTCAGACCTACAACCTGGGAAACACGAGCTGCCATTGGAACTGCAGATACGCCCGCGGAACCGATCAGCGGGTTTACCTTGTTGCCAGATGCGATTCTCATGATCTGGCCGAACAGTACGCCGCCAGCGGTGCCAGCTGCGAATGCGATCAGGCCGAGAACGATGATTTCGATGGTCTGGATACGAAGGAACTTGTCGCCGGTCATGGTCAGGCCTGTGCCGGTTGCAAGGAAAATGGTAACGATGTTGCACAGTGCGTTCTGAGCGGTATCGGACAGACGAGCGGTAACACCGGAAACTTCAAACAGGTTGCCGAGGCAGAGGCATCCCATCAGGGCTGCTACTGGCGGCAGAAGCAGGGAAACTACGATAGCAACGACGATCGGGAATGCAACCTTTTCGAAGTGAGTTACAGGACGAAGGTTGACCATCTTAATGGAGCGCTGTGCTTTTGTGGTGCAGAGCTTCATGATCGGCGGCTGAATCAGCGGAACCAGAGACATGTAAGAGTAAGCGGCAACTGCGATAGCACCCAAGAGGTGTGGAGCCAGTTTAGTTGTCAGATAAATAGCGGTCGGGCCGTCAGCACCACCGATGATACCGATGGAAGCTGCTTCCTGAACGTTGAAGCCGAGCATCATAGCGCCGGCCAGAGCGACGAATACGCCGATCTGAGCAGCTGCGCCCAGAAGAACCGTCTTCGGGTTAGCGATAAGCGGACCAAAGTCCGTCATGGCACCTACGCCCATGAAAATCAGCGGCGGGAAAATTTCATACTTAATACCAAATCCAATGGCCATCATAACGCCCATATCGGTTTCAAAGCCGGTGTTCGGGAAGTTAGCCATAATATCGCCGAATGCGATTGGCAGAAGCAGAAGAGGTTCATATTCTTTTGCGATTGCCAGGTACAGCAGGACAAGTCCTACCAGAATCATAACCACGTTTTCCCAGGTCAGAGCGGCAAAGCCGGAGTCTGTCCATACGGAAACGAGTGCTCTCATAAAGCCATCCATATTTGTATCCTCCTATTAATATAGTTATTGAATTATTTCTTCTTGTTCTTGGTTGGGTCGATGACGTGAATCAGCTGAATGACGAAAGCCAGGAAAATCAGAACTGCGAATACAATAACCATGTTGGTGATACAAACGGAAAGTGGGCTTGGAGTTGCCATGTATTAATCCACCTTTCTATCTGCGAGAAACTCTCGTTCGAGAGTAAAAATAAGGAGCCTCTTCCGGCCAGGCCGGAAGAGATCCTCATCATTGATATGTTGCTTAATCGTTTAATCGTTCCAGCCGATTAATGGAATGGCCAGAAGATCGGGATGATGACTACGCAAGCTACCCAGGAAAGCAAGCACATCGGAACGCCGACTTTTACATAATCGTTAAATGTAAAGTTGCCAGGTCCAAGTACCAGGGTGTTTGGCGGAGTAGCCATTGGTGTTGCGAATGCCATGGAAGCTGCGATACCAAGTGCCATCAGTACTGGTTTCGGATCGCATCCTACTTCCTGAGCGATGGAAATACCGATCGGTGCCAGGAGTGCTGCAGATGCAGTGTTGGACATGAACTGTGTCAGGATATTGGAAATCAGGAACAGTACAGCGGTCAGGACGTACGGGTTCGGGTTGGATCCCATCATACCTACGACAGTATCAGCGATCAGTTTGCCTGCGCCGGTCTTATCCATTGCTGTTGCAACGGAAAGCATACCTGCGAACAGGAAGATTGTTACCCAGTCGATGCCTGCATATGCTTCTTTTTCTTTCAGGCAGCCTGTGATGACGCAGAGGATTGCGCCGGTAACTGCTGCGGTGTGCAGCGGGAGGTTCTTAAGACCAAGAGCCATAGCCAGAACGACGCCGATCAGGATCAGGCCGGAAATCCACATCTTTGTTTTGCTCTTCGGAGCATCTCCAGCGGAGCCTGCTTCTTCTTTAGCTGCTTTGACAGCTTCTTCATCCATGTCGCCTGCGTTATGAACCGGCAGAAAGTGACGGCCAACGAACAGGGTGTAGAGAAGGATGATGATGGACAGCGGAATACCGATCTTAGCGAATTCGAAGAATCCGAATGTCGGGAGTCCTGCTGCAGCCAGAGCGCCGGTAACGATGACGTTTGGCGGGGTACCGATCATGGTGATGGTACCGCCGACGTTAGCAGCGATAGCCAGAGGCATCAATTCTTTGGATGCCGGGATTTTAGCTGCCTGGCAGATACCGATGATAACTGGCATCAAGCAAGCAACTGTACCGGTGTTGGACGATACGGAGGACAGTACGATGGTGACGAGCATGATTGCGCCCATCAGACGAATTTCGCCTGTACCTGCCTTCTTAACTACTGCAACGCCGATTGCTTCAGCGAGGCCAGTTTTGAACATAGCTGCGCCGATAACGAACATACCACCGAAAAGTACGACGGTGGAATTGGAGAGACCTGCATAGACCTGCTTGGACGGAAGTACGCCCAGAATGCCCAGTGCGGTACAAGCTGCCATTGCTGTGACAGCCAGAGGGATCAGCTCGGTTACGAAAAGGAATGCTGCCACTGCGAGTACACACAGGGTGGTTATAGCTGGATCCATGAATGTTCACCTTCCTTATTCATTTTTCATTCCACGGGCTTTCCTTGGGTGCTTTGGAAAGCGGAATTGGAAGAATTTCCCGGAAGAGTGTGGGATTCATATATATGATTGATAATAGCTGGATAGATAGATGAATCCTTCTGTTTCCCCCGGAAACTGAAATAGCTCCTTGGAAACCTGCTATCCTCCTTTCTGACGACCCGGAGCAGGTCCTGGATTTGTACCGGATTTCCCCCTCCGGCACATGCACCTGAACCCATTGTATATATGGGAAACAATTTTTTCAAACTCGCTTTCCCTCGTTTCAATCGTTTTCTAATCGTTTCTGTTATACTTACGTTATATTTAGTTTATAATTAATCCCATTCCATTTATAAACTTTGCTAATCATTCCTATCTCATCTCTATGTATTCACTTTGCGCATCATTGAGCGTATCTGTCGTATACTATGCAATAAAATATAGGTATCTATATCTTAGGATGCTATATAATTGCTAAGCATTTCCATCTTATACTTTCTATTTTCCTGAAATCAGATTGAATATTTTCATTTCATAGCTATCTATTTATTAATTCGGCTAGTGATAATAATTATCATCAAAATCGTTCTCAGTAAAAACGTCGCAATCTATGCAAAGTTGACAATAAAAGTGACAAAAACCGTCAAAATCTAAAAAATTATTAGAAATAAAAATCCGCGGAAATCGGAGACGGAAGTCTCTTCTTTCTGCGGATTTCGTTATAAGCGATATGCTTTTATGCGATAAGACCGAAGAATTCCAGTCTTAGCCTCCGAACTGTGCGAGCATGGTGCCGGCTGCTACTGCAGTACCGATAACGCCTGCTACGTTCGGGCCCATTGCCTGCATCAGCAGGTAGTTGGACGGGTTATCCTTCAGACCTACAACCTGGGAAACACGAGCTGCCATCGGAACTGCAGATACGCCCGCGGAACCGATCAGCGGGTTTACCTTGTTGCCAGATGCGATTCTCATGATCTGGCCGAAGAGGACGCCGCCAGCGGTGCCAGCTGCGAATGCGATCAGGCCGAGAACGATGATTTCGATGGTCTGGATACGAAGGAACTTGTCGCCGGTCATGGTCAGGCCTGTGCCGGTTGCAAGGAAAATGGTAACGATGTTGCACAGTGCGTTCTGAGCGGTATCGGACAGACGAGCGGTAACACCGGAAACTTCAAACAGGTTGCCGAGGCAGAGGCATCCCATCAGGGCTGCTACTGGCGGCAGAAGCAGGGAAACTACGATAGCAACGACGATCGGGAATGCAACTTTTTCGAAGTGGGTTACAGGACGAAGGTTGACCATGCGGATCTGACGCTGTTCTTTGGTGGTGCAAAGTTTCATGATCGGTGGCTGAATCAGCGGAACCAGGGACATGTAAGAGTAAGCGGCAACTGCGATAGCACCCAAGAGGTGTGGAGCCAGTTTAGTTGTCAGGTAAATAGCGGTCGGGCCATCAGCGCCGCCGATGATGCCGATGGAAGCTGCTTCCTGGACATTGAAGCCGAGGAGCATAGCGCCTGCAAGGGCTACGAATACGCCGATCTGAGCTGCAGCGCCCAGAAAAACCATTTTCGGGTTAGCGATAAGCGGACCAAAGTCCGTCATGGCACCTACGCCCATGAAAATCAGCGGCGGGAAAATTTCATACTTAATACCAAATCCAATGGCCATCATAACGCCCATATCGGTTTCAAAGCCGGTGTTCGGGAAGTTAGCCATAATATCGCCGAATGCGATTGGCAGAAGCAGAAGAGGTTCATATTCTTTTGCAATTGCCAGGTACAGCAGGACAAGTCCTACTAAAATCATAACAATGTTTTCCCAGGTCAGAGAGGCAAAGCCAGAGTCTGTCCATACGGAAGCAAGTGCTCTCATAAAGCCGTCCATATTTAGTATCCTCCTATTTGATTATTTTTTCTTTGCCTTTGTCGGGTCAATAACATGAATGAGCTGGATAACGAACGCCAGGAAAATCAGAACGGCGAACACGATTACCATGTTGGTGAGACAAATGGAAAGCGGGCTTGGAGTTGCCATGTATTAATCCACCTTTCTACGATAAGGCATCTAAGGATGCCCGCGGCAGAGCCGCTTAAAACAAGGAAGGAGGGATTCGGGAAAATCCGGACCCCTCCTTCGTCAGATGCAGAAGCATCTTGCCCTTCAAGGACGATTCACAATTAATGAAATGGCCACATGATCGGGATGATGATAACGCTGACTACAAGAGACAGCACGCACATCGGAACGCCGACTTTGACGTAGTCATTGAAGGAGAATCCGCCAGGTCCGAGGACGAGGGTGTTTGGCGGAGTAGCCATTGGTGTGGCGAATGCGCAGGATGCCGCAATGCCGAGTGCCATCAGAACCGGTTTCGGATCGACGCCGATGGACTGTGCAATGGAAATTCCGATCGGAGCGAGGAGCGCTGCGGATGCGGTGTTGGACATGAACTGCGTGAGAATGTTGGAAATCAGGAACAGTACTGTTGTCAGGACATACGGGTTCGGGTTTGCGCCCATCATACCTACGACGGTATCAGCAATCAGTTTGCCTGCGCCGGTCTTGTCCATTGCGGTTGCAACGGAAAGCATGCCTGCGAACAGGAAAATGGTTACCCAGTCAATACCTGCATATGCTTCTTTTTCCTTGAGGCATCCGGTAATGACGCAGAGAATAGCGCCGGTAACGGCAGCGGTGTGGAGCGGCAGGTTCTTGAGACCAAGAGCCATAGCCAGAACGACGCCGATCAGGATCAGGCCGGAAATCCACATCTTTGTTTTGCTCTTCGGAGCATCTCCGCCTGCGCCTGCCTCTTCCTTAGCAGCCTTCACTGCTTCTTCGTCCATCTGGCCTGCGGATTTTTCCGGCAGGAAGTGACGGCCTACGAAGAGTGTGTAGAGGAGAATGATGATGGAGAGCGGCACACCGATCTTAGCGAATTCGAAGAATCCGAAGGTCGGGAGTCCTGCTGCTGCGAGGGCGCCGGTAACGATGACGTTTGGCGGGGTACCGATCATGGTGATCGTGCCGCCGACGTTAGCAGCGATAGCCAGAGGCATGAGTTCCTTGGATGCCGGAATCTTAGCTGCCTGGCAGATGCCTACGATAACCGGCATCAGGCAAGCTACGGTACCAGTGTTGGAGGATAGGGAGGAGAGAACGATCGTGACGAGCATGATAGCTGCCATGAGCGGAATCTCATTCGTTCCTGCCTTCTTGACGACGGCTACGCCGATTGCTTCGGCAAGGCCTGTCTTGAACATAGCCGCGCCGATGACGAACATGCCGCCGAAGAGTACGACTGTGGAGTTTGAGAGTCCCGCATATACCTGTTTAGACGGAAGTACTCCCAGAATGCCCAGTGCGGTACAAGCTGCCATAGCTGTGACAGCCAGCGGAATCAGTTCGGTGACGAACAGGAATGCTGCAACCGCAAGCACACATAGTGTGATAATCGCTGGATCCATAAAAACCACCTTTCTTATTGTTATTCTTGTTTTCAAAGAATGCCTGCCGCTTTTTGCGGCCAAGAGTATTTTCCAGAAAAGTGAAGAGGTCCATGCTCTAATCCATCTAACTCATTAAGTAACTGATTTAAGAAATTAATATTGCAGAACGCGGATCTTGATGAGCCCCCTCATAATTCTGGAAACCAACCGGACTGCTATCCTCCTTTTTCTACGTCCCGGGTTCCCGGCCGGGTCCGCCTTGAAGTACGCTCCCCTGTGAAGCGTCTGAGTTAATGGTACAAGAAAAGCACGGAATTTACAAAAAAACATAGTACTTTTACCGTTTTTTAGGTATGTGTACTATGTTTATGCATTTTATCTTCGTTTATCTCGCTGAATCTCAACGGATATTTTCGGCTCGATGACTTTCACTCACTTATCAATTTATTTGATACATAACTTAAAATCTAACCTATACGCCCGATTAATAGCTTTTTCATGCAAAAATCTCTCATTTCTAATAGGAAAACATCTTTTGGCCGTTAACTTTTGTCAGCCCTAAACAAAGAATAGTTTGTATACGATACTTCTTGGAAAAATCCGCTCATTTCATGGTTTCTCTATAATTACCAATAGATTTATTTTATAAAAGATTTTTCCGATTTTTCCTTATTTTTGTTGCGAATGGCAAACAATTCCTATCTTTCATGACAGATTTCCATCATTTTTTATCATGAATCGCTTCGGATATCGACGGATTTCATCCGCTTTCATGCTTTCTTTCATTTTTGCCCCTGAGAGCGCCTCTAAAGCGCGTTTCTATTTCGTCGTCCTTCTTTCCCGCGCAATATCAGCAAATCGCTCTGAGTCCCTAAATTTTGCGTTTTTCGCGAAATCTGAGTGGGGCCGCGCCTCTGCGTCAAGGAAGCTGCAAATGCAGTCATGTTTACAGTCCCTCCTTCAGGAAGCATTCAGCACGGGGATTCCGGCATAGGTGCCCGGCGTTATCTGAAACCAGGAAAACAGAGGCAAGGCTTGTGGAATCGAAACACTTTCGGCGCAAGAGGAAGTGCTTTCCTGTCAGGGAAGGCGAGTGCTCGCTAATACTCGTAGAAAATGCACCTCTTTCGGCCCGTACAGGACCATTGAGCCAGTACCGATATTAATATAGAGTCAATCAGTATACGGTCCACTTTCTCCTAACGGAGACAGCTTCATGCGGAATAAAAGAAAAAGCTCAGTTCTTATTTGTTTGAAACCTTTCGTAAATCCCTCCTACCCCCCTTTCGTCGCCTGACGGCGCCACTTCCCTCCGTCGGGGGGCAGCCAGCCCGGCATCTGAGGAAAGGCTGTATCCATCAAGCGCCCTGTCCGCTTCAGCAGGTTTAAGGCGGCCTTCGACCTTCTTCCCGCGCAATCTCTGCAAATCGCTCTGAGACCCCGATTTTTGCGTTTCTCGCGAAATCTGAGCGGAGTCACGGCCGCTTTCGTGCATCAAAAAAGGGGATGTGACAAAATTCATCCCAACAAAAAAGGCTCTGCCCCGGATCATTTGGTCCGGGGCAGAGCCTTTCGTGTTATAATTTTTTACAATGAAAAATAACAACACTAGCAATCATTTTACCGCAGAACAAGGCATTTTGCCAATGTTTCCCTCTGAGATTCTCAATGTCGATGATCCTGTTTTAATGTATGACAGATTTATGGAGGAAATCGATCTTAAAAAGTACCTTCGTTACATACCGACGCGTGGCGCTGGCAGACCCAGGTATAATCCCGTCAACATGCTGAAAACGATCATCTATGGTTTCGCAGAAGAAGGATATTGCTCTTTTAGAAAACTTGAAGATAATTGCAGGGTTAATATCAGATATATGTACCTGATGAATTATGAAGCCCCATCCTATCGGACATTCTGTCATTTCGTGAAGGGCTTTCTTAAGTATTCTCTCAAGGATATCTTTTATTCAATTACGAAAGAACTCTGCGGCAAACTCAACGTGGATTTGCAGCATATATATATTGACGGTTCCAAGTTTGAAGCGAACGCAAATAAATACAGCTGGGTATGGAAGAAATCCGCTGAAAAATCCCGCTACAAGCATTTTGCCAAGATTACCAGCCTTTTTGAGTTACTCAATGATGATCTTAAGTATGACCATATGAGTGTAAACATCAATACAGAATACGCTCCGGACTATCTGCGTCTGGTATTGGATAAATTAAAAGAAATCTGGCAGATTGATGAGACGGCCTTTGTTCATGGAAGCGGGCATCGCAAGTCCGATCATCAACGCAAGTATGAGCAGCTTAAGGCATATACATCAAAACTTGAAGAATATGTTGAGAAGATACAGATATGCGGTACTTCCAGAAACAGTTATTCGAAGACCGATACGGATGCAACATTCATGCGAATCAAGTCGGACTACATGGGAAATGATCAGCTTCTGCCTGCATACAATGTCCAAATAGGTGTTGCCGATGAATTTATTGCCGTAATTGATGTTAACCAGTATCGTTCAGATATGGATTGCTTCGTACCGCTGATGGAGGAATTCCACGAAGTCTATGGGGCTTATCCTAAGTATCCTGTGGCAGATGCAGGATATGGATCTTTCAACAATTACATCTATTGCGAGCAGCACGGTATGGAAAAGTATATGAAATTCCCCATGTACAAGAAAGAAACGAAAGACAAGAAATACCATACCAATCCGTTTCGGCCAATAAACTTTAGAGTTGATGAGAATGGAACCATCCGTTGTCCAAATGACAGGGCTTTCAAATTTATCTATAGACATCTGGTCAGAGGGAACTTATACGGCAGGCAGGAGGAAGTATTTGAATGCGAAGACTGCCAAGGATGCCCGCTGGCAGAGCAATGTAAAAAGACCCCGAAGAACAAAAGAATCTCATTGAGCAGAGAACGGAATAACATGTACCAGGAGGTTCAGGATAATCTGGAAAGCATCCATGGAGCCCTGCTAAGAATGAACCGGTCAATCCAGGCTGAAGGAACTTTTGGAATCATGAAACATGACAGATGGTACAAAAGAATCGTCAGAAAAGGGATAGATTCTGTAAAAGCCGAGTTATACCTGGTAGCACTTGGCTATAATTTAAGGAAATACATCACAAAAATAATGCGTATAAGGATTGCCGCCTAAGACAATATAATTAAAAGTCTTATGGGGGTAAGGGGGCTTACGCGCATTTTTACGTAAAAGGCTTACAGCAGAGCTAAAAATGATGAAATAAAGACGCAAAAAAGAGGCTGCAACAAAATGATTAACCATTTTGTCACAGCCCCCTTTAACCTTGCCCTGGAAGGGAAGACCTGCTACACAAGAACAAGCCCCAATTTTAATTTTTTGGTATTTTTTGAATTTCTTATAGAATTTCTTGTCGGATTTCCTGACTGATCCTAACTGATTAGATTTTGGAGTTTGGCCGACTAATTCATTGCACTACGAAAAAGCCGATCTCACACTCGGCTTTTTCCGCTTTTCTTCACTTGTTTGCCTTATTTACGCAGCAAGGCCTAAGTCGCGATACAAATGCATCACCCGGCCGTAGTATATTCGTAAAAACTTAGCCATTCCTGCTACTTTTGCTACTTTTTTATACTTTCCTTCTGCCTCTTTCTTCTTTATGAACCTATATACTGCATCATCTTTGGGGATTTTATGCATAACTAACGACATCATTACTTGATACAATACTTTCCGCAGCCGCGCAGGACCTTTCTTTACTATGTAATTCTGCGAGGCTCGGAATTTCCCTGATTCATGTATTGATGGGGTCAGGCCTGCAAAGCAGATCAGAGAATGCTTGTTTTTAAAGCGTCTCACATCTCCGATCTGGGCAATAAGCGCTACTCTGGTAACTCTTCCGACTCCGCCCATCTCGCCGACGAGTTCATATTCCGGCAGATCCTTGGCTATATCTTCCATTCGTGTTAAACTAGCCATAAGAGCCTCGTCGGCTCTTCTCAGTAATCCGACATACCACATGCTGGTTTCTCTAACAATTGGATTATTGGGGATGGAAGGGATACCATTCTTTGCTTGAGCGTAGATCGTCGCTGCTTTACTCTCATTGGAACGGTATCCTTTTTCTTTTGCCCATTCGCGATAAGATGCGACAAATTCTGCTTCCGATTTAGCAATAATATCCTCAATGTGGCAATACCTTTCCAGGAAATCCAGCAGTTTGTCTTTACCGCTGTTTATGTCGAATCCTCCGAAAAGATCGAAGATTCCTGGCATGGTCTGCTCCAATTGACTTTGCAGCTGGAGAAGGATGCGGCTTCTTTCCTCCGAAAAGTTAAGATAAGCATCGCAGAGTCTCTTCAAGAGGAAATACTTATCTCCATTAAGATCGAATTGCGGTAACTTTGCCCAATAAGCGATTCCATATCTGGCAATATTCGTGGAGTCGATGGAGTCTGTCTTTGTGTGTCTGAAGTTCTCTGCCTTATTAAAATTAGCAACCTTCAGAGCGTTGACGACAGATACAAAAATCCCATTCTGCTGCAAGAAATAGGCTATCGACAGGTGATAGACGCCTGTTGATTCCATGACGACTTTTATCTCGTCATACTTTGCTTGTACCCGAATTTCATCGACCAGAGGCTGAAGTTCCTCTTTTGTGTGCTTAACATCAAAGGGCCTGCGGATGATCTTGTCGCCAGGCGCCATGAAACACACCGTACTTTTTCTCTTGGATACATCAATACCTACACAGATCATAAGTGACCTCCTATAAAAGATATTTGTAGTTGGTAGACGCTAATCCTTCACACACTTATTACCACTCAAACTAGTTTTTTACACGAACACGGAGATAAACCTGCCTAACGCGAGCACACATAATAAGGGGAAGGCTGACCCTCTTCCCTACGTCCAGTAAACGGACCGGGGGACCGCCGTCAAGCCATCTACTTCCCTAATTATATGCAATAAGTGCAGCGGATAGGAGCGACCTATCTACTACACTTCTATTGTACTAGGTGGGCCGTATACCAGTTGGTATAGAAGTGATTCATGATAATGACATAAGTCTTAGTGTACGGGTCGGATGAGTTGCATTTCCTCAGCCGTAGGTATATAAGTTCAAGACAAATTAGAACTGATTTCTTATATTTCACATCGCAGAACTGTCCCCGGAGGGGAAAGTGCCCAGCCTATCACTTTTCTGTTGCTGGGAGAAAGAGTTGCATTTTCTAAGAAGGCGAAGCATCATCGCCTATGGTTTTCAGATAACACAGGCCTATATTTATGTCAGATAATCCTCCAATGGAATATTCCAATAGAAAAAGGGCTGTGACAAAATGTTTGCACACTTTGTCACAGCCCTCATTTGTTTTTTACTTCGTCTCTTTTGCTTCTGTTTCTTTCTTGGCCGGTTCTTCCTTGGCGGTTTCTTCCGGCGCTTTTTCCTTTGCGTCGCTGGTAGCAATGCCTTTCTTTCTGGCAGCTTCCAATGTATCGGTTCTGGTGCCGTCCTTGAGTTCGACTTCTTCGCCGTGGAAGTCTTCGCCGTGGAAGTCTTCGCCTGTCAGTTCGTCAGCGCGGCCGCCCATTTCGGTGCCCTTCTGGCGGAGCTGCTTGATGCCTTCTTCGAAGTCCATTTCCGGATGTTCCTTGAAGTAGCCCTGTTCACGGAGTTTCTTTTCCATGCCTTTATAGGTAAAGGTGACGACTTCTTCCTGCGGGATGCGGATCTGGCCGGGCATTCTCTTTTCGAATTCCTTCCAGAATTCTTCAGAGGCTTTCATGAGGACGCGGCCGACTTTCTGGGTGCTTCCGATATCGTAGAGGAGGGACCAGATCGGACGGTTGTCCATCTTTGCGTATTCATGGAATGTATAGCGGTAGGTGACCGGCTTCATGAGCTGGTTCTTGAAGTGGTGCACGCCGTAGATTTCATCATAAGGAATGATGATTTCCTTCTTGTGGCCTACGCCGGTCTTCAGCATGTAGAGCCCATCATCTTCCAGGCGGTAAACGGTCTTGGTGAGGACGGTATCGAGCAACCACCAGAGGATGGCAATCTGCATGCCGATATCAATGACAGGAACGCGGCCGTGGACGATGCCCCAGTAGCCGGTCCAGCATACGTAGGCTGCCCAGAGGATGAATCCTAACACTGCAGGAATCATATAGGGTTTGTAAAAATAGGAATGGTCGACGAAATCTTTCGGGGATCCAGTCTGTGTAATCTTATTTGCCATGCTTCATACTCCTTTTGAGCAGCAATAAAGGGAAATCAATGCATTGATTATAACATACGGACATCTGCAGAAGCGGGAAGCCCGCATGCATCCGTCTTATCCATCATCCATTAAACGTCCAGGAAAGGGGCGGAATGCCAAGTGCCCAGAGGCCTGCTCCGACGGCATAGACGATGATGCCGATGATGAAGAAGCGCAGGCCTACCATGAGGACGCCTTTCGTGATGACAAGGATATTATGGAAATTCGGATCCATGAAGGTGTAGGGATAGAGATGGCTCTTCCCGTGGAGAACGATCGTCAGCCATGCCCTGAAGTAGACGAAGACGACATAGAGTGCAGGGTAAACCATCCATGTGATCATGGTGTACCAGTGCATTTCGCGCTTGTCTACGAAGAGAATGTAGTCGATCATCATCAGGATCGGAATGATGTAATGGAATATGTAGTTGTAAAAGGAAAAGTGTTCGTAGCTGATGTCGTTCAGCTTGTGGGTCCTTATGGCGCCCGGCCGCACGATGAGATGGTACATGAGCGACAGTGTCCCAAGGCTCGCTGCGACAGCGTAGCGGAAGTCGGCGGTATAAAGAACCGGCATGTCCACTTTCATGAGCGTCGCGCCCAGCCAGAGTACGAACAGGGTAAATGTGGAAAATGTGTAGTACTGGATTCTTGACCAAAAAACAAAAGGCGTCAGGACCTTATGCTTCATCAGGAGGATCAGCCCTATGATCAGAAGGACGAAGATCACCCAGCGGTAAATTAAAGCGACCGGCATATGCACCTCGAAAGGAAAGACTAGCGGGAACTTTCATCCCGGATCAGCATTTGGAAAATGCTTATTTCTTGTTTCTCTTTCCTCTTCTAGACTGCTTATGGCGGGCTTCAGCGCGAAGACGGCGGACTTCTTCCTTCTCACGGATCTGGTCCTCTTCCTCCTGCCTGATTTTCTTCTTCTGGTGGTAGTTGTAAATATTCATAGCCAGACAGAGAAGGATCATAACGGCAATGGCAACGGTTCTTACGTTCACACCATTTACCATAATGTTCCAAATGGCGAAAGCGACAGCTACGCCAAATAAAAGTCCACGTGCTTTCATCCTTGTGATTTCTCCTTTGCGCGGGAAGGCCGCGTTAATCTTGTAAAAAACGTTAAAAGCATATTGCTCTTATTTTAATAGTTTTTGTTCATGATAGCAATACAAATAAAAAATATATTCTATATGTCCATGAAAAAAGATCTCTGCCCGTTTTCAAAGAAAAAGGCGTTTTTAAGCCGGCATCTTTTTGAACGAGTAATCAGTCGTTTCTTTTCCGCCCTTGCGTAAGAGGGGCTTTTTCAAGCGAAATTGAGCGAAATATCTTCCGGGCAATAAAAAAAGATGCCTGAGCCCGATGACCCAGACATCTTTCATGATTGGAAATTTCCTTACTCAGGAGTTCTTGATGCCCCCATGCAGTTCCATGCTGCGTGCTTTGCAGGCCGGACATTCTCCGTCCCCGCCTCCGCAGCAGCTTCCTCCGCCGAATGTCACCTTGTAAATATGGCGGCATGCCAGGACGAAGAGGATGGCGATGGCAGCAATGACTAAGTAAACGCCAATGCTCAATGAAATCACCCTTTCTGAAATAATGGTGCTTACGCCTTCACGCCGGCTCCTTCCAGAATTTCTTCCTTCTTCTTGGGAGCAGGACGGACGATCATCCAGAGAGCTGCCAGGCTGACGACGATGGCAAGGACTTGTCCAATGCCGAAAGCGGCGCCGTAGAAGAGCCAGCTTCCGATGTTGTAAGCGACGAATGCCATGCCGTATCCGAGCATGATCTGGAATCCGATGGCAAGAGCTGCCCATTTCCTGTCGCCCATTTCACGGGCAATCGTAGCCATAGCAACGACGCACGGCGGGTCGAACAGGTTCAGGATCATGAAGGAGAAAGCGGCAATCGGTGTGAACATACCGGCAATGCCAGCCATGAGTTCCATGTCTTCTGCATCAGCAGCGACGCCGTTCAGGACAGCAAGGGTGCCGATAGCGTTTTCCTTTGCCATTTCAGCGGAAATGACAGCGACGGCGCCTTTCCAGTCGCCCAGACCGACCGGTGCGAAGATCCAGGAAATAGCTCCGCCGAAGGCTGCGAGCATGGAGTCTTCAATATCGACCATTTCCATGGACGCATTGAATGCGGAGAAGAACCAGATGATGACGCAGGCTGCAAAAATGATGGTGCCTGCCTTGATGATGAAGCCTTTCGCTCTGTCCCACATATGACGGATGACGCCCTTCATAGCCGGAATATGGTATGCCGGAAGTTCCATGACGAAAGGTGCCGGATCGCCGGCAAAGGCAGAGGTCTTCTTCAGAGCAATGCCCGCCAGAACGATGACGGCAATGCCCAGGAAGTACATAGCCGGAGCCATGAGTACCGAGTCTGGGAAGAAGGTGGACGTGATCATGGAAATGATGACAGCCTTCGCGGAGCACGGGATGAAGGTGCAGAGCATGATGGTCATGCGGCGGTCACGCTGATCTTCGATCGTACGTGTCGCCATGACAGCCGGCACGCCGCAGCCGCTTCCGACCAGGATCGGAATGAAGGACTTGCCGGACAGGCCGAATTTGCGGAAAATGCGGTCCATGATGAATGCGACGCGCGCCATGTATCCGGAGTCTTCCAGGAGTGCCAGGAAGAAGAAAATAAGAACAATCTGCGGCACGAAGCCAAGGACGGTGCCCACGCCGCCGATGATGCCGTCGACGACAAGGCTTTCCAGCCAGTCAGGAGCGGCAATGGCTTCCATGAGGCCGGCAGCTGCATCATTGACATATTCGCCGAAGAATACGTCATTCGTCCAGTCGGTAGCCCATGTGCCGATGGTCGTGACGGAAATGTAGTACACAAACGTCATGATGGCGAAGAAAATCGGAAGAGCAAGGATACGGTTCGTGACGACGCGGTCGATCTTGTCGGAGACCGTCATCGCATGGCAGTCATGCTTCTTCGTCAGGACGCTGGAAATGATGCGTCCGATATAGGAGTAACGCTGGTTGATGATGATGGATTCGGAATCATCGTCCATTTCATCTTCGCAGTCCTTGATGTGCGTATCAAGGTGAGCGAGAGTCTTAGGATCGAGCTGCAGTGCATCGGTCGCATCATGGTCTCTTTCAAATACCTTGATGGCATACCAACGGACGAATTCCTTGTCCACTTTGTCATGGATGGATTCTTCAATGTGCGCAATGGCGTGTTCTACGCTTCCAGTGAATACGGAAGGCAGGCAGTGCTTCCTGCCGCTCTTGGCAGCCTCGATGGCTCTTTCAGCAGCTTCCTTGCAGCCCTTGCCCTGCAGCGCGGAGATTTCCACGACTTCGCAGCCCAGTTCCTCGCCCATCTTCTTGATGTCGATCTTGTCCCCGCTCTTCTTGACGAGGTCCATCATGTTGACTGCCATGACGACCGGCAGTCCGATTTCAATCAGCTGTGTGGAGAGGTACAGGTTTCTTTCCAGATTTGTACCATCGATGATATTCAGAATCACGTCAGGCTGTTCGTTGACAAGGTAATTTCTTGCTACCTTTTCTTCCAGTGTATACGGGGACAAAGAATAGATCCCCGGAAGATCCTGGATAATGACATCCTTGTGTCCTTTAAGGATGCCGTCCTTCTTTTCTACGGTGACGCCGGCCCAGTTTCCCACATACTGGTTGCTGCCGGTCAATTCATTAAACAGTGTCGTCTTGCCGCAGTTCGGATTGCCCGCAAGGGCGATTCTGATTGACATTCTGACTCCTTTCCTACCTTAAGGAAATAAATATATGAGAAAATTACTCTTCCACTTCAATGACTTCCGCTTCACTCTTGCGGATGGAAAGTTCGTAGCCGCGGACGGTCAGTTCGATCGGATCGCCCAGTGGTGCTACCTTACGGACAAAGACATCGACTCCCTTTGTGATGCCCATGTCCATGATGCGGCGGCGCGTCGGTCCGTTGCCGCCGATCTTCTTGACCTTGGCGGTCTCCCCGACTGCCACTTCCTTCAATGTTTTCATAGCTGCTCCCTTCCTCCTTTAAAAGAAAATTCTCTGCGCCATGGACTTGTCGAGAGCAATGCGGCTCCCTTTGACCTGTACGATCAGGTTGCCTGCCATGTGGCTGACAATCAAAACTTCTGCGTCCATCACAAATCCGAGCTCAGCCAGATGCTGGCGGACGTCGTCTTTCCCTGAAATGCGGCGTATCGTCACAGTCTCGCCTTCCTTGGCAAATATGAGAGGCATCATTTATATCACCTCGATGCTTTCTTAAAAAGGAATTTCTTTCCGGCTCCGCGAAGGCGCCGGCCAATCACCCCATCGTTGATTATGTCATAATCTTAATGCACGTATTCAAAATTAGTCAATATCTCAAAATAATTTTTATTAGGTCGTCCTTTTCATTATTTTTCTGTATCCCGTTTATTGTTAAGGAAATTAGAAAATAAAGTAGGTTGAAACTTTAAATTTCATATTTAATATAATTAAATTTTTGCTCACTTAATTTAATTTTTTCGATATTCGTTCTTTTTATATCTAACTTCCTAAATATGGCAGGCTCCCAAAAGTGCCTTATGATGGGATAAATCCCGGGATTTCCGATATTTTCTCTCTTCCATGATGCTGCGTCCGGTTTGGGACAGGCGTCCAAAATCCGCAATAAATGTTTAGGTATCCCCTTAGAATACGCGCTTGCATACCATGAGAAAGTACTCGCCGCCCGCATGAGAAACGGCCTTTCCGCTTCCCCTTCCGCGGGGAGTTCCTGGTTTCTGATGCTGGAAACGGGGGATTTCTGCAATAGAAAAAAGGGCTGTATCAAAATGATTACACATTTTGGCACGGCCCCTTTTGTGTGGGTATATCCAATTAGAGAATTAGCTGATATAAGCGGATTGAGGGAGATGAAAACCATAAAACCGGACTTCGTCCGTGGAAAGGGGGTGCGGATATTTTTTTGGACCATTCTGGTAGTACTTACATTATCCCTAAGCTTTCTCTGTATTCTACTGGACTCATGCCGCCCAAGGTAATTTTAATTCGGTCTTCATTATACCAATGAAGATAATCGTCTAGGTAAGCTATGAATTCTTTAATGGATACACCTATCCAGCTTCTATTATAGAACATTTCGTTTTTTACTCTTCCAAAGACACCTTCACAAGCAGCATTATCCGGCGAGCACCCTTTTTTCGACATGGATCTTGTCCAGCCAAATTTCTTCATCAAGGCGATCCATCCAGGCCATTGGTAATGTATACCGCGGTCTGAATGAACGATAGGATGCTTGTCATCGCCCAGGGCCTCTCTCGCTTTTACCAGCATGGTATTGACCAGTTTGGCATTCGGCGACGTGCCGATCGTCCATGCGACAATCTTGCCGTCAAAGACGTCAGTTATAGCTGACAGGTATACTTTCCCTGCAGATATGTGGAATTCCGTAATATCTGTGAGAAGCAGCTTTCCTGGTTCGTCGGCATGAAAATTCCTGTTAACGAGATTAGGGGCAGGTGAAATTTCTCCTTTGTAGGAGCTATACTTTTTAGCTTTTTTGCGGTATGGAACCAGATGATCCTCTTTCATAAAGCGGCGGACGAGCTTCTCAGAAAGAATTTTCCCATCTTTTCTGAGCGCTAACCAGATTCTCCGGTAACCATAAACCGACCGGTTCTTCTTAAATTTGTCTTTGATGGTTTCGCGTATTTCCGCATATTTATCTCCCGCCTTCATAGCGGATTTCTGGTAGAAATATGAGGCTTTAGCCATATTTAGCACCGTCAGCAGTTTCTTCAGGGGATACTTGCTGCGGCTCAGAAGGGCATCAATCACGATGGCTTTTTCCCGATTGGTCAGTGTTTTTAGACTGATGCCCTCTTCTTTTTTTATTGTTTCTGCAGCTATCTCGAGGGCTTCGTACTCGATCCGTTTAATAAGAGTCTGCTCGCCAAGCTCCTTATACTCTTTCGCAAGTGTCTGGCACTTTTCATCAAGAGACTTCGTCTTCTCTCCCAGTGACTGATTGGCTTTCAGCAATGCTTTATTCTCTTTGCGGAGGTTTTCCATATTTCTAAGCAGTACTTGCATTTCTTCTTTTAAAGATTCAATCGTTACTTCCGAGTCCTTTTTAGACATTGTTGCCAGCCTCCTTTGGAACAATTCCTCGAGGAAGCCTAAGTCCTTGTAGATAGCGTTAGAGGCTATCTCAATTTCTTCGAATGGATTCTCCTGAATCAGTGGACTGCTTCCCGTCTGTCGATCTTGCCCCCATTTTACAGGGTTCTGGTCAGCTTGCCAATGATCGTTTTCGTTAAGGTTGTATTTCTCAACCCATATTTTCAATCTCTGCGTGCTGCTGGGATAGCCTATTTCCCTGATGGTGCGCCGCAGATCGCCGCAATTTACGAAGTATTTGACGGCTAATGTTTTTTGTTTGAGAGAATATCCGTCATCAAATCCGTCTACTTCGTGAATCTCTCTGGAGAACTTGAATTCCCGGCACCATTGACGCAACACTTTTATGTCGTGAGGATAGCCGAGCGTTCTCATAATGCCTTTGAGCCCCATGCCCGAATCGACGTGCAGTTTGACTGCCTTTAAGCGTTCTTCATGCGAATACATAAATTGACCTCCTGACACCTCTGTCAATTGGTCCAACTTTTTGTCCGCGTCCCCAAATCAACCCTATCCACCGCGAAGCGGTCCCCCTTCCCCGTCTGGGAAGGCAAGCCTGGTGGTACCCTGATTCTGCTGCTTTATTATTTCTATTTTATTCCACTATTTCTATTTCCTGTGGTAGGTGATGAAGCGGTGCGGGATGTTTCCTTCGCCTTCTGTTTCTTCGGTGACGACCCAGTCTTCGGGACGGATCTCAGGGAAGAAGGCATCGCCGTCGAAGGGTTTCTCTACTTCTGTGATGTAGAGGGCGCCTGCGTACGGGAGGAGGGCTTTGTACATGTGCTCGCCGCCGATGACGAAGTTTTCTCCTTCGGGGAGGGATTCCATGAGGGATTTCACGTCGTGGAAGAGGAGAACGCCCTCGGGCGCTTTGTAGTCCTTATTTCCTGTGAGGACGTAGTGAACGCGGCCGGGAAGGACGCCCGGGAGGCTTTCGAAGGTCTTCCTTCCCATGATAATCGGATGGCCCATCGTCAGTTTCTTGAACCGCTTGAGGTCGTCGGAGAGGTGCCAGAGAAGGGCATTGTCCTTTCCGATGGCGTTATTGGATGCTTTGGCAACGATGATGGAGAGGCTCATACGGACACCTCCATGGCAATCTTGTCGTGATGCTTGTAGTTTTTAAGGACGATGTCTTCCGGCTTGAAGTCGTAGAAGTTCTTGATGTCAGAATTCAGGACGAGCTTCGGCGCATCGTAAGCCTGCGGCAGGCGGGAGAGCTGGAGGAGAAGCTGTTCCTTATGGTTTTCGTAAACATGGGCGTTGTTGATGACGTGGGTGAAAAGGCCCGGACGGAGTCCGCTCACCTGCGCGATCATGCAGACGAGGGCTGCGTACTGCGCCATGTTGAAAGGCACGCCGAGTCCCATGTCGCCGCTTCTCTGCACGAGCATGCAGTTCAGGCGACCGTCAGCGGAGACGTCCCACATGGTGAGGAAGGCGCAGGGATAGAGCGCCATGTCCGGCAGATCCTGGACGTTCCAGAGGTCGACGACCATGCGGCGGCTCTGCGGATCCTTCTTCAGCGTTTCAAGGAGCGTGTCCACCTGATGGTACTTGCCCAGCTGGTAGCCGTATGCCTTTCCGATCGTGCCGTCTTCTCTCATCCATTCATCCCATACGTGGCAGTTCCAGTCCTGAAGGACGCGGACGTCGTTCGACTGTTTCTGCCAGATCCAGAGGATTTCCTTCACGGATGTCTTGAATGCGACGAACTTGGTCGTCAGGATCGGGAATTCCTTTTCAAGGTCAAACTGCATGATCTGGTGGGGCAGCTTGTAGGCAGGCATGCCGGTGCGGTTGTCGCCAAGGGCCCCGTTTTCGAGGATATTCTTCACTATGCCTAAGTACTCTTTATCTGCAAGGCTCATGTCTCTCTCCTTACTCCGCACTCTGCGGTGATGACTTGATAATATTGATGAACGCGTCTCCGTATTCGGCGGACTTCTTCGGTCCTATGCCGCGGATGGCCCGGAGCTCTTCCTTTGTCTCAGGACGCTTCCTTGCCATTTCCGAGAGGGTGTCGTCGGTAAAGATGCGGTTGACCGGCACGCCTTTCTTTGACGCGAGGTAATTTCTGTAAAACTTAAGCTGCGCAAAGAGCGCTGCCGAGGATGGCTCCTCTTCCGGCATATCTTCTGCAGTGTCTTCCGGTTCTGTTTCCTTGAAGATCGGATTCTTTCTCCATGTCTCGCGGAGCTTTTCGTCCTTGTCTGCTTCTTCGAGGAAAATCTTCAGGAAACGAGTGCCGTACTTTCTTAGCTTGAACTCGCCCACGCCCCTGACGGTACTCATTTCTTCAAGTGTCTTTGGAGAAATGACAGCCATGTCTTCCAGCGTGGCATCGGAAAATACGACAAAGGGTGGCACATGCTCGGCGGATGCGATTTCTTTCCGGAGGCTTCTGAGCTTGTCGAAAAGACTGCCGTGGACCGGGCTTCTGGCGGCCAGTTTCCTTTCAACGGCAGCATCCGCCATGGCGTCTTCTGCGCCGAAGGCAAGGCCGAATACATTGGCTTTCCCTTCAAGGACGTCCTCTGCCTTGTTTGTGAGGCGCAGCACGGGGTACGGCTCGCCCTCGCGGACGAGGTAGCCGTCAGCGACGTAGCTGTTCAGCGCGCTCTTGATATGCCTGGCCTTCACGAAGGACAGCTTGCCATACGTCGGGAGCTCGTCGAGCTTCCTGTCCAGCACTGCCTTCGCGCGGCTGCCCGCCAGAATGTCTGCGACAGTCGATGCGCCGAAGCGCCCGTGGAGCGAGCGGACGGTCTTGAAAATGAGGGCGGCCGTGTCCGTCACGTCCACCTTCGCCTGCCCGCTTTCGCAGTTGCCGCAGTGGCCGCAGGGCTTGTCCGCCTTCTCCCCGAAGTAGGTCAGGATGAAATTGCGGAGGCAGGCCGTCGTCTGGCAGTAATCGATCATGGCATTCAGGCGGTGGTAGTCCATCTTCTTCTGCTCTTCGTCCTGATTGCCCTGATCGATGAGGTAGCGCTGGATGCCTGAGTCCCTTCCATTGTAAAGAAGGATGCACTCAGCGCTCGCGCCGTCTCGTCCGGCTCTCCCTGCTTCCTGGTAGTACGCCTCGAGGCTCTTCGGCATATGGTAATGGATGACATAGCGCACATTGCTCTTGTCGATGCCCATGCCGAATGCATTCGTCGCCGCCATGACGGGCGTACGGTCGTAGGAGAAATCCTCCTGCGCCTTTCGTCTTTCCTCGTCTTCCATTCCTGCATGGTATCTTCCTGCGCGGATGCCGGCACGTTTCAGAAGGTCATGGACCTCATCGACTGCCTTTCTCGTCGCACAGTAAATGATGCCGCTTTCCTTCTTGTGCGCCTTCACGTACCGGAGGAGCAGCGCTTCCTTGTCCGCATCACGGATGACGCGGAAGGACAGGTTCGGCCGGTCGAGTCCGGTGCGGAAGATTTCCGCATGAGAAAGCCCCAGGCTCTTCTTCATATCCTCTTCGACAGCCGGCGTCGCGGTCGCTGTGAACGCCGTGACGATCGGTTTCTTGGGAAGGGAATCGATGAAGGTCTTGATCTTCCTGTACGACGGGCGGAAATCATGGCCCCACTGGGAGACGCAGTGCGCCTCATCGATGACGACCATGGAAATCGGCACCTGCGCGAGGCAGTCAGTGAAGTAGGACGGTTCCAGCTTTTCCGGTGCCATGTAAAGGATCTTGATGCGGCCCCTGTACATGTCGCGCAGGCGCTCGATCGCTTCATCATAAGGCACCGTGCTGTTCACGTACGAAGCTAGGATGCCCTGCTCCGTCAGCGCCTCCACCTGATCCTTCATGAGGGAAATCAGGGGCGAGATGATGATGGACCCGTGAGGAAACATCATGGCAGGTATCTGAAAACAGATGGATTTCCCGGCGCCCGTAGGCATGATTGCCAGAATATCCTTCTTCTTCAGGATCGTGGAAATGACTTCCTCCTGTACAGGCCGGAACGAATCGTAGCCAAAATACTGCTTCAGCACTTCACCCGGCGTCATGCGCATCCTCCTTCCCCCGCTGCCGCCATGCGGCCAACAGGCTTTCCGCCTTTGTTTTTAGATCCGCGCCTCTCCTGCGCGAATCTACGCAACTTATATTATAGCATAATATAGATGATTCTTTATCTGGAAATAGAATCCATTCGTCCACGAAAAAAAGGCTGCGGCTAAATGATTTTGTCACAGCTCCTTTTGATTCAGATTTTATCTTTTGCCCGGACGGTACTTGTCGTAGACGTAGAAGAGTTTGTCTGTCAGGAAGGAAATGGCTTCCTTTCCTTCAAGGACGTCTGTCCAGTAACCCGGGATGAAGGTATCGCCGAAGCGTACGCCTTCGATAGCGCCAGTGATGGCAGCTGTCGTATTGCTCTTTCCTCCATGGTTGGCGGAAATGATGACGGCTTCGAGCGGATCATCTACGGCAATGGAGCAGTAGATGGCAATCGCCAGTGCTTCTTCTGCATTCGTTCCGTCGCCAAAGGATGCGATGGAGTCGATGTGGTCCCATACGCCTGTCTTTCCTGCCGGGCGGTTGTCTGCCTGCTGGCGGGCTGCCGACATGAGGGACAGGATCGGATCGGTCTTGTGCATCTTCGTCAGGATGGATTCCGCATAATCCAAAGATTTCGGGAATGACATGCCTTCTGCCAGGCATGCGATGATGCATGCAAGAGCGCCGGAAGAATAATATGCGATCGGATTGGAATGGGAAAGGGCTGCTGCCTTGACGGCTGTATCAAAGGCCATCTTCCCGTCGCCTGCAAAGGTGAGGCCGATCGGAACGGCTCTTGCCAGGGAGGCGCTCCCCTTGCTGTCATTCACTTTATTTTTCGTCGAGCCGCGGCCGTCCTTGGAAAAGGCTCCCAGAAGCCCTTCTTCCGGATTTCTGCGCGCGTGCATGAATTTCTCTCTGACGAGGCAGAATTCCCTTTCATGGGACTGGCGTCTCATCCAGGTCTTCTGGCCTCTTCTCGGTTCTTCACCCGTCTGGCTGTAGTACCAGCGCATATAGCTTCTGTATATACCTTCTATGATATCGAGCTTCTTGGCATCCGCCCAAAGTATCCCGTCGATTGTTGCCAGGAGTGTCTGTGTGTTGTCAGAAACAGGTGCTTTCTTTCCGTTTTTCGGATCGCCCACGAGGGTGCGCAGTCCGAATGGACCAAATCTATGCTTAATTCTGGCCACGGAGAGATTCTGCAGCGGATACCCCAATGCATCCCCGCACGAGGCGCCTATGATTGCGCCGCGAAACTTCTCTATCTCCGCCATTTTTTCCTCCTTCGATGTTTGAAATCTGCCTCTGAAAACCTTCTTTCAGACGAAAAAGCCTTCCCAGTCCTTCGTCCACATTTCCCTCTCAGGAAAATAAAAGTTCCTGCAAATGACTCTCACAGAAACTTGAGTAGTATAGAAAAAATTTAACTTATACCCGTACACTATCATATTTTCTTTATTATAACACATTTTATACTCGGGAAAAGAGATAGTATGCATAAAACAGGACTAAAAGTTCAGTAAGGAGCCGCCCCTAGTATAAGCGTCCCATAAGAAATAATCCTGCCAGAATGACAACCTGGATAAGGAGCATCCCAGGGACAAGGATGCGGAATTTCCAGTGCTTCGTCTTGTGATGGTAATGCTTCATGCCAAGAAATGCGCCAAGAGATCCGAAGCAGAAAGCGGCAAGGAGAAGATTTCTCTCTGAAATCCTCCACTCCCCCCTGATTGAACGCCTCTTGTCTTCGCCGTAAAGGAAAAATACGGCGAGGTTGATGCAGATAAGAATCACCGGAATCGCTTGTTCCATAAATCCATCCTTCCTCTATGCCTTTACTTTTATTATACTCCCCCTGAAAAACTCCCTTATATATATTTAATCATTTATACGTGTACGAATATTTTCTTCCGTGTTAAGATAAAGAATGTCTATACAAATTTACAATCTTCAAGGAGACCCTTATGGACTTATTGATGCAGTACCTTATCATATGCCCTCTGGTCATGCTGGCCGGATTCATCGATGCGATTGCCGGAGGCGGCGGCCTGATTTCCCTGCCGGCTTACATGATCGCCGGGATTCCCGTTCATCATGCGATTGCGACAAACAAGATGAGCTCGACAATGGGTACGGCGCTTGCGACATTCAAGTTTGCAAGGAAAGGCTTCATCCCCTGGAAAATTGCGCTTTCCTGCGTCGTCTGCGCTTTTGCCGGCTCGACCCTTGGCGCAAACCTGGCCCTTCTTGTCAATGCCCATATCTTCATGCTCTTCATGATCATCGTGCTCCCGCTGACTGCTGTCTACGTGCAGAAGACGAAGAGCCTCATCGTGGAAAAGGAACCGCTCTCCTTCAAGAAGACGACCATTCTCAGCATGGCCATGGCTCTTCTGATCGGCGTCTACGACGGTTTCTACGGCCCGGGCACAGGCACATTCCTGCTGCTCCTCCTGACGGGAGTCGCCCACCTTTCCATCCATAAGGCCAACGGCGTCACGAAGGCCATCAACCTGACGACGAATGTCGCCGCCCTCTGCGTCTTCCTCCTGAATGCGAAGGTCCTCTTCCCGCTTGGCATCATTGCAGGGCTCTTCGGCATGGCAGGCAACTGGCTGGGCGCTTCCTACTTTGCGAACGGCAGCGCAAGAAACGTGAAGCCGATCATCATGATCGTCCTTGGCATCTTCTTCCTGAAGGTCATTTACGAATTATTCTTTAAGTAAGAGCCTCTGCTCTTTTCGAGGTACGAATGAAATACAAATCCCCCAACATTGGCAGTTTCAAGGCGCTGCTCCCCTTCCTCATCTTCATCGCCATCTACCTTGGTGCAGGCATCTACTTCCAGATGCAGGGCGTGGACATGGCTTTCTATCAGTTCCCTTCCGTGACGGCGATGTTCATTGCCGTGCTCTCGGCCTTCTGTCTCGGAAGCGAGCCGATCATGTTCAAGTTCGGCATCTTCTCGAAGGGCGCTGCCAATGACAACATCATGACCATGCTCATGATCTACATCCTGGCGGGTGCCTTCTCCGCTGTGGCTGCTGCCATGGGCGGCCGCGACGCAACGGTGAATCTTGGCATCAGCATGGTCCCGGCACAGTACCTGACGGCCGGCATCTTCCTCATTTCCGCCTTCATGGGAACGGCCACGGGCACATCCATGGGAACGGTAGCAGCCATCATACCGATCGCAGCCGGCATCGGCGAGAAGAGCGGCATTTCCGCTCCCCTCATCATCGCGGCCTGCGTGGGCGGCGCGATGTTCGGCGACAATCTTTCCATGATTTCTGACACGACGATCGCGGCGACAAAGACACAGGGCTGCGCACTGAAGGACAAATTCAAGGTGAACTTCCTCATCGCCCTTCCGGCCGCCATTGCAACGATTGCCGTCCTCCTCATCCTTGGGACGCCGGGCGCAGCAATTCCTGACACATCGGGCGGATTCGACTTCATGAAGGTCCTTCCCTACATCGTCGTCCTCCTCCTTGCCCTCATGGGAACGAACGTCTTCCTCGTCCTTGTCATCGGCATCTTCCTCGCCGGCGGCATCGGGCTGTCGGCCGGGGATCTCACGATCATATCGCTTGCCCAGGCTGTCTGGAACGGATTTACCAGCATGAACGAAGCCTTCTTCCTCGCCCTTTTCTGCGGCGGCATTTCCGAGATGATTTCCTACTACGGCGGCATCACCTGGCTCATCAACAAGCTCCACGGCATGATCAGGGGACCGAAGACAGCACAGCTTGGCATCGCTTCCCTCGTCTCCCTTGTGGACTGTGCGACAGCGAATAACACCGTCGCCATCATCGTATCCGGCGACGTAGCCAAGCAGATCAGCGAGAAGTACAAGGTCGATCCGAGAAGAAGTGCTTCCCTCCTCGACATTTTCTCCTGCATCTTCCAAGGCATCATCCCCTACGGCGCGCAGCTCCTCACCGCGGCTGCCCTTGCCACGCAGAGCGGCGTGAAGATCACGACCCTCGATATCGTGCCGCACATGTGGTACTGCCTCTTCCTTGCCATCTTCGGCATCCTGTCCATCTTCATCCCCTACGCAGACGGCCTCTGCCGGAGGAATCCATGGGACTGGGAAAAAGGAAAACCCGTGGAAAATAAATAATGAAATAGAAAAGGACTATGATGAAATGAAATCATTTCGCCGCAGTCCTTTTTTGTGTGGGGATAGTGAGTATATTCGATTAGAGGATTATCTAACAAATGTATTTATCGACTCTATCTGAAAACCTCAAAGGATGCTTCGCCTCTTTAGAAACTGCACCACTTTCGCCCAGCATCAGAAAAATGATAGGCTGGGCACTTTCTCCTACGGAGACAGCTCGGCGATGAGAAACAAAAGAAATCAGTTCTTGTTTGTTTTAAACTTATATAACTGCGCTCGAAAACTACTGTATTCACGGTCTCCGACCGGACCTAGTGCAATAGAAGTGTAGTAGATAGGTCGCTCCTATCCGCTGCACTTATTGCATATAATTAGGGGAGTAGATGGCTTGACGGCGAACCACCGGTCCGTTTACTGGACGTGGAGAAGAGGGTCAGCCTTCCCCTTATTATGTGTGCTCGCGTTAGGCAGGTTTATCTCCGTGTTCGTGTAAAAAAACTAGTTTGAGTGGTAATAAGTGTGTGAAGGATTAGCGTCTACCAACTACAAATATCTTTTATAGGAGGTCACTTATGATCTGTGTAGGTATTGATGTATCCAAGAGAAAAAGTACGGTGTGTTTCATGGCGCCTGGCGACAAGATCATCCGCAGGCCCTTTGATGTTAAGCACACAAAAGAGGAACTTCAGCCTCTGGTCGATGAAATTCGGGTACAAGCAAAGTATGACGAGATAAAAGTCGTCATGGAATCAACAGGTGTCTATCACCTGTCGATAGCCTATTTCTTGCAGCAGAATGGGATTTTTGTATCTGTCGTCAACGCTCTGAAGGTTGCTAATTTTAATAAGGCAGAGAACTTCAGACACACAAAGACAGACTCCATCGACTCCACGAATATTGCCAGATATGGAATCGCTTATTGGGCAAAGTTACCGCAATTCGATCTTAATGGAGATAAGTATTTCCTCTTGAAGAGACTCTGCGATGCTTATCTTAACTTTTCGGAGGAAAGAAGCCGCATCCTTCTCCAGCTGCAAAGTCAATTGGAGCAGACCATGCCAGAAATCTTCGATCTTTTCGGAGGATTCGACATAAACAGCGGTAAAGACAAACTGCTGGATTTCCTGGAAAGGTATTGCCACATTGAGGATATTATTGCTAAATCGGAAGCAGAATTTGTCGCATCTTATTGCGGATGGGCAAAAGAAAAAGGATACCGTTCCAATGAGAGTAAAGCAGCAACGATCTACGCTCAAGCAAAGAATGGTATCCCTTCCATCCCCAATAATCCAATTGTTAGAGAAACCATCATGTGGTATGTCGGATTACTGAGAAGAGCCGACGAAACTCTTATGGCTAGTTTAACACGAATGGAAGATATAGCCAAGGATCTGCCGGAATATGAACTCGTCGGCGAGATGGGCGGAGTCGGAAGAGTTACCAGAGTAGCGCTTATTGCCCAGATCGGAGATGTGAGACGCTTTAAAAACAAGCATTCTCTGATCTGCTTTGCAGGCCTGACCCCATCAATACATGAATCAGGGAAATTCCGAGCCTTGCAGAATCACATAGTAAAGAAAGGTCCTGCGCGGCTGCGGAAAGTATTGTATCAAGTAATGATGTTGTTAGTTATGCATAAAATCCCCAAAGATGATGCAGTATATAGGTTCATAAAGAAGAAAGAGGCAGAAGGAAAGTATAAAAAAGTAGCAAAAGTAGCAGGAATGGCTAAGTTTTTACGAATATACTACGGCCGGGTGATGCATTTGTATCGCGACTTAGGCCTTGCTGCGTAAATAAGGCAAACAAGTGAAGAAAAGCGGAAAAAGCCGAGTGTGAGATCGGCTTTTTCGTAGTGCAATGAATTAGTCGGCCAAACTCCAAAATCTAATCAGTTAGGAGCAGTCAGGAAATCCAACAAGAAATTCTATAAGAAATTCAAAAAATACCAAAAAATTAAAATTGGGGCTTGTTCTCGTGTAGCAGGTCTTCTCCTTCGGAGCAAGGTCAACACCCTTAAACCTCGCTTCGCTCGAGAAAAGAAAAAAGCAGCGTTTTAACGGATTTTGTCACAGCCCTTTTTTGTGTGGTGATGAGATTAAAACCATACAGCCGGCTTACAGCCTAGGAAAACATGCCAACCAGCCTTCGGCTGAAAGCTGCTGTATTTCCCCTGTTCTCCCCCACGCAAAAAGACCCTTGCGGGTCTTTCTGGTTGTTCTATGTTTATTATTCTCCAGCTTCGCCGGTTTCTGCGAGGACGTGGGCGCAGCGTGCGCATACGTGCGGATGAGCCGGGTCGGAGTCGACGTCCGGGGTTCTCTTCCAGCAGCGTTCGCATTTTTCGAGTTCGCAGACGGAGACGGTAACTTTGACGTTTCCTTCATCGTCGGATACTGCGTTTTCAGGAGCGCTTTCGGTGCCTTCTACGAGTTTGGTCTGGGATACGATGCAGAAATCTGCAAGTTCCTTTTCCATAGCTTTGAGGATATCGTAAGCTTCGCCTTTTGCGTAGACGGTGACTTCAGCGTCGAGCGGGTGGCCGATGGTCTTTGCCTGGCGGGCTTCTTCGAGGGCTTTGGTGATGACGCTTCTGACTGCGAGGCGTTTCTTCCATTTTTCATCGAGTGCCTTGTCGAGGAATTTGTCGTTCAGTTCCGGCATGGATGCCATGTGGACGGACCATTCGCGTTCTTCCTTGTTCGGGAGGTCCTGCCATACTTCTTCAGCGGTGAAGCAGAGTACAGGAGCTACGAGGCGGACGAGGCTTGTCAGAATTTCGTACATAGCGGTCTGCGCGCTTCTTCTGAGGCGGGAGTCTGCTTTTTCTGTGTAGAGGCGGTCTTTCAGGATATCCAGGTAGATAGCGGAAAGGTCGACGGTGCAGAAGTTGTGTACGGCATGGTACATGACATGGAATTCATAGTCTTCATAAGCCTTGAGGACGGTTCTCTTGACCTGTTCGAGGCGCAGAAGTGCCCATCTGTCCATTTCTTCCATATCTTCATATGCTACGCTGTCCTTCTTCGGATCGAAGTCGTACAGGTTGCCCATGAGGTAGCGGAATGTGTTCCTGATCTTTCTGTATACGTCGCTCATGGATTTGACGATCTTGTCAGACAGTCTGACGTCGCCCTGATAGTCGACGGAGGAAATCCAGAGTCTCATGACGTCTGCGCCGTAGCGGTTGATGATGTCCTGCGGAGCAACGACGTTGCCGACGGACTTGG
This sequence comes from Dialister hominis, assembly GCF_007164725.1. NCBI lineage: Bacteria > Bacillati > Bacillota > Negativicutes > Veillonellales > Veillonellaceae > Dialister > Dialister hominis. The sequence continues at coordinate 41,289 of NZ_AP019697.1, read as the reverse complement.
ACATCTTTCTGCCTTCGCCGTCCATGGTGAAGCCGTGTGTCAGGACTGCTTTGTATGGAGCGTATCCATTGACTGCTACGGAGCAGAGGAGGGAAGAATGGAACCAGCCGCGGTGCTGGTCGGAGCCTTCGAGGTACAGGTCAGCCGGGAACTGTACGCCGTCTTCCTTCCAGTCTTCATGCGGGTAACGGAGGACGCCGTTCCATGTGGAGCCGGAGTCGAACCATACGTCCATGATGTCTTTTTCTTTATGGAAATGGGTGCCTCCGCAGTGCGGGCATTTGAAGCCTTCCGGAAGGAGTTCTTCAGCGGAATGAGCCCACCATGCATCGGTGCCTTCTTTTTCTACGATTTCTTCGACTTTCTTCATCGTTTCATCAGTGATGACCCACTTGCCGCAGTCGTCGCAGTAGAATGCAGGAATCGGCACGCCCCAGGATCTCTGGCGGGAAATACACCAGTCCTGACGGTCGCGGATCATGTTGTAGAGACGGTCATGACCCCAGGATGGGATGAAGCGTGTATCGTCGACAGCTTTCAGTGCTTTATCTCTGAAGTCGTTGATGGATGCGAACCACTGCTCGGTAGCACGATAGATGACTGGGTTCTTGCAGCGCCAGCAGTGTGCGTACTGATGGTGGATGGATTTCTTGCCAAGGAGGTGGCCTTCATGAGCCAGAGCGGAGATGACCGGGCCTTCTGCGTCCCAGATGCTCTTGCCCTGGAGGAATTCGCCTGCTTCAGCAGTCATGTTGCCTTTTTCATCAACCGGGCAGACGACTTCCTGTTTCAGCTTGCCAGCGTTTTCATAAGATTTGTAAACTTCAAAGTCTTCAACGCCGTGTCCAGGAGCGGTATGAACGCAGCCTGTGCCGGCATCAAGGGTGACATGGTTGCCTTCGAGGACATAGATAGTGCGGTTATAAATGGCCAGCGGATGATGGAAGGTTGCGAGGTCCCATTCAGAGCCGAGCATTTCGCGGCCTACGAATTCGTAGTCTTCAATCTTGCAGTCAGCCATGGCAGCCGGAGCGAGTTCCTTGCTCATGAGGTAGTATTCATCAGCGGTTTTGTTGTGTACCCATACATAGGTGAATTTCGGGTTCACGCTGATGTAGAGGGATGCCGGGATGGTCCACGGTGTGGTGGTCCAGATAACGGCAAAGAGCTTGGATGGATCGACGCCGTCCGGCCCAAGGCCCTTGATATCCACAGCCGGATACTTGACGTAGATGGACGGGGATTTTCTGTCCTTGTATTCGATTTCTGCTTCAGCCAGGGCTGTTTCGCAGTGCGGGCACCAGTAAACGGCTTTCTTGCCCTTGTAAATGTAGTGCTTCTTGGCCATTTCGCCGAAGACTTCGAGTTCCTTAGCTTCGAGGTGCGGATCGAAGGTGACGTATGGATGCTTGAAATCGCCGACAACGCCCATGCGGATGAAGTCTTCCTTCTGGATAGCGATCCATTTCTTAGCGTATTCCAGGCACTTTCTGCGCAGTTCGAGCGGGGTCATGTTGGCGCGGTCTTCACCGGAGTCCTTGAGGACTGCGTATTCGATCGGAAGGCCGTGAGTATCCCAGCCCGGGATGTAGTTGGCATTGTCGCCAGCCATGTATTTGTAACGGACGATGACGTCCTTCAGTGTCTTATTCAGTGCATGGCCGATGTGGATCTTGCCATTTGCATAGGGAGGTCCGTCGTGCAGGACGAAAGTCGGAGCGCCGTCATGCTGTCTCTTCTCCACTCTCTTTTCATACAAATCATTTTTCTGCCAGAAATCCACGAATTCCGGTTCCTTCTTCGGAAGGTTGCCGCGCATCGGGAATTCTGTCTGAGGCAGATGCAGGGTTTTGCTGTAATCCATTTTCAAATTCCTCCTAAGGAAATCTTCGATTTCCAAAATAAAAAAATCCCGCCCGATAAGGGGCGGGATTCTATCCCGTGGTACCACCCTCATGACCTTACGGCCACTCGGTACAGTTAACGATGTCCCGTCAGGGCTTTTCTTCCCTGAAGCTCCGAAGTGATCTATCCGCGCCACTCGCCGCCCCTTCTCACCGACCGGGGCTCTCTTTGGACTCATGCTTGTGCGGACCGTCTTCATCCACGCTTATATGTATTATTTATTTTACTGATTACCGTATGGTAAGTCAAGAAACTTTTTGAAAGAGGGAGATTGAGGGAGAAACCGGGTTCCCTCTTATTCTTAATTAATTCATTAGTTCCCACCAGCGGCCGAAGTACTGGTTCTGGTCCCCGATGCGGAGGGTTTCTCCGATCATGGGGGTCAGGAGCGTGAGGTCTTTTTCGTGTGCTGCTTTCACAAGGCGGATGTACGGGTCTTTCCACTGGTGCGTGGAGAGCGGGTACTTGCCATTGTGGCAGGGAACGACGGTCTTAGCATGGAGGTCGACGGCTGCCTGGGCTGTTTCTTCCGGCATCATGTGGACGGAGTGCCAGTCCTTATTGTACTGGCCGTCTTCCAGGATCGCCAGGTCAAATCCGCCGAACTGGTCGCCGATCCTTGCAAATCTTCCGTCATAGCCGCCATCGCCGCTGTAGAAGACTTTCCTTCCCGGCGTGATGAAGGCAAAGCCTGCATAGAGTGTCTGATTTCTCTTCAGCATCCTTCCGGAGAAATGGCGCGCAGGGAGGACCCAGACGGTCAGGCCATCGTCGATCTTGACGGGCGTATTCCAGTCTTCTTCAGAAATCTTTTCAAGCGGGTAGCCCCACTTTTCGTAGTATCCGCCATTTCCAAGGCCGGTCACGACGTGTTTGACCTTCGGCTCGATGGCGCGGACGAAGTCATAGTCGAGGTGGTCCCAGTGATCGTGGGAGAGCACCATGACGTCGATGTCGTCCGGTATATCGTCGGGCGTGTAGATATTACTTCCTTCAAAAGCCTTGTCCACGAAGGGAACAGGCAATGCATACTCGGCGGAAATGGGATCGATCAGGATCCTGTGCCCGTTCAGCTGCATATAGTAAGAGGAGTGCCCCATCCAGACAAGGACGTCCTTGTCCCTGGGGAGCTGTCTCAGGTTCGTCTTCACGCTGATCATAGGGTCGGATGGTATCGTCTTTCCCGGTGTCGGGAAGAAGAATTCCTTCCAGAAACCAAGGGAAGGATTGACCTTCTCATGCGGCGTCTCGGGGACGAATTCTCCGTTCACGTAGTGCGGAGACGCTTCGATGCGCGCCTTTCTTTCCGGCGTCATCAAAGGATCCATCTGCGGCTGGTTCACGAACCAGTACCCGAAGACGCCCAGAAGGGCGATGGCCGCCACGACCCAGCGCAATATATGAAACATAGTTCCTCCTCTTCTAAAATGGCTTTCCTTATACATTCATTCCGGCTTTTCTGGCTTCCTCAAAGGCAGCGCTTCCTTTCGCCATGCCCGGATTCGTCATGCCGCCTGCAAAGACAGAGCCGGCAAAATGCGACTGCGGGAAGCATTCGATCCATCCTTCAAGGCCGCTCTTCGCTCTTTTCATCGCATACTCATCCTCTTCAGCGGCTGAAGCCAGAAGGTAGACATCCTTGAACTGGCAGTCGGCTATGTAGAGCGGATTCAGCCTGTCGAGGAATGTCTTCATCTGCCCGCTCATTTCATAATAATAAATCGGCGTGGCAAACACAAGAACATCAGACGTGCGGACGATTTCCTGCATATCATTCATATCGTCATGGATGACGCACTTTCCCGTCTTCTGGCAGGCAAGGCAGCCTGTGCAGAAATGGATGTCCTTCCCTGTGAGCGAGATGAGCGTCACTTCATTGCCCGCTTCCGATGCGCCCATGGCAAAAGCATCCGCCAGAACGGCCGAATTGCTCCCGTGACGAAGACTTGTAGAAATCACAGTGACTTTCTTTCCCATACCTTTTTCCTCCTTAATCCCTTACTCCCTTTTATTGTTATTTATATAGAGACGGTCATTATAGAGACGGTCATTTGCGAAGGGGCGGATTGGCCTTGGCCTGGAATTCTTCCACGTCCAGCCTGTACACCTCGACCTGATTGGCCATCCTTTCGATGAAGGCCCATTTCCTGTCAGATGTCTGTGCCATGATGATTTCAAGGCCCCGGCACTTCTCCGCCGGATCTTCAAGGATTGTCACAATGCCGCTTCCGATAATGGAATGGTAATGATTCGTGAAATCGCAGGCTTCCTCAGCAGGAATGACCATTTCCCCCGTATCGATCACAAAGCCTGCCTTCGGGTTCCTGCGGATACAGTCCAGCCTGTGTCCGCTTCTTCCCCCGTGGAAATAAATGGAAAGTCTGCCGTCCTCATACGTATAGCCGTAATTGACGGGCACGACGTAAATCCTGTCCTCATCATAGAGGCCGATGCGGACGACGCCGCACTCCTTCAGGATGGAATCGATGAGAGCTTCATCGGTGACTCTCCTGTCTTTTCTTCTCATTTCTGTCATGGAAATCCCCCTTTTCCTAATGGTCTACACGCGGTCAGGCCCCATGTAGAGCTTGCGGTAATAGTAAAGAACGAAAAGTATGCCGGCGGCAGCGACCAGCCAGCTCAGCGGATAGACCGCCATGAGCCAGGTGAAGGTCTGGTGCGTCGGGAAAATAGTGAAAACGTAAAGAATACGCGTGCCGCAGATGCCGACGAGCGCTGCCATGGCAGGCGCCAGGGACTTTCCGAAGGCACGAAGGAAACCTGAAACAGCTTCAGAAATCATATTGAGCGGTTCAGGAATCAAAATGAATTCGAGGCGGATCATGCCAAGCGCAATGACTTCCGGATCGGAGCTGAAAACGGAAAGGAGGTACGGCCCTGCCGCCAGCACGATCATGGAAGAGGCGACCGTCGCGGCCAGATTCTGCAGCGTGCAGATCTTCCCCACCCTTCTGCAGCGGGAAAGAAGGCCTGCGCCGTAGTTCTGCCCCGTGAATGTCGTGCATGCCTGCCCGAAGGAATTCATGATGTAGTACACAAGGATTTCCAGATTGAAAGCAGCCGCCGAAGCTGCCATGACCTCTGCGCCGAGGCTGTTGATGGCCGCCTGGATGACGACATTCGACAGGCTGAAGACAGCGCCCTGCACGCCGGCCGGCGTACCGATGGAAAGGATCTGGCGGAGAATCCCCCAGTCCACTTTCATATCATGGAAGGAAATGTGGATCGCGCTCTTCGTATTCTTCATGAGGTAAAGAAGAAGCGAAGAGCTCATGAGCGTCGCAAAGACGGTGGAAGCCGCCACGGCGACGACATCCATGCCGCAGTAGACGACAAGGAAAAGGCTCAGACATGCCTTGCATGTGCCGGCCGCAAAGAGGCACATGAGCGGCGTCCTCGTATCGCCCTGACTCCTGAAAATCGCCGAGGTGAAGTTATAGACAAGGATGCCCGGCATCGCGATGAATATGGTTTCCAGGTACTCGCGGGACATTGTCTCGACTTCCTTTGGCACCTGAAGGAGCCTGACGACTGAATCCGCGCTGAAAACGCCGAGCACGGCAAAAAGAATGCCCGTCAGAACGGCGAAGACGATCGTCGTATGCACGGCCTTTTTTACTTTTTCCAGATTTCCCTGCCCCGTGTACTGGGAAATGACGACGTTCGCGCCAAGGGAAATCCCTACAAAGAACGTAACGAGAAGCCCGACGACCGGCGCATTGCTGCCGACGGCGGCCATGGCTTCCTTACCAACAAAACGCCCCATGATGATGATGTCGATGGCATTGAAAAGCTGCTGGCAGATCCCTGTGACCGCCAGAAGTATGGCGAAAGAAACCGTCTTGTCGCCGATCGACCCATGGAGCATGTCCATTTTTCTCATATATCCGTAATCCCTTCTTATTCTATATTTCTTATTATAACAAAAATCACAAAATGATTAACGGATAATAAGGCGGCATCCGGTCCTGTCAAAGGCCCTTTTCTGCCGCTTCCTTCTGGAGGAACCTGATGAAAGCTTCTGCTGCGCGTCCGAAAGGCTGGTCCTTCTTCCATGCAATGACCGTCTCTATCTTCCTTTTTGGTTCAAGCGGCAGGAAGGAGAGGCGTCTTTCATCAAAAAGCGCGGCTGCGCCTTCTGTCGTAATGACATAGCAGCCAGGATCTTCTGCAAGGATCACGCGGCTTCCGCCCAGGTCCCACTTGATTGGGGACGTGATTGTCTTCCTTACACTCCCCAGCCAGTTTGCGATTTCTGCATTGAGTTCAAGGCGCCCGGGAAGGATGACCGTCTTCCCCAGAAGATCTTCCTTCCGGATGGATTCTTTTTCCGCGAGGGGATCATCCGCTCTCATGATGACGCCCCAGCGAGCATCGGGACCGATCGGGACGGAATCATACTTCACCGAATCAAAGGGACGGACAAGGACAGCCGCATCGATGAGGCCCATGTCCATCCGCTCGGTGACGCGGTCCGTGACCCCCGTCTGGTAATCGAAGAACACATGGGGATGCTCCTTCTGGAACTTCCGTATCAGGGAAACGAAGACAGATGTCACAAGGAGCTCGCCGCCTCCGACGGAGACCGTCCCTGCCAGTTCCTCTCCCGAAGAAATTTCCTCCTTCGTCTTGGCCAGAAGCTCTTCCATTTCCTCTGCGCGGCGGCGGAAGAGGATGCCCTCGCTCGTCAGTGTGATCCTTCGGCTCGAGCGCTCGAAAAGACGCGCACCAAGCTCAGACTCCAGCTCGGCCAGCTGACGGGAAAGCGTCGGCTGCGTCATGTGGAGACGCTTCGCTGCCTTTGTGATATTTCCCTCTCTGGCGGCCGCCAGAAAATAATGAATCACACGCATGTCCATGATTTCCTCCTGCCCGTTAAAGGGCGTCTTGACAATTAGTAACATATCGTACTAATATGGAATTGTCAAATGAATTGTCCTTGCCGAAAGGCGGAAAGGAGTCTATATGAATAAGAAATGGCTGACAGCCCTTGCGCTGTCCGGATTTTTACTTGCGGGAGGAAGCGCATTCGCTATGGAACCTACTATCAATGTCGATTCTTCAACGGCCAATATGCCGAACAAGGCAGAGAGCCATCTTTTGAAAGTCAATGTCGTGACACCGGAAATCAAGCAGATCTCCGGCGTCGTCTATGAACAGGTGCCGTCCCGCGGCTATGAGAACGTCGCCATGAAGATGGATATCCTGAAACCCCAGTCCAAGACATCGCTTCCGGCGATCGTCTACGTCACGGGCGGCGGCTTCATCAATGCCAACAAGGATAACGGCATCCAGCTCCGCATGCACCTGGCTGAAGCCGGCTACGTCGTCGCATCCATCGAATACCGCGTCGCTCCGACGGCTGTATTCCCGCAGCCTTTGGAAGACGTGAAGGCATCCATCCGCTACCTGCGCGCCAATGCCAAGAAGTTCAATATCGATCCTGACCGCATCGGAATCGTAGGCGGAAGCGCAGGCGGCTACCTCACTGCCATGGCCGGCGTGACAAGCGGCACGACGACATTCGACAAGGGCGAAAACCTCGACCAGTCCAGCAGCGTCAAGGCAGCTGTCGATCTCTATGGCCTCTCCGACCTCACACGCATCGGCGATGATTACTCCGACGCCGTGAAGGAAGCCCACAAGTCCGCAGGCGCTACCGAAGCCCTCTGGGTGAACGGCTCTCCTGTCTTTGGCGGACGTGACGGCGGCATCCTGGCCGATCCTGCTGCTGCCAAGGCGGCTGATCCCATGACTTACGTCGGAAAGAACAGCGCTCCTATGCTTCTCATGCATGGCACGAAGGATTTCGTCGTCTCCCCGAGCCAGACAGACCTTCTCTTCCAGGCACTCCGGAAGGAAGGCATCCCCTCTGGCCGTTACCTCGTCGAAGGCGCAGCCCATGGCGGCGTCTACTGGGATCAGGCCGAAGCCCTCTCCATCATCACGGACTTCTTCAACAAGTACCTGAAATGAAACTAGACGAAACACCGGGCTATGCCCTCTGCCGCATCGCAAGGAAGGTCCACTACCAGATCGACCTCATCTTCAAGGAAGAAGGCATGACCGTCGAGCAGTGGGTCGCCCTGAAGACGATTTTCGAAAACCAGCCCCTCATCCAGAAGGAGCTGGGGCGCCTCATCGAAAAGACGCCGAACACGGTGAAATCCCTGGCAGAGCGTCTTGAAAAGAAAAACTTCATCAAGAGGACGCCCGACCCCTCCGATCACAGGAACCTGATCCTCACCGTGACAGAGAAGGGGCAGAAATTCACGGAAGAATACTCCGCCCTCGATGAAAAAGCAAACGATGCCCTCACCTCTTCCCTGACAAAGGAAGAAATGGAGGAGCTCGCAAGACTTCTGGATAAAATAGAAAAGAACCTTTAAGAGATTCCTCAAGTTAAAGAGGGGGATGTGACAAAATTCATCCCAACAAAAAGGGCTCTGCCCCGGATCATTTGGTCCGGGGCAGAGCCTTTCGTGTTATAATTTTTTACAATGAAAAATAACAACACTAGCAATCATTTTACCGCAGAACAAGGCATTTTGCCAATGTTTCCCTCTGAGATTCTCAATGTCGATGATCCTGTTTTAATGTATGACAGATTTATGGAGGAAATCGATCTTAAAAAGTACCTTCGTTACATACCGACGCGTGGCGCTGGCAGACCCAGGTATAATCCCGTCAACATGCTGAAAACGATCATCTATGGTTTCGCAGAAGAAGGATATTGCTCTTTTAGAAAACTTGAAGATAATTGCAGGGTTAATATCAGATATATGTACCTGATGAATTATGAAGCCCCATCCTATCGGACATTCTGTCATTTCGTGAAGGGCTTTCTTAAGTATTCTCTCAAGGATATCTTTTATTCAATTACGAAAGAACTCTGCGGCAAACTCAACGTGGATTTGCAGCATATATATATTGACGGTTCCAAGTTTGAAGCGAACGCAAATAAATACAGCTGGGTATGGAAGAAATCCGCTGAAAAATCCCGCTACAAGCTTTTTGCCAAGATTACCAGCCTTTTTGAGTTACTCAATGATGATCTTAAGTATGACCATATGAGTGTAAACATCAATACAGAATACGCTCCGGACTATCTGCGTCTGGTATTGGATAAATTAAAAGAAATCTGGCAGATTGATGAGACGGCCTTTGTTCATGGAAGCGGGCATCGCAAGTCCGATCATCAACGCAAGTATGAGCAGCTTAAGGCATATACATCAAAACTTGAAGAATATGTTGAGAAGATACAGATATGCGGTACTTCCAGAAACAGTTATTCGAAGACCGATACGGATGCAACATTCATGCGAATCAAGTCGGACTACATGGGAAATGATCAGCTTCTGCCTGCATACAATGTCCAAATAGGTGTTGCCGATGAATTTATTGCCGTAATTGATGTTAACCAGTATCGTTCAGATATGGATTGCTTCGTACCGCTGATGGAGGAATTCCACGAAGTCTATGGGGCTTATCCTAAGTATCCTGTGGCAGATGCAGGATATGGATCTTTCAACAATTACATCTATTGCGAGCAGCACGGTATGGAAAAGTATATGAAATTCCCCATGTACAAGAAAGAAACGAAAGACAAGAAATACCATACCAATCCGTTTCGGCCAATAAACTTTAGAGTTGATGAGAATGGAACCATCCGTTGTCCAAATGACAGGGCTTTCAAATTTATCTATAGACATCTGGTCAGAGGGAACTTATACGGCAGGCAGGAGGAAGTATTTGAATGCGAAGACTGCCAAGGATGCCCGCTGGCAGAGCAATGTAAAAAGACCCCGAAGAACAAAAGAATCTCATTGAGCAGAGAACGGAATAACATGTACCAGGAGGTTCAGGATAATCTGGAAAGCATCCATGGAGCCCTGCTAAGAATGAACCGGTCAATCCAGGCTGAAGGAACTTTTGGAATCATGAAACATGACAGATGGTACAAAAGAATCGTCAGAAAAGGGATAGATTCTGTAAAAGCCGAGTTATACCTGGTAGCACTTGGCTATAATTTAAGGAAATACATCACAAAAATAATGCGTATAAGGATTGCCGCCTAAGACAATATAATTAAAAGTCTTATGGGGGTAAGGGGGCTTACGCGCATTTTTACGTAAAAGGCTTACAGCAGAGCTAAAAATGATGAAATAAAGACGCAAAAAAGAGCTGTGGCAAAATGATTTCCCATTTTGTCACAGCTCTTTTTTACGCTATTTTCCACTGCATACTTTCTTCTGGCTTGGGCAGGCGGGTGGCACAGCGGCCGGGACCGCCGTGTTCATATCCCTTACAGCGACGAGATTTCCTGTCGTCGGTTTGGATTTTCCTATTTCCCAGTCTGTATAAGCGATCGGAGCCATCAGATCCTCCGTCGAGCCGCTCCCGTAGCTCACACCCGCAGCTCCTGCCATGCCAAGCAGAAGGACGGCGGCTAAAATATATTTCTTCATGATTCCTCCTCCAGCGCTTGTGACGCTCTCTTTATCTGTATTGTAGAAGAAGAAGGAAATCATATCCAATGCCCATTTTCATGACTCATCCATACATAAAATGAATAGTGGAAGCCGAGGCATGTAAAAAGAGGCTGTAGAAATGATGTCACATTCCCACAGCCTCTTTTATTCTTTTATTTTTCTCCCAGTTCTTCCTTGAGGAATTCGATGAAGGCCTGGGCGGCGCGTCCGAAGGGCTGGCCTCTTTTCCATGCTACGACTGTCTGGATGCGCATTTCCGGGTAGAGCGGGACGTACTTGACGATGCGGTCGTCGACAAGCGGCATGGTGCCTTCTGTCGTGATGATATAGAGTCCTTTCCTCTTGGCAAAGAGGGAGGAATTCGCGCCAAGGTCGCAGTGGATGGGCGTCTGGATTGTCTCACAGACGTCTCCCAGCCAGCTCCGGATATCCGCATTGAGTTCTCCGCGGCTTATGAGGACGAGTTTCTTTCCTGCAAGATCTTCTTTTGTGACATGTTCCTTCTGTGCCAGAGGGTCGTCTGTCCTCATGGCGGCGCAGAAGCGGGCTTCGGGGCCGATCGGGACGTAGTCATACTTCTCCGCATCAAAGGGACGGACGAAGATGGCCGTGTCGATCAGGCCGGAGTCCATTTTTTCATTCACCCTCCCCGTGATGTCCGTATTGATATCGAAACGGACAAGGGGATGTTTTTCCTGGAAGCGCATGATGAGATCAGAAAAATGATCCATGACAAGGAGCTCGCCGCCGGCGCAGTTTACCGTGCCCTCGACGGTCTTGTTGCCGGAGAGTTCTTTTTCCGTCTTGTCGACGAGATCGACGATTTCCTCAGCACGCCTTTTGAGAAGGAGCCCGTCAGAGGTAAGGCTCACATGACGGCTGCCCCTGTCCAGGAGTTTCACGCCCGTTTCCCTTTCAAGCTCCAGGATCTGGCGGGAAAGCGTAGGCTGCGTGACGTGGAGGATCTCGGCCGCTCTCGTGATGCTCCCTTCGCGGGCGACCGTGAGAAAGTATTTCAAAACGCGGATTTCCATAATGACTCCTTACTTAAATTTCCTTTTCGCCCCTGAAATTCCAGATGATGACGCAGGCAGCAAGGAAGAAAGCGATAGCTGTGGACCAGAAGACCATGGCATAGCCGAAGTAGTTTGCAATGGCGCCCGAGCAGACAGGGCCGGCGACGTTGCCCATCAGGAAGACGGAAGAAACGACGCCGAAGACGATCGAGCGTTTTTCAGGCGGCACAGATTTGGCGATGATCGTATTCGTGCACGGTGCGATGAAGCCCATGCCAAGGCCCGTGATGCCGCGGAAGAAACCAAGTCCCGCGACGGTCGTCATGAGGTACTGCATGATGAAGGTGAAGCCGACGAATATCGTCGCGGTGATGAGCACCCGATGGATGACGAAGCGCGACGTGATGCGGCCGGTATTGAGCGATGCGAGCGCGCTGCAGCCGCCGGAAATGAAGATAATGAACCCGACGACGGTCGCAACGATGGGCGAATCCCCCATCATCGACTTGATATAGAGCGGCAGGATCGGCCCGATGCCGGTGATGCCGAAGTTGCAGAGGAACTGCATGAATGTCATGATGCGCACACGCGGAATCTTCATGAAGAACTTGATCTGGCTCCATGTGGAGTCCGTTTCCTTCGCCGCCCCTTTCCTGTGGATGTCAGGCAGGAAAATCTGGAGGGCAATAAGGCAGAGGAAAGCAAGAAGCGAGAACGCGTAGAACGGCATGCGGTAGCCGAAGGTATCTGCCACAGCGCCGCCAAGGAGCGGTCCGAACATGATGCCCATGACCATGGCCGCCTGGAAGTATCCCATCGACCAGGACGTCTTCTCTTCCGGTGTGACAGAGACGACGATGGAAAGACCTATTGGGACAAAGCCTCCGACAAGTCCCTGCAGGGTGCGGAGCAGCAGTAGCTGCCAGGGCGCTGTCGTTATGCCGCTGAAGAAGGACGAAAGCACGACGGCGATAAGGACGATCGACATGACCGTCTTCGGTCCCCGCCTGTCCGCCTGGATCGACCAGAACGGTGCGGAGAATGCGATCATGAACGGTGTGACGCCGATGATGATTCCTGCCCAGAAAGCAGCCTCGCCGGGATCGGTGATGCCGAGCTCGGAAAGGAACAAAGGCAGGAAGGACATGATGCCCATCATGGAGATGCCTGCGCCGATCTGGATCGCGCAGACGAGGTATATGACATGTTTCCAGTTTTTCATATCCCCTCTCCTTTCTTTTCTAGTTGAATGGGGCGGTTTCCCGTCCTTTTCTTATTATACTCCCTAAGAATAAAGAGTTGGTAACCGAAATGTTTTATCAAGAGAAGAGAAACATTTTACTTTCATCGTTTCTTATTCCGCAGGTTTTCTTATTCAATTTCGTTATAGGAAATGGGTTTCTTATTTTATTTCATTCCTGATTCTTTTCCATGCTGCTGTTTCTTCTTTATTTTATTTATACAAATAGTATGGATTCGCAGGATGAAAAGCGTGAAATTCATATACGAATTTTTCTATTTCTTGCATTGACAAGCTTCTATAGGAATGGTAAAGTAAGTGCAACATAATTTTGGCGATGAAGAAAAAGAGTACCTGAACCTTTTCCTTTCAAGCGAGTCCGGACGGTGGAAGCGGACAAGGAGAAATCAGCGAAGTGCATTTCCGAGCCCTGCAGGCGAATGAAGTAGCCGCAGCGGGAGCGCCCGATACAGCGCGCATGAGATGTAGAAATACATGAAATTGGGTGGAATCACGAAGCTAAGCTCTCGTCCCTTTATGGGGAGGAGAGTTTTTTTTATATCTGTCCAAAGCATAGAAATCCATCATGGCAATGAGGAAAAGAGTAACTGTCTGAAAGCGCAAAGAGAGTTCCCGGAAGGTGAGAAGGGAAACACCGTAAGATAGTGAAGTGCATTTCTGAGCTGGCGCGCCGAACGAAATAGGCGGCCCGGGAGACGCCCGTTACAGCGCAGGAGTGTATGGAGCCTGACCGGGTCCCATAAGCACTTCAAAAGGCCTTGCGGGGTGACCCCAGGGCGAATCAGGGTGGTAATCACGGAGCTTCCGTCCCTTGACATTCAAATGAATGCCCGGGGCGGAGGCTTTTTTAGGCCCATTTTCCTCCCCGCGGCGAATAATTTCTTATTCCGTAGGAGGAACATACCATGGCCGATTTCGAAAAAATCAAAGACTTTATCATTGACCCGAGCATCCGCGAAGCACGTGCGCACGTAGAAGTGAAACGCGCAATGAACCCCTGCCCGATCGACTTTTCCCAGTTCCAGTCTACCAACCCGCGCTCCAACGGCATCGACAAGGAGTACGGCGAAGGAGAGGACGCTTCGAACTTCAACATAGCAAGAAAGAAATACGACGACGATGAAGAACCGCAGTTCACTGCCTCCTTTGGCAGCGGCAAGGGCCAGCTCCCTGTAGAGCCGGGCCGTTACCGCCTCATCTGGTCCCGCCACTGCCCATGGGCAAACCGCATCGCGATTGCAATCGACCTCCTGGGCCTGGACAAAGTCATTTCCAAAGGCGTCGTCGATCCGCTTCGCCCGGCAGGTGTCGTAGGCGGCTGGTACTTCACACTCGACAAGGATGATGTGGACCCCGTCCTCAAGATCCATTCCCTCATGGAAGCATACAAGAAGGGAAATCCGGACTACGACCAGCGCGCGACCGTCCCGGCTCTCGTCGACGTCACGACCGGCGCTGTCGTCAACAACGACTACCACGACCTTGACATCCAGCTCTATGAAGGCTGGCAGGAATACATCGACAAGGACGCTCCGGATATTTATCCCGAAGAACTCCGCTACGACATCGATGCACTGAACGACGTCATCTATGCCGACGTAAATCTGGCCGTGAATCTGGCGGCTCTGGCAGGGACGCAGGAAGAATACGAATACTACTATGATCTCGTATTCGACCGTCTGGACTGGCTGGAAGAAAGACTTTCCACCCGCCGGTACCTCATGGGCGATACCATCACCTCTCCGGACATCCGCCTCTTCGTCACGCTGACCCGCTTCGACCTCGTCTTCTATCAGAAATATCTTCTGAACAAGAAACGCCTCGTCGATTACCCGAACCTCTGGAACTACGCGAAAGACCTCTTCAGCAACCCGGCCTTCGGAGGGAACACGGACTTCAACTCCATGCGTCTTCGCTTCTACTACGTCGACCACACCCCGTTTGCAGATATGCCAAGACTCATGCCGAAAGGCCCGGATGACAGCCGCTGGCTGGAACCGAATGACAGAGCAGAGAAATTTTCCAAGAAATAATCAGGAATGAAAGGAGGAATCATGGATCCCATCACGCAGGAACTGACAAGCCTCATCCTAAAGACAGACGTCACAAGACGCCCCGATCTGGCTGAGGCTGGAAGAAGAGCCTTCGCCGACTACCTCGCATCCGCTCTGGCAGGAAGCAGGGAAGAAGCCGTCAGAAGGACAGCCGCTTTCCTTGCCACACGCAAAGGCGAGAGGGACATTCTTGGCTTTGATGTAAGGACGACGCCGGAAAACGCTGCCTTCTTCAATGGCTTTGCATCCCACTACCTGGACTTTGACGACGCAGAAGCGAACCTCATGGGCCACTTCAGCACCGTCATCTTCTCCGCTCTCCTTGCGATTGCGGATCCCTCCGATACCTTCGAAGATTTCCTTGCAGGATACACAGCCGGAGCCGAAACCGAGGGACTCCTCGGGAAACTCGTGAATCCGGCCCACAAAAAACGCGGCTACCATCCGACAGCCACGATCGGCCCCATCGGAGCCGCCGCTGCCATTGCCCGTTTCCGCCGCCTTCCCTTGAAAGAAGCGAGCGAACTCCTTTCCCTGGGCGCAACGGAATCCGCGGGCCTCGGCCTTGAGGCAGGGACAGACACCAAGCCCCTCCACTCCGGATTTGCCGCCAGAAACGCCGTCTTCTCCTACTTCCTCATCCGCGACTGCGCTCTCACATCGAGCACGAGCGCCTTCAACAACGACGACGGATGGGCCGCCGTCACGGCAGGAAAGACGATCGCAGAAGGCGCCCTTTCCAAGCGCTGGCTTTCCCCCGGCGAGCTCATTTCACCGGGCCTCTGGATGAAGAAGCACCAGTACTGCTCCGCCGCCATCCCCGGCGCCGCCGCACTGAAGTCACTCTGGAAGAAAGGCGTCACGCTGGATGTCATCTCTAAAGTGATCTTCCATTTCCCGCCCGGCAAAAGCTACTCGCTCCACTACCATGCGCCGAAGACCGGCCAGCAGGGCCGCTTCTCGATGGAATATGTCGCCTGGCAGATCCTCACGAAGGGAGACGTCGACGACGACCTCTTCCGCCTGGCAAAGACGCCGGCCGCTTTCATTAGAGCCCTTCCGAAGTTCGGCATCAAGGAAGACCTTCCCCCTGCCGGACAGGAAGTCCGCCGCATCATCGTCACAGCCGATACGAAGGACGGCAGGCATTTCACAGAAGAAATCCTGAAACCGGACGGCTCGCCCGATCACCCCTTCACCAAAGGCGACCTCACGAAGAAACTCGCCGCCGCTTCCGATGAAGCGTACGCAGAAGAAATGATCACGCTTCTCTCCGGAAGGCCTTCCATGAAAGAGCTTCTCTCGCTTCTCTCCGAAGCGCCCCGCCATGTATAAGAAAGGAAGTCAAATTGTACCGCTTACTGAATGTCAATGACGGCCATGAATACGCCGCCCTCGTCCATGATGCCTATCAGGCAGACGGGGAGCTCGGCATCGACTTCGCCGCCGTCACGCTCCCGGAAGAAAAACTCATCCGCGGGCTCATCCTGAATCCTACCTACGGCCTCTTTATCGAAGGCCGCCTCGTCAGCGCCATCACACTGCGCATGCCATGGGTAAAGGAACCGGGCCCCTACGGCGTGCCCCACCTTGGATGGGTCTCCACAAGACCGGAAGAGAAGCACAAGGGATACGCAAGGAAACTCTTCTTCCTCCTGGAAGAACAAGTCCTCAAAGAGGAACTCCGCACCCCCGCCGTCACCCTCGGCACAGCCGCTGAGCATCCCTGGCTCGTCAAAATGTATGAATCCTGGGGATTTGAAACCGTCGAGACAAAGACGCTCCCCGGCAACAGCCACCAAACCGTTTACATGAAAAAATCGTATCTCTGATCGAAAGGACCTCACCATGCAGCTTAAATCCATCCTCAAAATCGCAGCCACCGTCATCGCTGCCGCTTCCGTCATCACCCTTGCAGGATGCGGCGGAGACAAGGACGCTTCTGCCTCTGCCGCCAAAAGCCAGGCAGGCAGCGCCAAGACGTACGTCGTAGCCACCCGCGGCACCTTCCGCCCCTTCACTTACATGGACGACAAGAACAACCTCACCGGTTATGACGTGGAAATCCTGAAGGAAGTCGAAAAAAGAAACCCCGGCATCCACTTTGAATTCAAGACCATGGCGCCTTCTGCAGGCTTCGTAGGCATGGAATCCGGCCAGGTCGACATCGTCGCCAACCAGATCACCTACAATGAAGAACGCGCCGCAAAGACGATCTACACCAAGGAAGTCAACAACTACACCGCCAGAAAACTGGCCGTCAGAAATGACCGGAATGACATCAACAGCCTCGAAGACCTGAAGGGCAAGAAGGTCGTCACCACGACAAACAGCGAAGTCACCCGCCAGCTCCAGAAGCTGAATGAGACCATGGATCCGAAGATGGACCTGATCTACACCGACAAAGGCTTCACCGAAGGCGCCAACCTCGTCGTCACCGGACGCGCCGATGCCACCCCGCAGTATGAAGTCTCCATCACAGACGCTGCCAAGACACTCGGACTTCCGATCAAAGCCGTAGGACCGGTCATCGCCAGCGACCCGACCTACTTCGCCTTGAGAAAAGATGAAGATCATCAGAAACTCGCCAATACCATCGACAAGACACTGAAAGACATGAAGGCCGACGGCACACTCAAGAAACTCTCTGAAGAGTTCCTCGGCAAGGATTACACCGTACCGCAGCAGTAAAAAGGAGCGCCCATGAACTTTTCTTCTCTTCTTAAAGGAGCAGCAGCCGCTCTGGCACTCGCATCCGTCGTCACCCTTGCCGGATGCGGCGGAGACAAGGATGCCGCTTCCTCAGCCGCCAAGAGCCAGGCAGCCGGATCAAAAACCTATATCGTTGCCACCCGCGGCACCTTCCGTCCTTTCACTTATGTGAACGAAAAAGGAAATCTCACCGGTTATGACGTGGAAATCCTGAAAGAAGTCGAAAAAAGGAACCCCGGCATCCACTTCGAATACAAGATGATGCCTACCTCTGCCGCCTTCGTCGCCATCGAATCAGGCCAGGCGGATATCGTAGCCAATCAGGTCGGATATACGGACGAAAGAGCCGCAAAGACGATCTATACCAAGGAAGTCAACAACTACACCGCCAGAAAGATTGCCGTCAGGAATGACAGGAACGATATCAACAGCCTTGAAGATCTGAAAGGCAAGAAGGTCGCTGTCACGACGAACAGCGAGGCCGTCCGTCAGCTGCAGGATCTCAACAAGACCTACAACCCTCCGATTGAACTCATTTATACCGACAAAGGCTTCACCGAAGGCGCAAACCTCGTCGTCACCGGCCGCGCCGATGCTACCCCGCAGTATGAAGTCTCCATCACAGACGCCGTAAAGACACTCGGCCTTCCGATCAAAGCCGTAGGCCCTGTCATTTCCAGTGTTCCTACCTACTTTGCATTAAAGAAGGATGACGACCACCAGAAACTGGCCGACACCATCGACAAGACACTCAAAGACATGAAGGCCGACGGCACGCTCAAGAAACTCTCTGAACAGTTCCTCGGCAAGGATTACACCGTACCACAGCAGTAAGACCCGACAGAGCCCGGGACTCTGTCATTTCATTTCCAAGACCCTTTCCTGAAAGGAGGCGTTTCTCTTGGACCAATTCTTCAATCTCAATTACATGGTAAGCTCGCTCCCTATCCTGCTCTCCTACCTTGACGTGACGCTCTTCGTCACAGCCGTCTCCTTCCCGATCGGGCTTGCCATAGGAGCCGTCACTGCGCTGGCAAGGATCCACAAGACCCCTGTCCTCTCGCAGATCTCCTCCGTCTATATTTCCTTCATCCGCGGCACCCCGTTCCTCGTCCAGCTCTTCCTCATCTGCTTCGGACTTCCGCAGGTGCTGCGCGCCTTCGGCGCATCGGACATCCGCTCCGTGCCGGGCATCGTCTTCGTCCTCCTCATGATGTCGCTTCATGAAGGCGCTTACCTCTCCGAAGTCGTGAGAGGCGCCCTCTCGGCCGTCGAAAAAGGACAGCTCGAAGCCTGCCGCGCCATGAACCTCACCAAGAAGCGAACCTACCTCGGGATCATCTTCCCGCAGGCCTTCCGCTTCGCTGTCCCGGTCCTTGGCAATACCCTGATTTCCTGCCTCAAGAATACATCCCTCATCTTCAATGCCGGCGTCGTCGACATGATGAGCAAGGCAGACCTCATGGGCGCCTACAGCTACCACCACCTGGAACTTTACCTTGACGTCGGGCTCATTTACATCGCCCTCTGCGCCATCGTCCAGATCGGCGTCATCATCGTGAACCGTTCATTCCGCTATGCGTAAGGAGGAAATATGCTGAACTTTGACCAAATGGAGAAAATGACACTTCAGATTCTCCCCTACCTTCCTGCGACGCTGGAACTTCTCCTCCTCTCGCTCCTTCTTGCGATTGTGCTGGGACTTGGGGCAGCCCTTTCCCGCATCTACCGCATCCCCGTCCTGCAGCGTGTCTCCCAGGCCTATATCCTTCTCGGACGCGCCGTACCGACACTCATCATCCTTTACGTCGTCTTCTACGGACTGCCGATGATCCTCCTCATGATCCGCGGTCAGGCAGATCTCACCCTCATCGCCGAGATCCCGCCATTCGCCTATGCCGTCGTCGGACTTGGCCTCCACTCCGGAGCCTACCTTGCGGAAATCTTCTACTCCGCCTTCTACTCCGTCCCCAAAGGACAGATCGAAGCCTCCCAGGTCATAGGCCTTTCCACCTACCGCACCGTGAAGAACATCATCCTTCCGCAGGCACTCACCTTCGCTCTCCCCATGATGGCCAACGAAGTCCTGAATCTCCTCAAAGGCACCTCCATCGCAGCCCTCATCACCGTCGTCGAACTCTTCGGCGCCGCCAATATCCAGGCTGCCCTGACGAACCTTTACCTCGAGATCTACATCTCCGCCGCCCTCATCTACTGGGCGCTCAGCATAGCCATCGAAAGAGGCTTCCGCTTCGCTGAAAGAAGAGCAGGCTTCTACCTGAGATAGGGAAATAGAAAAGGGTCTGTGACGAAATGTACAATCATTTCGCCGCAGGCCCTTTTGCGTGGGTATATACGAGCAGAGGATACCAACATATATATTTGTGTTATCTGAAAACCTTACAACCAAGGCTTTGCCTTGGGGAAATGAACCCCTTTCGGCCATTTTAAAAGTTCTGCAAACACTTCCATGATTTCATAAGCAATCATCGGTATAATGGCCACTTTCCCCTGACGGGGACAGCTTTCCCGCTCGTTTGGGAAGGGAGGAAAGGTAATGCGGCGGTGCTTCAAGCCCCATTTCCCGCACAAAAAAACTCCCGTTTTCACGGGAGTCATTTGTTTTCGTCTCAGCGGTTCGGGCTGATGACTACGTATCTGTACGGTGCTTCTCCTTCGGATTCGGTGGAGACGGAGGGATCATCCTGCAGTGCGAGATGGATGATTCTGCGTTCTCCTGCCGGCATCGGTTCGAGTTTGACGGGTTCGCCGGTTCTTCTTGCTTTGCCTGCGAGTCTGTGTGCGAGGGCTTCCAGGGTGTCCTGGCGGCGTTCTCTGTAGTTTTCCACGTCAAGCATGACGAAGTAGTGGTGACGGAAGGATTTGCCAGCAGCAAGGTTTGTCAGGTACTGAAGCGCATCCAGTGTCTGGCCGTGTTTGCCGATGAGGATGCCGAGGCCTTCTCCGTGGAGGGAGAGGAGGATTCTGTCTTCGTTCATCATTTTTTCCATGGTGACGTTGAGGTGCATGCCCTTGAATACGTTTTCGAGGAATTTCTTCGCTTCTTCAGCGGTCTGTTCCTGTTCTTCCGCATTGAACGGGGCTTCTTCTCTGCCTTCTTTGTGAGCCGGTTTTTCTTCGTTTTCCTTGGATTCTGTTTCTTCAGGTTCCTTGGATTCTTCAGCGGCTTCAGCCGGAGCTTCTGCAGCTTCTTCGGTTCCTTCCTTGGCTGGTTCTTCCTTGGTTTCTTCGGCTTTTGGTGCTTCTGCCGGTGTTTCTTCGGCTTTCGGTGCTTCCGGAGTTTCTTCTGCTTCCGGTTCGTCTACGGCGGATACGTCGACGACGGCCGGTTTCTTGTGGATCAATCCGAAAAGTCCGCCGGAGGGCTGTTCTACGACATGAACGATTGCTTCTTCACGGCTGATTCCCAGCTGTTTTATGCCGTCTTCTACTGCGGCTTCAACTGTTTTTGCTGTGACTCTGACTGTTCTCATTTCGTTTCATCAGCCTCCCCGGGTTTCTTATCGTTGTTCTTTTTATCTTCTGCTTCCGGACTTGCTTCGGGAGCTTTCTTTTCTTCTTTTGTTTCCTCTTTCGGAGCGTCTGCCTTCGGAGCTACTTCAGCTTGTTCTTCGCTTTCAGCTTTTTCGGCTGCTTCCGGTTCTTTCTTCTTGACTACCTTTTTGATGACTCTTTTGCGAATGACCTTTTTCTTCTTCGGTTCTTCGGTCTTGACTTCATCTTCGTCTTCATGGTTATGGACTGTCAGTACGCCTTTTTTGGAAACGCCGAGACGGTCAACCATTTCTTCACGATACATGATGGTCTGCTGCACGAGCTGGTACAGGTTGCAGACGATCCAGTAAATGACAAGTCCGCTTGGGAAGTTCAGCGACATCCACCCGATCATAATCGGCATGAGAAGAAGCATGGTCTTCTGGTTGCCAGGAGCATCTTTCGGCGTGGTCTGCCAGGAAATGACGAAGGTAGACGCAGCGGAAAGGATCGGGAGGATATAGGTGGAGTCCGGTACGGCAAGGCTCTGCAGCCAGAGGAAGCTTTCATGAGCCGGGTCGTAGGCGAATCCCTGAAGGGCATAGTAAATGGAAACCAGGAATGGCATCTGGATGAGGAGCGGCAGGCAGCCTGCGAGAGGCGAAGCGCCGTGTTCCTTGTACAGTTTGCCCATTTCTTCACGCAGTTTGTTCGGATCGTTCTTGTACTTCTTCTGGATCCGCTGCATTTCAGGCTGGATTTCCTGCATGGCCTTCATGGACTTGATCTGTTTTAAGGCAAACGGGAGCAGGAGGGTCTTGATGATCACTGTCAGGACAATGATCGCGATCCCGTAGCTCGGGAAGCCCATATCGTTTGTAAACTTGTAGCAGAATTCGAGGCTGACACGCATGATGTCTGCGAGGAAGCCTACAAAGGTACTCAGAAGCGGTATCTGAAAATCACTCATTCATTGACTCCTTATACGGTCTGTATTCCAACCGTTAAATGCCCCGGCTTTCTGAATTTCAAGAGCCGGGTGAGTTTTGTGCGGAAATCCGCAGCGGGGAAATCCACCGCTTTCTTGCTTGGCTTTTGTTATGGGTGCTTGTAAAAGCCGCCTGAATGGATGGGCCTATCAAAAAAAGCAGCGGTCACGGCAAAGGATCGTATCCACCCTTATGAAAAGGGTGACACTTGCAAATCCGTTTGACGGCGAGCCAGCTGCCTTTCAGGGCGCCATATTTTTGTACCGCCTGCAGAGCATATTCGCTGCAGGTGGGGTAAAAACGACAGCAGGGAGCCTTAAGGGGTGAAATAAAGGTCCTGTAGAATCGTATCAATGCGATAAGCAGATTCTTCATGACTGCACCAGTATTCCGGCTTTACGCCACAAGGCCAGGACAGCCTTTTCCGCCTCCTTATAAGTCGCTGTGGTCAGGAAGCTTCCTGCCAGCATGATCGCCTCATAATTGGGCGAAAGTTCTGCCCGGTGAAGGCGGTAAACCTCCTTCATCAGCCGTCTTGCGCGGTTGCGGTCCACGGCATGGCCGATTTTTTTCGTCGTTACAAAACCGATCCGGATGTCTCCGCTCTTGACCCTGGTGACATAAAGCAGTCCAGCCCTGTTGCTGAACCTTTTCCCGGAACGGTAAATTCTTCGGTAATCCCTGTTCTGTCTGATCCGGTAGGAACGGAGCAAGCGGTGCCCCGTCTGTTCCTTGTTCTCTAGATTAGGCACTTAATACCTTTCTGCCTTTTGCTCTTCTTCTCTTCAGAACAATACGGCCTGCTTTCGTCTTCATACGAGCGCGGAAACCGTGAGTCTGTTTTCTCCAGTGATTGTTCGGCTGGAACGTCATCTTTGCCATTAGTCAACACCTCCTTACGTAGTGGCAGTGCCATTTATCTGCACCATAACAGACTAATTATAGCTAAGTCGGGCATGGCTGTCAATGAAAAAACCTTTACAAAAGACGGATTTATTCCTATTTTCTTCTGTTTTCTCTTTCATTTCCCAGTTTTCTTTGCATAAAAAAAAGAACGCCCCCGAAAGGTTCCGGAAGCGTCTTCTCAAAAGACTCAGGCCTGTGCTTTTTCTGCCATGGAAACGGCCCATTCTCCTGCGCGGCGGAAGTCGTCCTCATTCGGATGCTTTTCCGCTTCCTGCAGACGTGCCAGTCTGTCAGGGGTCATCGGATGGACGAGCTTGGCGTGCTCGCTGCGCTTTCCGATGTGGAAGGAATGAACGCGGCCCTGGCTGATGAAGGTGCCGAGGCATTCGGAATCTTCCGGAAGAAGTGCGGCTGCATTGTCGAGGTAATCCCTGGCTGCCTGGGAATCCGGATAGGTGCCGGCGGTTGCGAAGATGGCAACCTTCTTTCCATGCAGCGACTCGATCGTGCGGCGCGCAGTGAAGTCAGCTCCGCGGCGGAAGCCCCAGAAGCCGACGAAAATCAAATCATACCCGTCCACTGACGGCTGGCGGCCTTCCTCGAAAATGTCCTTTTCGTCCGGAAGCGCTTCATAAACGGCTTCGGCGATGGCTTTCGTATTTCCTGTACGGGAAGACCAGAGTACTAAAGATTTCATAGATAGTTCCTCCTCATTGAACTAATGATATGAACGGCGCCGGACTCTTGATTAAGCGCCTTTTTAATAGTACATGGAAGGGCGTTTTTTGTCAAAAGCGCGTTTGACACCGCCCTTCCCCTTCTCTTATGATGAATACAGAAAAAAGAAAGGAGGAGCCTCATGAAACGCTGGATCATGCATGTGGATATGGATGCGTTCTTCGCGTCCGTCGAGCAGAGGGACAATCCCGAGCTGCGCGGAAAACCTGTCATCGTCGGCGGCGATTCCCGAAGGGGCGTTGTCGCCACGGCTTCGTATGAAGCAAGGAAGTTTGGCGTACACTCGGCGATGCCGTCGCTCAAGGCGCACGAGCTTTGCCCGGAAGGCATTTTCGTGAGGCCCCGTTTCGATGCTTACAAGAAAGCGTCGGATGAAATCCATCAGATCATGCTCCACTATGCCGATGCGTACGAGCCGATTTCCTTAGACGAAGCTTTCCTGGACATTTCGGGCATGGGCGAGAAATACAAGACGCTGGGTGCCATCGGTCGCGCGATCAAGAAAGAAATCTATGACAAGGTCCACCTCGTCGCCTCTGTCGGGATTGCGCCCAACAAGTTCCTCGCCAAGATGGCAAGCGACATGGATAAGCCGGACGGCCTTTTCATTATCCCTTACGGAAAGGAAAAGGAAATCCTTGCCCCGCTTCCCGTCCGCCGTCTATGGGGCGTCGGGAAGGTGACGGAGAAGAGACTCATCGCTTCGGGCTACAAGACGATCGCGGATATCCAGAATGCGCCGCCCGGCGAGCTGGAGTCGCTCTTTGGCAGCCGCGGCGGAGAGCTCCGTGCGCTTGCTTTCGGAAAGGACGACCGCCCCATCGAGTCCGAGCGGAAGATCAAGTCGATCGGGGATGAGGAAACGTACGAGCACGACCTGACCGATCCCGAGGAAATCGACAGGCAGATTGCCATCCACAGCGACATCGTCGCGCAGAGGCTCCGGAAGCACGATCTCACTGCCAGAACCATTTCCCTTAAAATCCGCTTCGGCTCTTTCGAGACGGTCATGCGCTCCATGTCCCGGGAAGACGGGACGAACCTGCAGGAGGAAATCTACGCGATGTGCCAGGAACTCCTCCAGCGCATCCCCATCCGGGAAGGCATCCGCCTGATCGGCGTCACGGGCTCGAATCTTTCCTCCGGCCCGCGCATGACGTCCCTCTTTTCCCATGACTGGGAGAAACGGGAAAAGGCCGCCCGCGCGATGGATGAGATTCAGAAGAAATTCGGCAGGCAGGCGCTCCGGAAGGGCTTCTGGCTGGAAGAAGAAGCGAAGAAGGACTCCGGGAAGGGAAAAAACAAGGATGAGTGAATTTCCTCCCCTGTTTTCATAGGCGTATAATAAAGGTATATATAATGTAAGAAGAAAGGAGAACTTTCATGGTTAATGAAGATAGAATGAGACATACCTTCGAGGATCTCGTAAAAATCGACGCACCGAGCAAGGGCGAGCGCGAGGTCTGCGATTATCTGAAGAAGAAATTAAGAGCACTGGGCGCTGCCAAAATCACCGAGGACAATAACGGCTCGGTCAATGGCGGAAACAGCGGCAACCTGATTGCTGTATTCAACGCGAATACGGAAGGCCTTCCTTCCATCGCGCTGACGGCTCACATGGACTGCGTGGAAAACTGCCGTGGCATCGAACCCGTCCTGGAAGACGGCGTGTACCGCTCCAAGGGCGATACGGTTCTTGGCGGCGATGACAAGGCAGGCGTTGCTGCCATCCTGGAAGGCCTTGCCCTGATGAAGGAAACGTACAT
Organism: Dialister hominis; assembly: GCF_007164725.1. Classification (NCBI taxonomy): domain Bacteria; kingdom Bacillati; phylum Bacillota; class Negativicutes; order Veillonellales; family Veillonellaceae; genus Dialister; species Dialister hominis. Next base: position 15,934 of record NZ_AP019697.1, on the reverse strand, counting down.
CCCGCATGGCAAAGTCACTGTCATTTTCACCGTACAGGAAGAAATCGGGCTCTGCGGCTCCTCTTCCATCGAAGAAAAATACATCTCCGGCATCGATTTCGGCTATACGCTCGACGGCGACGGAGCTGCCGGCTCTGCTTATACCGCAGGACCGTCGGAATACACCCTCGACTTCACCTGCAAGGGCATCGCTGCCCATGCCGGCATGGCGCCTGAAAAAGGCACGAACGCCATCGCCATGGCAGGCCTTGGCATTTCCCTCTGCCCGACAGGAAGAATCGACGATGAAACGACATGCAACATCGGCCTCATCGAAGGCGGCACGGCCGTCAACATCGTTCCTGACCGCTGCGTCGTCCACTGCGAAGCAAGAAGCAGAAACGATGAAAAACTCGAAGCCCTTGTCGCTAAGATGGAAGCTGCCCTCAAGGAAGCAGCCGCCAAGTTCCCGGAAGGATCTTTGGAGATCAAGAAAGAAAAGACATATGACTCCTTCTGCATCAAAGACACCGATCCCGCCCTCCAGCTCTTCCGCGCCGCATGCGCTGAAGCAGGTTACCGCGTGACCGCTGGCCCCTCCGGCGGCGGCAGCGATGCCAACTGGTTCGGCACCAAGGGATTCCCGTCCCTCTTAGTCGGTGTCGGCATGACAGACTTCCATACGAACCGCGAATCCCTCAAAGTCAAGGACCTCTACGAAGCAGGCGATCTCGTCTACCATATCATTGAAGCAGAAAGCCACTTCGCAGGCCATTAATCCGATCATTCGGGCCGAAAGACCATTTTCTGAAAGGAGACGATTATGCTTCCACAGAAATTTTTCGACGTCCTGAAACACGAAGGCGTCGTATCCCTCACCACATGGGGCCGTGATGTCCCCCATGTCACAAACACATGGAATTCCTACCTCGTTATCACCGATGACGAAAGAATCCTCGCTCCCGCAGCCGGCATGCACCACCTGGAAGAAGACCTTGCCGTCAACGACCGCATCATCGTGACACTCGGCGCAAGAGAAGTCGAAGGAAGAAACGGCTACCAGGGCACCGGCTTCCGCGTAGAAGGCAAAGCCCGCCTCGTCAGCGAAGGAAAAGAATTCGACATGATGAAGGAAAAATACCCATTCCTGAGATCCGTTCTGGAAATCACCGCAGAAACTGCTGTGCAGCTGCTGTAAGGGGGAAAGAAAAAAAGAGAGAGCCATGTATGCGTACATACATGGCTCCTTTTGTGTGGAAAAACTCGGATTCCTTGGGAAAGAGAAAGACCGTAAAACCTCGCTTCGCTCGAGGGAGATAAACCTCCTCAGACGCCTCCGGCGCCAGCTCCCCCTACGGGGCGAGCTCGAACACCCTTAAACCTCGCTACGCTCGCGAAAGTCCAAAACCATAAAACCAAGGCTGGCGCCCTTGAAGAAATACAACTCATCCGCCCCGTACACTAACTTATGAGATATTTGTGTTGCTGCCGCTGATGTCAACTGGTATACGGCGCACCTTCTCTTCCAGAGCAAGGTTAAAGGCATTCTTCCATGTCTGAAAAGGAAAGTGTTAGTGCCGCCAAAAGGTCCGGTTCTCCACTGTCTCCTCATTTTGACAATCAAAAAGCCCGTGATTGCTCACGGGCTTTTTTGATGCATCGGATTGGGCATTAGTTGCCAAATTCGTCGGCTCCGCCGAGTTCCTGGCGTTCCGGGTTCTTGACGTACTTAATCTGCTGGCAGACGCATTTGTCTTTCAGCTTGTACAGTTCCGGCAGGAAGTCCATCGCGCGGTTGAATGTCTCATCGTTGATGGAGTACTTAGTCCAAAGTCCTTCACGACGTGCGTTGACGACGCCAGATTCGATCAGAATCTTCATGTGGTAGGACAGTGTGGACTGTGACAGCGTGAAATTGGAAAGAATGTCGCCTGCGGACATTTCGCGGCAGGAGAGCATGTCTACGACTCTCAAACGTGTCTCATCAGACAGCGCCTTGAAAATGCTTGCGAATTCCTTGTAGCTTGGCTGGAAATCCATGATAAAAGGCTCCTTTCTGAACCTATGTATCCGGGCGGTCACCGATTCATTCAAGATTATCCTCAATTCCTGCAATGAAAAAACGGAGAGGATTTCCCTTCAACAGATCACTAGATCCGCACTTCCTATCCCTCCGGCGCGGCCTGAGGTCTATCTATGAACCAGCTGACTCCTGAGACGTTCATCAAAAATTAATGGTGAATCCTATCCAATCGATACATTTAAATATTTTGTTCAAAACCATTGTAACTCACAAAGCCGCTTCTGTCAATCCAAATTTCTAGATATTGGGAAAGTTCATAACCTGACATCACATATGATAGAAAACAGATTGTTCGACACAATAGCGAGCTTTCTCTATAAGTAACATTATTCTAATGCATATTTGCGATTTTGTCACTAAAAAAATTAATAACTATTCATTTTGGCACAAACTTTTTTAAACCTATCGAAATTTTTATACCTATATTACTAAATGTTTCTTTCTGTGCATCGAAAGGCACAAAGCTCGATACTCATTGATGAAAATAAAAGGAGCAACAGGAATGTGTAATCATTTCTGCAGCTCCTTTTGTGCCGGGATATTCGGTTGGAGGATGATCCAACAGAAGTATTTATTTGTGTTATTTGAAAACCGACTCAAAGAAAAAGTAAAACATAAAAACCGTACAGCCGCCTTGCAGGCTGAGAAATGATGTTTCAGACGCCTCCGGCGCCAGCTCCCCCTACGGGGCGAGCTCTGACGCCCTTAAACCAAGGCTTTGCTTTGAGGAAAGCCATAAAACCTCGCTGCGCTCGTGGAAAGGCAAGGTCAAGACCGGCCTGCGGCCCTTCTTCACGTCTGGGAAGGCGAGTAATTCGCTCAGCGTCCCGGATTATTTCTTGAATGTCCAGTATCTGGGGACGAAGATGTCTTCGAAGAGGTTGATGGCGAAGTTGTCGGTGAGGCCGGAGATGTAGTCTACGGCGGCCTGGGGGATGTTTCCTTCTGCCAGGACGACTTGTTTTTCAGGAAGGCGGCCTTCGTGGTAGGTGCCGTCTTCTTTCTTTTCTGTGTAGTAGTCGTAGAGCATTTTTACGACGTTGCTGCCGCGTTTCCTGTCCGGGATGAGGGAGGCGGACATGTAGACTTCATCGAACATGAAGCGGCGGAATTTGAGGAGGATTTCGTCTCCTTCTTTTGACATGTGGATGTCGTCTTCGTGTGTTTTCATGGAGTTTTCCACGACTTCGGTGACGAGGGCAGTGATCATGGATGAGTGGGTGACGCCGATTTTTGCTTTGACGTCTTCGGGAAGTTCGGCTGCGCTGATGAGGCCCATGGTTTCTGCGTCTTCGTAGTCGTGACAGAGGTAGGCGATGCGGTCGGCGTACTTGATGAGGCTTCCTTCGAGGGTGCTGGCTTTGAGTTTGCCGCAGTGGTTGAGGATGCCGTCTTTGACCTGGACGGTGAGGTTCAGTCCTCTTCCGTCGCGTTCGAGTTTGTCGACGATGCGGACGCTCTGTTCGTTGTGTTCGAAGTGGCCGGTGATTTCCTGCAGGGCCTGTTCTCCTACGTGGCCGAAGGGGGTATGGCCGAGGTCATGGCCTAAGGCAATGGCTTCGACGAGGTCTTCGTTCAGGCGAAGGGCTCTTGCCATGGTGCGTCCGATCTGTGCGACTTCAAGGGTGTGCGTCATGCGTGTCCTGTAATGGTCGCCCATCGGCGCGATATAGACTTGTGTCTTGTGTTTGAGACGGCGGAAGGAATTGCTGTGGAGGATCCTGTCTCTGTCTCTCTGGAAGGCAGTTCTCAATGGATCTGGTGCCTCGTCTCTGTCTCTCGTGGAATTCACGGACAGAAATGCTCTATCGCAGACGATCTTGCTTTCTATTTCTTCACTCCGTTCGCGGATTTGCATAAAAGACCTCCTTGTATAAAAAGCGGCTTGCCGCTCTGGTATATGGATACATGTCTATATTTTACCATAGAAATGAGAAAGAGTCTCATAATTCTCTAAAACCGGAATAAAAAAGAATGCGCACCTTTCGATACGCATTCTTTGATCTTAATATTTATCTCCGTATGTTTCCTTGTTTTTCTGGACGATGGCCATGATGCGGCTGGCTGTCTCTTCGATGGCTTTGTTGGATACATCGAGGACGAGGCAGTGGAGCTGGCGCATGACTTCCTTGGCATAGGAGAGTTCGTCTTCTATGCGTGCAATGTCCGTGTAGTTGGCTGCGCCGGAGAAGCCGAGCGCTTTCATGCGTTCGCTTCTGATGGTATTGAGTTTGTACGGATCAATGATGAGTCCGATCAAACGGTACGGCGGCACGTGGAAGATTTCTTCCGGAAGCGGTACTTCCGGTACGAGCGGCAGGTTTGCCACTTTGAATTTCTTGTGTGCCATGTACATGGACAGCGGTGTCTTGGATGTACGGGATACGCCGAGCAGGACGACGTCTGCTTTGGCGAAGCCGGCCGGATTCTTTCCGTCGTCGTACTTGACGGCGAATTCAATGGCTTCTACTTTCTTGAAGTATTCTTCGTCGAGTTTGTGGATGATGCCAGGTTTCATTCTTGGCTTCGTGGTGGTGATGGTGCCTACGGTATCCATCATCGGTCCCAGGATGTCGACGTAGCGGACGCCTTTAGCGTCGGCAATTTTTTCAAATGTTTCGCGCAGCTCACGGCTGACGAGTGTATGACATACGACAGCATTGTGTGATGCTGCTTCGTCGATGACTTTCTGAATCTGTTCTGCGTGACGGATGAATGGCACGCGGATGATATCGATGTCTTCATCGAACTGGCTGATGGTGGCTTTCGCTACGCTTTCAGCCGTTTCCCCGAGGGAATCGGAGACGACATAGACTTCCGGTATTTTAGCCAAAGACATAACCCCCTCTTATTGTTTGCCTTTTCCCAGATCGAGGAAGAGACGAGTGATATTTGTTTTAGAAATACGGCCCTGGAGAACGAATTTCTTCTCCCCTCCCACGTCCTTAAAGGTGCCTACGGGCAGGCAGTCAATCTCGTAGTCGATGAGTTTCTGGGCAATGGAGACCATATCTTCTTTCGGTTCGGCGTAGATCATCTTCGAGCGGGATGTCATGACCATGGAGATCGGCACCTTCGCGAGGTCTTCTCGTCCCATGGCTGCTTTCAGCAGATCTTTTCTGGAAACGACGCCAAGTACGTCGTCTTCTTTGCCTACGAAGAGTGTGCCGATGTCTTCTGTGAAGAGGAGTACGGCTGCATCATAGGCGTTCGTGTCCACGTTGACCACGATCGGGCGTGACATGCAGGATTCTGCTGTGCAGGAACGGATTTCAGCGGCTGCGGGGTCTTCCCCGCCTCCGAGATAGTAATAGCCAAGTCTGCGGCGCGCGGCAATGACTTCTCCGGAAAGAAGGACTGCCAGATCGCCGCGCAGGGCGCTTCGCGTAACGTGAAGGCGCTCGGCTATCATTTCGCCCGTGATAGGTCCGTTCTCCCTCACGATGCGCGTGATTTCTTTTTGACGGCCGGTTAACTGCATCTTGTACCTTCCTTTTCTTCTGCTTGACAGAAATTTATGGCAAACCGGGACTGCATAAACAGCCCCGGAAATGCCGAATCTTTACATTTGACCGGCAGGAAAATGTCCGGAGATTTTTCCAGCGCGCCGGTTTATTTCATTACCAGGTATAGTCGGTCGGATCCTGGAGTCCTCTGCCGGTAGCAGCGTCAAGCATGAGTTTCTGTTCGATGCGTGCGACGTTTCTCTTGGTGGCTTTGACCATGTCCGGGTTGACGGATACGTAGTCGATGCCGCTCTTGACGAGGAATTCAGTGAAGTCCGGGTATACGGACGGTGCCTGTCCGCAGATGGAAACGGTCTTGCCGTCCTTGTGTGCGGTGGCGATAAGGTGACGGATAGCTCTCTTGATAGCCAGGTTTCTTTCATCGAAGAGTGCGGAAACGGTGTCGTTGTTTCTGTCGCAGCCAAGGATGAGCATGGTCAGATCGTTGGATCCGATGGAGTAGCCGTCGACGAACTGGTTGAACTGGTCAGCCAGGATGATGTTGGACGGGATTTCTGCCATCAGGAACAGTTTGAAGTCCGGGCCTCTTTCGAGTCCTTCTTCTTTCATGATAGCGGTAACTTTAGCTGCTTCGTCTACGGTTCTGCAGAACGGGATCATGCAGTTCAGGTTCTTCAGGCCGAATTCTTCGCGGACTTTCTTGACTGCTTTCAGTTCGAGGCGGAATGCAGCGGTGTATTTCGGATCATAGTAACGGGAAGCGCCTCTCCAGCCGAGGAGGTCTGCCGGTTCTTCCGGTTCGTATTTGTCGCCGCCCTTGAGGTTTCTGTATTCGCCGGACTTGAAGTCGGAGAAGCGCAGAACAACGGGTCTTGGAGCGAGTGCACGGCATACTTTGGAAATGCCTTCAGCGAGCATGTCGATGACTTTTTCCGGTTTGCCCTGTTCGATGAGGTACAGCGGATGTTCATGGATGAATGTGGTCCAGATGAATTCTTCGCGCATGAGGCCGATGCCGTCGCATGGCAGTGCGGAGTATTTGTCAGCGAGGTCCGGATCGCCGAGGTTCATCATGACGCCTGTGCCGGTCGGTGCGAAGTATTCAGCCTGTACGACCTGAGCGCCCTGGACCTGAGCGGTTTCAGCCTGCTGCGGTTTTACAAGGTCAGCTACGATGCCTTCGTAAACGATGCCGTTCTGTGCATCGATGGTGATGTCGTCGCCAGTCTTGAGAACGGAGGTAGCTTCTACGCTGCGGCTCTTTGTGCCGACAACGCATGGGATGCCGAGTTCACGGGAAACGATGGATGCGTGGCAGGTCATGCCGCCAGCGTCGGTAACGATGGCAACTGCTTTCTTCATAGCCGGTACCCAGTCAGGAGAGGTCATCATGGTTACGAGGACTTCGCCTTCCTTGAATTCGTCGATGTCTTTCGGATCAGTGATGACGTGGCATTTGCCGGAAGCCATTCCCGGGGAAGCCGGAAGACCTTTAACGAGTACCTTATGATCAGTTGTCATTTTCATTTCAGTGCCTGCCTTCTTTTCTTTATTTCTCTTGGACCAAACGGTTTCAGGACGAGCCTGCAGGATCCAGATGCGGTCCTGATGATCTACAGCCCATTCCATATCCATGTAGCAGCCATAGTGTTTTTCAATGGCTTTAGCGTATTTAGCAAGGGTTACGACCTGTTCATCGGTCAGAGCCTGGGATTTTGCCAGGTTTTCCGGAACGGTTCTTTCTTCTACGTCCCCGCCTTCTTTGCGGACGAGTTCAATGGATTTTTCATTGATCTGACGGCTCTTAATGGTAAGGTCGTCTTTGTTGACGATGAAGTTATCCGGGGTAACTGTGCCCTGTACGACGTATTCGCCGAGGCCCCAGGATCCTTCGATCATGATGGTGCTGTCGTCGCCGTTTGCGATGTTGACGGTGAACATAACGCCTGCGACTTTGGAGTCAGCCATCATCTGGACAGCTGCGGAAAGAGCCACGTTTTCATGGTCGAAATTCTTCTTGGCTCTGTAGTATACAGCGCGGTCAGTGAAGGTGGAAGCATAGCATTCCTTGACCTTGCGGATGACCATATCGCGTCCGGTAACGTTGAGGTAGGTGTCCTGCTGGCCTGCGAAGGAAGCGTCCGGCAGATCTTCAGCGGTAGCGGAAGAACGGACAGCCACATAAGGATCTTTTTCATTGACCTTCTGTGCGAGTTCTTCGTATGCATCACCGATAGCCTTTGCCAGGTCTTCCGGCATTTCTGCAGAAGCGATGCTTTCGCGGATCTTTGTGCAGACTTCATGGAGTTCCGCGGAGTCTTCTACATCGGTCAGGTCTTCAAGCAGTTCATGGATCTTCTTGTTCTGTCCTGTTGTTTCCATGAAATATCTGTAAGCATGAGCTGTCGTAGCGTATCCATACGGTACCGGCACGCCCGTGGAAGTCGTCAGTTCGCCCAGGGAAGAAGATTTCCCGCCAACCAGTGCGACATCTTTTCTGTGCAGTTCGTCAAACCATAAAACATAAGCTTTCTCTACGTCCATCATATCCTCCTAGAAATGAAGAAAAGAATTAGTTTGAAATGTACACTTAATCTCAAATTTCTTTACTAATAGTATACCTAAAATGATACGTTGTCAAATGCTTAATCAGAAAAAGAGGGATACTCAAAGGAAATAAACATATGCTTTTCGCATCCATGAAGCAATTCATGCTGATTTACTCATCTTTGAAAGAAGGATGAAGCTTCCCCTATTTCGCTTATCCTGTAGATTTTGAGGAGTTCCTCCCTATTTGTCTACAAGAGAGCGATTGGTGTATACAGCTTCATTAAAATCTTATATAAAGACTTATAAGAAAGATATGGTGTACGCTTTTGGGCAATAAAAAAGAGCTGTGGCAGAATGATTAACCATTTTGCCACAGCCCTTTAAGATCTGATTACAGGATGAAGTAGCGTACTTCAATGTAAGCAGCTGTGATAAAGAGGGAGAGAAGCATCAGAGGGAAGCACCATTTCATGAATGTGCCGAAGGAAATGTTGTGACCTTCCTTCGCTGCGATAGCGACCATGATGATGTTCGGGGATGCACCGATCATCGTGCCGTTGCCGCCGAAGCAGGCGCCGGTAGCCAGTGCCCACCACATGTAGTCGGCATGGCTGATGCCCATGAGGCTCTGCATATCCTTGATCAGAGGAATCATGGTAGCCGTGAACGGAATGTTGTCGATGAATGCGGACGCAATGCCGGAGAGGAACAGGATGAGGTATGTGATCAGATGGTAGTTGCCGTTGACGAGTTCGATGCCCCACTGAGCGATCGCCGTGATGACGCCGGCATTTTCCATACCGCCGACCAGTACGAAGAGGCCCATGAAGAACATCAGTGTATCCAGGTCGACTTCCTTCATGATTTCGTCCGGGTTAAGGCCGCAGACGAAGAGGGCAACGAAGCCGCCGGTCAGGGCGACGGTAGCGGACTGCAGTCCGAAGTAGCCGTGTACGACGAAGCCTGCGATGGTCAGTGCCAGGACTGTCAGGGAACGGTTGAAAATCTTTCTGTCTTCAATGGCAGAAGAAATATCGATAGCATCGACTTCTTCCTGGCTCATGTGCTTGGACGGCAGTTCCTTCCTGAACATGAAAAGGATGCAGACAAGCGTTGCTGCGATAACGATCAGCACGACTGGAGCCAGATTGATCAGGAAGTCGTTGAAGTCGAGGTGCGTAGCGGAACCGATCATGACGTTTGGCGGGTTGCCGATCATGAGGGCTGTACCACCGATGTTGCACATCAGGATTTCAGAAACAAGGATAGGTACGGGAATAATGTGAAGCATACGACAAAGAGAAATCGTCATCGGCGCAATCAGGAGGGCTGCCGTGACGGAGTCAATCATAGCCGCACCCACTGCGGTGACGAGAGAGAGCAGGACGAGCAGCTCTCTTGGAGACCCTTTGGACATTTTCATCGCCCACAAAGCCAGCAAACGGAAGAAACCGGATTTCTTGACGACGGCAATCAGGATCATCATGCCGCACAGAAGACCGATTGTATTGAAGTCAATGAACTGTTTGATGGCTTCATCCTGCGTAACATAGCCGCAGTAGAGCATCGCACCGCCGCCGAACATGGCGCAGATCGTACGCGGAATCTTTTCTGACATGATAGCGACGTAAGTCAGAACGAAAATAGCAATTGCAAGGTAAAACTGCATCGAACCACTCATGAATTATCAGAACTCCTCTCAGACCCGAATCTTGAAGGGGGCTCCCATTCCCCTTCCCGGATTATTTTATATATTTTAGCACAATGCATAAGAGAAATAAATAATCAATTATGCATGTTTATATTTATTTCTTATAGCATGCAATCTATTATTCCCTAAATTCATTATGGTACGCCTTATGTTTCCATAAGTTCATCGAAGATGCATATAATGTAAAAATAATAAGCGGAAAGAAGATGCAAATGAGGCCGGCTGCAATAAAAAAGACACAAAAAAAGAACTGTAAAAATGATGTCTCATTTCTACAGTTCCCTTGAGGATCCGTTGGCAGGGGTAGGTGGAGTCGAACCACCGATAACGGAGTCAAAGTCCGTTGCCTTACCGCTTGGCTATACCCCCATATATGATCAGGCAAGCCCTGAAATTAGGTAAAAAAAATGGGGCGAGTGGTGGGGCTCGAACCCACGCATAACGGAGCCACAATCCGCCGTGTTAGCCGCTTCACCACACCCGCCACATATAGAGTCATATGACCAGAGCCATATGACGTTGATAATCATATCACATACGGCACGCCTCGTCAATTCCTTTTCGCTATTTCCGTCTGATTTTTGTAAAAATTTATCTCTGGATTATCTGCGGAAATGATTTCTGCGATCTCTTTTATTTTATATATCTAGCGATCTCTTTTATTTTATATATCTATTATATAGCACTTAAGGGATATGTCTGAATGTCCTTTTCCTTCAACGAACCATTCCCTTTGTAAATTTTGAAATGACAAGAGCGGCGTTCAAACGTATAATAATAAATAATGCATGAATGACTTTTCCTTCATGGAGGGTCTTTTCGTATATTTAATTCGTATGTTACAGAGGTGCAGCTATGGATCAGAAACCTTTCCGTCAGAGAACGATTGATGAATTTTTGGACGACCTGGGCAGCAGCGCCCCGGCTCCGGGAGGCGGCGCAGCAGCCGGGCTCCTCGGCGCGCAGGCATGCGCTCTGGCTGAAATGGTATGCCACCTGACGGCAGCCAATAAGAATTACGCAGATTTCCACGACAAGGCGAATGAATACCTTTCCGTATTCAATATGGCCCGCTCCATCTTCCTCGACCTGATGGATGAGGATGCCGCCAATTTCCTGGAACTCATGAAGACGCTTCGTGAAATCAGAAGCCTTCCTCTTGATGAAAGACAGGAAAAGCAGTGGGATGCTTTCAAGAAAGCGATTTCCGTCCCGCAGCAGATGGCGCAGACGATGAGCGAGCTTCTCCCCTGCTTCACCGATCTTCTTTTCCATGGCAACAAGAATGCCATCAGCGACACGGTCATGGCCGCGCAAAGCGCTATCGCCTGCATCCATGCGTCCATCATCAATGTGAAGATCAATATGAAGTACATTGACGATGAATTCTATGAACATGAAATGAAAGACACATTCCGTACCTGGGAAGATGCCGTCTCCGCGATTGACGCCGTCCTCACCTATCAGGTCGATCCGTAATCTAAGGCGCCGGCGAAAGCCGGTTTTGCCTTTTCACTCATTTTCAGGAGGTTCCTATGCAGCCGGACTCATCGAAGACGGATAAATCCTCGTCCTCCACAGCCTTCAACCGCCAGCTTCTTCAAACGTACATCGCGCTGGACAATTGGCACAAATTCCGGCTCCGCCTTTTCGTAGAAGGCATTTTCGTTGGGATACTGGGAGGACTGGCTATCAGTCTGTTCCGTTTCCTCCTTGGGGAGGCGGAAAAGTACCGCATCTTTTTATACAACACATATATCATTCCCGGTTTTTCAGCCGGTGATTTCAAGCCGCTCCTTTTCTGGCTTGCCATCCTTGCCATAGCAGGTCTTGCTCTCTACGGCATGGGCCGCTATGCGCCGGAAGCAGGAGGCTCGGGCATTCCGCAGGTCAAAGGCGTCATCTTAGGCGTCATGCGCATGCGCTGGATCCGCATCCTCTGGGTGAAAATCCTGGCCGGTGCTGTCGGCATCGGTGCGGGGCTGTCGCTCGGCCGCGAAGGGCCATCGATTCAGATCGGCGCCGTCGCCGCTCAGGGCATGTCGCGCCTGCTGGGAAGGACACGCATGGAAGAGCGCTACCTCATCACGAGCGGCGCGAGCGCAGGCCTTGCCGCTGCCTTCAATGCGCCTCTGGCCGGTATGATGTTCGCCCTCGAAGAACTCCACCGCAATTTCTCAGGCGCCGTTCTTCTTCCGACGATGACATCTGCCATCACGGCGACGATCGTGACACGTTTCTTCTTCGGGACGAACACCAGCTTCACGATCACCCACCTCGTCCCCGTCCCTGCCAACCATCTGGGCTACGTCGTCATCCTTGCGATTACATCCGGGTTTGCCGGCATCTTCTTTAACTGGGGACTTCTCAACATCAGTAAGTTCTATAATCTCCCCATTTTCAGGAACAACTTCATGAAGATCGCCTTTGCGCTTCTTTCCGCCTGCTTCCTGGGCTTTACCCTGCCGGATGTCCTCGGCGGAGGCAATTTCCTCGTCGACAAGCTCGCTGAATATCCGTACACGCTCTCCATGATTCTCCTTCTTTTCGTAGGGAAATATATTTTCACGCTGATCAGCTACGGCTGCGGCGTGTCTGGCGGTTTCTTCCTTCCGCTCCTTGTCATCGGCGCGCTTCTCGGTGCTGCGGAGGGCCGCGTCATGGTTATGATGGGCCTCATCACGGATATCTATATCCCGAATATCGTCATCATCGGCATGGTCTCCCTTTTCGCGGCGAGCGTCCGCTCCCCGATCACCGGGACGCTCCTCATCCTTGAAATGACGGGCGACTTCGGCCACCTGATGTCGCTGGCCCTTGCATCAGCCGTCGCATATATCGTAGCCGAGCTTCTCCACGGCGAACCGATTTACGATTCCCTCCTGAAACGTTCCCTTGCCTCTCATCCTGACAAAAAGGCGGAAGAGCAGAGAACCATCGTCGAGGTACCGATTGCAAGCGGTTCCATTTTGGAAAACAAGCCTCTCTCCCGCGTACCACACTTGAAACAGACCGTCGTCGTCAATGTCAAGAGAGAAGGACAGAACATGATCCCGGATCCGGAAACCGTCCTCAAAGCAGGCGACTTCATCTACATCCTGACCGCCGCCAAGAACGCGGAACGGCTCCAGAAACTGGGCGAAGAACAGCTGCCTAAAGACCATATACGAAAGATTTGAAAACTAAGCATAAAGAAAAGAGCTTTGGAAAAATGAGAAATCATCTTTTCAAAGCTCTTTTCTTTTTATCTGAAGAAATGCATGAGGCCGGACATGAGGCCTCTTCTTCCGCCTTCATCTGCGGAGTCTTCGCCGGTGTAGGGCGCCCAGCGGATGATGGAAGGACGGTTCACCTTCGGCGCATTCTTGTAGACTTCAGCAGCGATTCTTCCATTTTCCACGTCAAGGAGTACGGGCAGTCGGTAGAGGTCGCTCAGCATCCAGAGGAAGCATCCGCCCAGGGTCAGGAGGTACAGGATATTTCTTCTCGGGTGGCCGAGGTAGAAGTAATGACAGCCGACCATCCAGCAGAGGAGGGCTTTCCAGAATTTCTTTCTCTTCGAAGGAAGGCGCTTGGCCATGTATCTTTCTTCCTCATAGGGAAGCGAGCAGAGCCAGTACGGATAACCTTCCTGATAGCCGAAGAGGGCCTTGGCGTCTTCTTCGTAAATTTCGCGCATGCCGCGGGCTCTTTCGAGCGGCTCGACGACGCGGCGGAAATGGCTCATCCTTTCGTGGAACGGCTTGGGATCCGGGACGGATTTCTCGACTTCTTCCTCGACGGTCAGAAGGTCAAGCGTCGCATTCGTGAAGAAGGCTTCGATCGAGTTCATGTAAAGACTTTCCATGACAGGCGTCATCCCGCTGATGTCGCAGGTGATGACCATGTCATTGCCGATGAAGGTACGAAGCCGGTTCACTTCTTCGGTCCGTTTCTTCGCATCCGTTGGAAAGTCCGGGCAAAGGTAGGTCGCCACTTCCTTGCCGTCGCGGACGCGGATAGCGGCAGCGGAAAAGATTTCGAAATCAGGAATCGATCCTTCCTTATCCAGCGTCAGCACTGTGTAATTGTAAATCCTTCTCCGCAAAAGCTGTGCCATATCCCCTTCACCCTTCTTTCATTCATAAAATCTATATAAATTATATCACGAATCACGAACAGCTTTCGAAAAGATGAACAGAAAGTCCGTTTATCCTCCAGAAAAATGTCGATTTTCATCGAAAAGAGTCTCAGAGCATAAAAAGAGAGCCGTAGAAATGAGTCTTCCACAGCCCTCTTTGATTTCCTTATTTCTCAATCAGGGATTTCCTGAATGCAGCGACTTTGCGGATGTCTTCCGGGCCGGTGCGGCAGCAGCCTCCGATGAGGCGGGCGCCCGCTTCGTACCAGATTTTCACGTAGTCTTCATACTTGGCCGCGCTTCCTTCCCAGGATTTGCTTCCTGCATCGTAGTCTTCGCCGGAGTTCGGATAGACGACGACGGGCTTGTCGGTGACTTTGACGATTTCCTTGATCAGGGATTCGACATACTGCGGCGCGGTGCAGTTGATGCCGATGGCAGCGACTTCCTTGATATCCTTCAGCGCTTTGGCGCAGTCGGAGATGAGGTCGCCCCCGCAGGTGTGGAGTCCGTCCTTGCAGGAGAAGGAAATCCATGCTTCTGCGCCCGGGATTTCAGAAAGGACGTCGGTTTCTGCCAGCGCTTCGACGAGGCAGGGAATCGTTTCACAGGCAAAGACATCGGGGCCTGCTTCCGCCAGAATGTGGATTCTTTCTCTGTGGAAATCGGCGAGTTCTTCTCTCGTCTTGCCATAGTCCCCTCTGTATTCAGAGCCGTCAGCAAGGTAAGCGCCGTAAGGACCGACGGAGGCAGCGGTCAGGGGTGCCGGGCGGTTTTCTTCTTCATGGGAGGAAAGGTATTCATCCCTGGCATCCTGCACGAGAGCGATGGAGCTCTGGATGAGGGATGCCGCTTCTTCCTTGGAGAACCCCTTCTTCTCGAATCCGTCGTCGGTCGCCTGGTAGCTCGCGCTCGTCACGATGTCGGCGCCTGCTTCGTAGTAGGACAGATGGACAGCTTCGACGAGCTCAGGGTTCTTGTAAAGAGCAATGGCGCTCCAGAGTTCATCATTGATGGCAAAGCCCTGTTTTTCGAGCTCGGTGGAAAAAGCGCCGTCCAGGACGATGAATGGATATTTCTTCAGAATTTCAGCAATCATGGCTTCCTCCTTATTTCAAAAGTTCAGCCGGCGGTTCACGGTCGAACCATTTCTTGTAGATAGCAGCAAATTCGCCGTTCTTCTTGATCTTGGCGAGGCCGTCGTCGATTTTCTTCAGGAGGTCCTTATTTCCCTTCTTGACGGCAATGCCCAGGTCTTCACTCGTAAGAGCGACAGGAGCGGTCTTCACGGAGTGGTCGCTTGTCTTTGCGACGTAGTATTCATTCGTCGGGATATCGTTCACGACAGCATCGACAGCGCCCTGCTTGAGGTCGAGGAAGGCATCAGAGAGTGTGTTGTAGACCTTCACGTTGGCGCCTTCGATCTTTCTGGCAGCTTCTTCGCCGGTGGAGCCGATCGTCACGCCAAGGACTTTGCCCTTGAGGTCGTCAGCGGTCTTGATGGCATCATTGTCTGCCTTGACGACGACGCCGAGGCCTGCGATGTAGTAGCGCTTGGAGAAATCGACGGATTTTTCGCGGTCCGGGGTGATGGTGATATCGTTGATGGCTGTATCAATGACGCCGGACTGGAGAGACGGGATCAGGCCGTCGAAAGCAATGTTGTGGACTTCCGTTTCAAAGCCTTCTGCCTTGCCGATGGCGCGGATGACATCGACATCGAAGCCTTCATACGCTTTCGTTTCCGTGTTCTGGAAGCCGAAAGGCGGATACGCTGCGTCCATGCCGACGCGGATGACCTTACTGTTGGAAGGAGCAGAAGAAGCCGGCGCTTTGCCTGTGCCATTGCCGCAGCCGGCAGCAAGGCCGAGTGTCAGGCAGGATACGATGAGGAGAAACCATTTCAAAAACCGTTTCATAAGAACACCTCCGGGGAAATTTCCTTTCATCCGCTTATACGTGAAGCGGATTATGTACGTTGAAGGGCACGAGATCGTCCAAGCTGTAAGGGGTTTCCTGATAGA